>JANDJC010000007.1 GCA_024331045.1 Nitrospira sp.
CTGAAATAGTCGCGCGGGGGAAGCCGCAGGCCGTTACGCCGGGTGGCGGTTGTCGCCGGTGGACGGAGGCGCCCCCCGCGAGCGCGAAGAGGGAACAGGGAGGCGGATCCGATGACCGGGCCGGGGGTGACCACCCCCGGCCCGGCGTGTTGTGGGCGGTTCCGGTATGAAGTGGCGGATCGGGAGCGGAGGCTGATCCCCCACCATTCCCAACGGAGGAGGAAGGTTGACGGACAGGCCGGTGCCGGGTTGCTCCGTCAGTGTCCCATCGATGGTGGTTGGGTGTCTGTTGGTTGTCTGACCTGCTTGCGCTCGCGGTGGCTCTCGTCAGAATAGGCGAATGCCCCTCGAATGCTCCCGGCATGAGCATCGGGCATGCGGGATCGTTCCGCCACTTAAGGCCTTGAGGCATCAGCCTGGGTCCCCACGTACCGCCATTCTTCCCAGGTCTCAAGCTTCTTTGCCCTGTCGGTAATAGAAGCGTGGTCCAGTGAGCCGGTTTGACGTTGCAGGATCGACAGCACGTCGATGAAGTCCTGCGCTCGCCCCGCCTTCAATTTGTGAATCACCACGTCCTCCGGGGAAATGATCCACAGGGACAGGTTGCCGAGCGCATAGTGCCGACGCCGGCTGAGACAAGTTCGATCGTGGTCGTCTTTGAGGAGCATGAGATCGACCGGGATGGCTCCACGTCGTAACCGAATGTGGGAGTCCCTGAGCGTTGGGTTGTGTTCCGTTCCGCCCATTGGGCATCCTCCACAAATCCGTACACAAATCCGTACTCTTCCAGTGCTTGCAAGAGTTGAGGGCGGTCGGGGTGACCAATGGCGACCATGGCATCGAGGTCGTGCGTCGCTCGTGAAGTGCCCCATGCTCCCAAAGCCAGCGCTCCCATCAAGCAGTAGGGGGTAGGGGAAGGAGAGCTCGTTCAGGGCGCGAAACAGATCATCGAAGGCCTCTTCAAACGGAGGGGACTCAGCGGCGGCCACGCGAAGCAGTCCTCGGTGCGAGCCGGAGCGATGAACGAACCTGTTCCCAGGTCAAAAGAGTCGTGTACGCGAATTCGGCAATGGTCTCGGTTGATGCGTCCGGATGGTGCAACCGGGTCGAGGCGATCAACTGCCGGTATCCGAAGTCTGAAAGCTGAATGGAACGCCGTAATCCCTCTTCGGGCGTCGGGGCCACCCGCAAGGATCGGAAAGCGGGGTTGTTCTTCCCAATCGTAGCGCCCTGAGGGGGAGCCTCATTCGATCCTTTTCTTCTCCTTGGATGCGCATTGGTGCGTCCTCTGGTTTCATGAGGCATGTCCCCCGCATGTTCCATGGACCCCGCACGAGTCTAGCACGGCTCACGAGGGGGCTGACGCCCACAGGGGCTTACACGACTCTCGCAAGAGGCGCCTTTATTGACAGTCGTTTCGACCTTGTGCTACGGTCGCTCCCCGATTGCGCCGAGGGCGCCCCACACCTCGCTCCCGACCGGTTCGGGGGCCTTTGTCCAGGAGGATTGCCGCATGAGGATCTACGAGTCTCTCTTCATTATTCGTCCGTCCCTTTCCGATGACGAGACGAATGCCCTGATTGAGAAAATGAAAAATGTGGCCGACAAGGCCGGCGCCCAGTTCATGAGGATTGAAAACCTGGGCAAGAGAAAACTGGCGTACGAAGTGCGCCGCGAACGGAGAGGCACCTACGCCTACTTTTATTTTAAGGCCCCCAGTCAGACGGTGGGAGAGTTGGAACGGGCCTACCGGCTGGAGGACAATATCATCAAATTTCTCACCGTTCAGCACGAAAAAGAATTGCCGCCTCGCCAGGTGATGGAGCCGGCGGTTCAAGAGTCCGTGGGAGCCGAGAGTGGCAGGGTTTAACAAAGTTATTCTGTTAGGCAATCTGACTAGAAATCCTGAGTTGCGGTACACCCCGACCGGAACGCCGGTGGCCAGTTTCGGGCTGGCGGTGAGCCGCCGCTTCAAACAGGGAGATGAGGTGAAAGAAGAGGTCTGTTTTGTCGATATTGTGGTGTTCGGCAAACAGGCGGAACATTGTGGGCAGTACTTGAGCAAGGGCCACGGTGTCATCGTCGAGGGGCGGCTTCAACAACGGCGATGGGAAACCGAGGATGGTCAGAAACGAAGCAAACACGAGGTCGTCGCGCAGAGCGTCACCTTTTTGCCGAAACGGCAGGAGGTCACTTCCGGCGCGGTGGAGGTGTCGGAGCACGAGGATCTCGCCTACGACATGGATGAGCCGGTATAGTCTTGTGGAACGAGCAAGAGGAGGATGGGATGGAGCGGAGCAGCGAGGCAGAGCGAAGCGGAGGGGGAGGGAAATTGTTTCAGCGCAGGCGCCCCTGCCGTTTTTGCGTGGACAAGACACCGATCGACTTTAAAGATGCCGGCCTCTTGAAAAATTTCTTGACCGAGCGGGGACGTATCGTGCCACGTCGGATGTCGGGCAATTGCTTGCGTCATCAGCGAGAACTGACGGTGGCGATCAAACGGGCGAGGCATATCGCGATCATCAGCTTTGCGGAAGAGCGGCCGTGAGTGTCGGCGAGGCACGTTCTGCGTCGGCACAGAGAAATGGCCGTGGGATGGAAGAGGGAGATGATGGATCTTTTGACACCAAAAGTCGCGGATATTATCGCCCATGCCCCCTCACTGTCCGGCGATCTGACGGTGGAAGATTTGGGATTGACGCGGGAAGACCTTACGCTTCGGGGGGCGTTGGCCGTGGGGCTCGATTTTCGCGTGGTGGGGAAAACCATTTGCGTCACCGGCGTCCTCGAAGGCACGGCCATCCGCCAATGTGTCCGGTGTCTCAAGGAATTCGATGATCCTCTCGCCTTTGCGGTTCATGTGGTGTACGAGCGAGCGGCCAAGCCACCATCATTCCCGATGAAGCCGGAACAAACGACCAGGAAACGAGCGGCTGTTATGGTTCAGGTTCACCCTGAAGAGGAGCCGGATGACAACCTATATTACTACTCCGGTGACCATTTGGAACTCGCGCCGATGCTGCGAGAGCAATTGATTCTGGCGTCGCCGATGCACCCTCTCTGCAAGGAGGATTGCTTAGGGCTTTGCGCCCAGTGCGGGAAGGATTTGAACGAGGGGCCATGCCATTGTAGGGGGGAATTAGGGGAAAGTCCGTTCCTGTCTCTGTGGGACAGGCAAGGTAAAGCCCGAAATTCGGCAAACCGATAAGCGTGCCGCCGGCACAACGAAGGAGCCACATGCCAAATCCGAAACACAAACATTCGCGGGCACGGCGCGATCAGCGTCGTACCCAGAAGCTGCGCATGACGCCGCCGGGGATGTCTGTCTGTCCCCAGTGTCATGAATTGAAACTGCCGCATTACACCTGCTTGAACTGCGGGACTTATAAAGGAAAGGCCGTCATTCAAGTCGAAGAGGCTTGAGCGATCGGTCTGAGCTCCCCTCTCGGTTGTGTGGCTCGGAGGGCGTGGTGTCCAACTGTCGCGCTTCCAGCGTGGCGTCGTTTTACAACCGAGGGCGGGGCTGCGAGACGATGGGGCCGGCTGGCATCCGAGGGGATCACGAGCAAGGGCATTGGTGGTGCGGTGGTGGTCAAGGCCGCGGCCGATGATTGCCGTGTTCAGAGTGAGCAGCATGCCGCGCGCGAACGAGAAGGTTTCCAAACCCGAACCTGATTGTGAGCAGCATGTCGCGCATGAAGATTGCCCTTGATGCGGTGGGGGGAGATTACGGTCCTCCGCCCTGCATCGAAGGCGCTCTCCAAGCCGTCAGGGAAGCGGATGTCGAGGTCATCCTCGTGGGGGATGAGGCCCTGCTCAAGGAGGAATGCCGACGGTTGGGTTGTCACGACAGTCGGCTGTCCATTCGTCATGCCCCCCAGGTTGTGTCGATGCACGAATCGCCGTCCACGGTGGTTCGAAAAAAACGGGATTCCTCAATTTGGATTGCCACCACGATGGTCAAAAACGGAGAGGCCGACGCGGTGGTCAGCCCGGGCAATACCGGCGCCAGCATGGTGGCGTCGTTTTTCGTGCTGGGGTTAACCAAGGGCGTCGAGCGGCCGGCGATCGCGACCAGCTTGCCGACCGTCTCCGGCGAAGCCATCATTTTGGATGTGGGTGCCAATGTCGATTGCAGCGCCAAGGATCTCCATCAATTTGCCGTGATGGGCAATGAATATGGGAAACATCTCTTCGGCAAACCGAACCCCCGCATCGGCTTGCTGAGCATCGGAGAAGAAGACAGCAAGGGCAATGAGGTCACCAAGGAAGCCTTCAAACTGTTAAAAGCCAGCCCGTTGAATTTCATTGGCAACGTCGAGGGGCGCGAGGTGTACAGTGGGATCGCGGACGTCGTCGTCTGCGACGGTTTCATCGGGAATGTGGCGCTGAAGATCTCCGAAGGGGTTGCCGAAACGATCAGTAAGTTGCTGGAGAAGGAATTGTCTAGTTCGTGGCTCGGCCGGTTGGCCTATCCGCTGATTGCAGGGCCGTTGCGGAAATTAAAACGGCGGATTGATTACGCGGAGTTTGGCGGCGCGCCGCTGCTGGGGGTCAACGGCATCACCATCATCTGTCATGGCCGTTCGTCAGCGAAGGCCATCAAAAATGCGATTCGACGGGCCAAGGGCATGGCCGATGCTCATGTGCGCGAACTGATCCAACGCAATATCGAAGAAAGTCTCGCCCGCTCATCCGTGGAGGCGCGGACATGAGACCATGGATCTCCGGAACGGGTTCCTATGCGCCGGCCAAGGTGCTGACCAACGCGGATCTGGAACGGATGGTCGCGACGTCGGATGAGTGGATCCGGGAACGAACCGGCATTCGTGAGCGCCGTATTGCGGCGGGGGGAGAAGCCTGCTCCGACCTGGCCGTTCAGGCTGGTCGGCGCGCCCTCGAAGCAGCCCGGCTTTCTGCGACCGAATTGGACATGGTATTGGTTGCCACCTGTACCGGCGACTATCCGCTTCCGGCGACGGCTTGCGTAGTCCAGTATCGGCTGGGGGCAACCAAGGCGGCGGCGTGTGATCTCTCCGCCGCCTGCTGCGGATTCGTCTATGCCCTGTCGGTGGCCGATGCCTATGTCAGAACCGGCATGCGGCATGTGCTGGTGATCGGGTCAGAGGTCATGTCGGTCATCACGGATTGGACGGACCGCAACACCTGTATCCTCTTTGGTGACGGCGCCGGCGCGGTGGTTGTGAGTGCTGGCGAGGGAATGGATGGGCGGGGAATCCTCTCCACCCATCTTCGTTCGGACGGCCAGTTAAGTGAGCTGATCACGGTGCCGGCTGGGGGATCGCGCAATCCGTCGTCGGAAAAAACGATTGCCGAGCGGTTGCAGTGTATCAAGATGAAGGGCCATGAGACCTTCAAAGTGGCGGTGCGGACGTTGGAGGAGATCGCCCGCGAAACGTTGGCGGCCAATGGTTTGAGCGTGGACGATGTGGACCTCTATGTCCCGCATCAGGCTAACGTGAGAATCCTCACGGCCGTGATCGAGCGGCTGGGCTTGCCGCCGGAGAAAGTGATGTTCAATCTTGACCGATACGGCAACACGTCCGCGGCGTCGATTCCCATTGCCCTGGACGAGGCGGTGCGTGCCGGCCGGATCAAGGCGGGTTCGATGGTTATGCTCGGCGCGTTTGGGGCAGGACTGACCTGGGCGTCCGCGATGATTCGCTGGTAAGGCGGGACCGACAGGCGAGACGGGGTGATTGTACGGATGTGGCCGGATGCCGAGCGTTGCGTAGAGGAGCTTCATCCAGAGCCAAGCGCTTTTCCCGTTGACAATCCGGTGGGTTTCTACGATATCTAGCGGTTCGATATCGAGCGATTGATGGCACAGAGGGGCGCACAAGACGTTGGTCTAGTCTTTCCTGGACAGGGCTCGCAAGTTGTTGGAATGGGCCGGGCCTTGTACGAGGCATACCCGGAACTCAAGCGCCTCTACGACGAGGCGTCGGTGGTGCTAGGGTATGACTGCGCGGCCTTGTGTTTTGAAGGGCCGGCCGAGCGACTGAACTTGACCGAATACACGCAGCCCGCTTTGTTGGTCACCAGCATCGCGGCGTGGCGGGTGTTGGAGCCGGCCGGCATCAAACCCGTGGTGGTAGCGGGTCACAGCTTAGGGGAATACTCGGCGTTGGTGGCGGCGGGCGGGCTCTCGTTTGGTGACGCTGTCGCGCTGGTTCAAAAGCGAGGGCGCTACATGTCGGAGGCGGTGGCGCCCGGGTCCGGGCTCGTGGCAGCCTTGCTTGGATTGACGACGGATGTGGTTGAGGAAGTCTGCCGCCAGGCATCTTCTGTGGGGGTGGTGGCTCCAGCGAACTACAACTCGCCCGGCCAGATCGTCATTGCCGGAGAAAAGGCGGCGGTAGAACGGGCGATTGAGGTGGCCAAGACCAAGGGGTGCAAGCGGGCGATTCCCCTGCCCGTCAGCGTGCCTGTCCATACCCCATTGATGCAACAGGCGGCTGATCGACTGGCCGTCGACGTTGCTTCCATCCCCTGGTCGGACCTGAAGGTGCCGTTGATCAACAACGTCGAAGCCAAGGCCATTACCAAGGCACGCGATGTTCAGTCGTCGTTGATTCGGCAACTGCCGTCGCCGGTGTTGTGGATCGATACCATTCGCACCATGGCGAGCATGGGTGTCGCGACGTTTGTTGAAGTGGGACCGGGGACCGTGTTGACGGGACTCATCAAGCGCATTTTGCCGGAAGCGAAGCTTCTTCAGGTGCAGGACCCTGCCACGCTTCGGGCGACGTTGAACGCGTTGGGAGGATAGGGGGCGGAAACTCGGGTCAGCGGGCAAAACGAAGGTGCAACGGCCGGCGGGCACCGGATCGATGAACCAGACGGGAGATGACGGATGTCGTTACAGGGAAAAGTTGCGATTGTCACCGGCGCGGCTCAGGGGATCGGCCGGGCCATTGCCGAACGGCTGGCGCAGGAGGGTGCCGATGTCGCCGTCGCCGATTTAGATCCGGCCCGTTCCAGTGAAACGGTGCACGCCGTAGAAAAACTGGGGCGGCGGGCGCTTAATCTCAAGGTCGATGTGGCCGACGCGGGTGAGACCAGGGCAATGGCCGAGGAGGTCCTCAAGGCCTGGGGGCGAATTGATATATTGGTGAATAACGCTGGCATTACACGGGACGGTCTCTTGCTCCGTATGAAGAACGAAGACTGGAACCTGGTGCTTCAGGTGAATGTGAACGGGACGTTCAACTGTACGAAGGCCGTCTTGCAGACCATGACCAAGCAGCGGTATGGTCGTATCGTCAATATCGCCTCGATCGTGGGCGTGATGGGCAATGTGGGACAAGCCAACTATGCCGCATCAAAGGCGGCGGTGATCGGCTTTACTAAAACAGTGGCGCGGGAATACGCGAGTCGCAATATCACGGTCAATGCGGTGGCGCCCGGTTTCATCGATACGGCCATGACTCGCGGTTTGCCGGCCGACATCAAAGAGACGCTTCAAAAGCAAATTCCGTTGGGCCGGTTGGGCACGCCGGTTGATGTCGCTGCGGCGGTGCGGTTTCTCGTATCGGACGATGCGACCTATATCACGGGCCACGTGCTGCATGTAAACGGTGGGATGTTGATGGCGTAGGGTATGCCAGCGGGGCCCTAGGGGCGGCTGTCACGGTCCCGTGCTGCGCGCACGAGAGTAGTTTCATGAGGGAAGGAGGGAAGCACAGCAATGGCAACTGTTGAAGAGCGAGTGAAGAAGATCATTGCCGAACAATTGGGCGTGGAGGAGGACGAGGTGACGCCGGAGGCCTCTTTCGTCGAAGATCTCGGCGCCGATTCGCTCGATACCGTGGAGTTGGTGATGGCGTTAGAGGAAGAGTTTTCGATCGAAATTCCCGATGAGGATGCTGAAAAGATTCTAACGGTCGGCAAGGCGATGGAGTACATCAAGGAAAAATGCTAGCTCGTCAGTCCGCTCAACCGGATCGGCCAACCCGCCGTGTCGTCGTCACGGGGGTGGGGCTGGTCACGCCGCTCGGGACCGGGGTTGAAAAAACCTGGAAGGCTCTGTGTGCTGGAGAGTCGGGCATCCGTCGGATCACGAAGTTCGATCCGACCGGTTACGATGCTCAGATTGCCGGCGAGGTGACCGATTTTGATCCGGCTCAGTTCATCGAAAAAAAAGAGATCAAAAAGATGGATACCTTCATCCACTATGCCGTGGGTGCCGCTCAATTGGCCGTGGATGATGCGGGTTTGAAGGTCACCGAGGAAGAGGCGACCAGGGTTGGCGTGTACATTGGGTCCGGTATTGGCGGGCTAGGATCAATCGAACGGTATCACGACGTGCTCAAGGAGAAGGGGCCTGGTCGGGTCTCGCCGTTTTTTATTCCCATGACGATCATCAATTTGGCGTCAGGGCAGGTGGCGATGCGGATCGGCGCCAAGGGCCCCAATTCTTCCATTGTGACGGCTTGTGCGACCGGCAACCATTGTATTGGGGATGCCTTTCGCCTCATTCAATACGGTCGTGCCGATGTGATGGTGGCGGGCGGCGCTGAAGCGGCGGTGACGCCGTTGGGTGTCGCGGGATTTGCCGCCGCCAAGGCCTTGTCCTTTCGGAATGACGAACCAACCAAGGCTAGCCGGCCGTTTGATCGGGATCGGGACGGGTTCGTGCTGGGTGAGGGGGCCGGCGTGCTCGTCATCGAAGAGATGGAGCACGCCCGCCGACGCGGGGCGAAGATGTATGCCGAAATCGTTGGGTATGGGATGAACAGCGACGCCTATCACATCACGGCGCCGCCCGAAGATGGCGAGGGGGCGGTCCGTTGCATGGAACTGGCGATTCAGGACGCGGGCATCGGCAAAGATCAAATCGGCTACATCAATGCCCACGGGACTTCTACGATGGCTGACGCCATAGAAACACGTGCCATCAAAACGGTGTTTGGTGAACGGGCCTATGGCATTCCGATTAGTTCGACCAAGTCGATGACGGGACACCTGCTCGGTGCCGCGGGAGGGGTCGAAGCCATCTTCAGCATTCTAGCCCTCTTTCATGGGGTGGTGCCTCCCACCATCAATCTTGACAACCCGGACCCGGCGTGTGATTTGGATTATGTGCCCCACAAGGCACGAACGGTCTCCATTACCGCTGCTCTGTCGAATTCCTTCGGGTTTGGGGGGGTGAACGCCTGTTTGATCTTCAAACGGGTGGATGCCTAGTGCCAGGGCGCCGATGACACCGGCTGACCGAGCCGATATCCAGCACGGTTGGCTCTCCTACCGTTTTCGCGATCCGGCGCTGCTCGATGAAGCCTTGACGCACAAGTCCTACGTCAATGAGAGCAGAAGCGCGGCGCTTCGCCACAATGAGCGACTTGAGTTTCTCGGAGATGCCGTGCTGTCGTTGATCATCACCGAGCACCTCGCGGTCCGGTATCCTGGCATGAAGGAGGGCGCGCTTGCGAAGCTCAAGGCTGGTTTGGTCAGCGAGGTGTCATTGGCCGTCGCCGCTCGGCGGCTCAATCTCGGCCCTCGCCTCAGGCTGGGACGAGGCGAGGAGCGATCGAGGGGGCGGGAAAAGTCGTCCCTCTTGGCCAATGCCCTGGAGGCTCTCATCGCCGCCGTCTACCTTGATGGAGGACTTGAAGCAAGCCGGGCCTTTGTGCTCGATGTGTTGGGAGAAGAATTGCAAAAGACGGAATTGACGCGAGCCAATCCGGGCGGCGGTGATTATAAAACAAGGCTGCAGGAGTGGTGTCAAAAACATCGCAAGTCGTTGCCGCTCTACAGGACCTTGCAGGAAACAGGACCGGACCATCGCAAAATCTTTGAGGTGGAAGTGATCATGGAGGGGATGACGATCGGCACAGGGCAGGGATTGAGTAAGAAAGAGGCCGAGCAAGAAGCGGCACGGTCAGCCTTGGAGCGGTTGCTACGATGAGGCACAAAGAACGGAGGATGGGTATGTGGATGCGACGAGTGGGCGTTACGATCGGTATGGCGTTGTTAACAGGATGCGCCTGGTCCCTTTCGGTTCCCGGCTCCATTGTCGCCGCCGACAAACCGTCGAATCAAAAAGAAGCTGTCTCAAAGGGGCCGCGGGCGATCATCAAGACGAAATTCGGCGACATGGAGATCAGATTTTTCCCTGAGGTGGCGCCGAGACATGTCGAGAACTTCATCAAACTAGCCAAGTCGGGGTTCTATAACGGGACGATTTTTCACCGGGTGATTCCCGGGTTCATGATCCAAGGTGGTGATCCCAACACCAAAGATTCGTTGAAGAAGGACCTCTACGGGATGGGGGGGCCGACAGATGAAAATGGTCGCCCGATCCGGCTCAAGGCTGAATTCAATGACATTTCGCACAAACGAGGCATCGTCTCAATGGCCAGGGCTCAGGATCCCGATTCGGCGGGATCGCAGTTTTTCATCGTCGTGGAGGACTCGCCGTTTCTGGACAATAAATATACGGTGTTCGGTGAGGTGGTGAAGGGGATCGGCGTTGCTGACAAAATTGTGAATGTGCCGCGAGATGAGCGGGACAACCCGAGAGAGCGGATTGAAATGACGGTCACGATTGTGGACTAGCAAACCGACCGATGGCCGAAGGTTCTCCCCTCTCCGCCGTGCCTCCTCTTCCCGTGCCGAGGGTGTCTCTGTCTCATTCTGAAGCTCCCCCCCTTTCGAGGGACCTCTTCCGTAGCATAGCGCTGCCGCTCCTGTTTGGCTATCCTTGGCGAGGAGTCGGTCCATTGGTCCACGACGTAGCCAAAGGAGTCGGTCTATGCGTGTGGTCTCCACTCGGCGGATGTACCGAAGGATTGAGACACGCTGTGGAGGAGTCCTCATCATCCACGGGGTGGCGCAGAGGATGGTGGTGCGCGACCTGTCTTTGAATGGATTGAAAATGGAAGTTCCATTTCCTCCTCCGAGGGGCACCCTGGTCGCTGTCCAGCTATGGTTGCCCGTGGGTGAGCTGGTGGAGATTGATCAGGCTCTCGTTCGGTGGAGCGATGACAGGCAATGTGGCGTTCAGATTGTCTCCCTCTCGAACGGAATGGACCAGCGGTTAGCGCGATATATTGAGAGCCACTTGGCGAGAGGAGACGAGTAGCATGACGGTTGTTTATCGCCGAAGTGGAATGGGTAGCGTGGGGTGGGAACCGTCGAAGATGAAGAACGGTGGCGCTATGACCTTGGTGCAGCGGAGTGCTTCGGGGCGTCGATCCATGACCGATCAGGGAGGCTCACGATGGAGTCGAAATGTCACCGGCACAATGACGGTCTCCACAGGATGAGCGTAAAATCCCCCCTCTGCGCGGCGGTTCCTGAAGGATTGATACGGCTAGTGAGGATGTTCGCATCCTGGCCCATGAACGTGGGGCCCAGAGGTGGTCGTTGGAGGAAGGGGCGTTGAAGGCAGCAAGGTTGAAGGCAACAAGATGGACCGCTGGTCTCGCTGGGCCCGTAACTGTTCCGCCACGCGGGGGTGGTAAGTGTTGACATAGCCGAGCAGGCCATTGAGAAATCGTCTGGATTGAAAATCAGTTCCAGAGAACGCCGTGACAAAGGCTACGGCACGGTCGAGAATGTGGGGCGCCTCGTCCCGCTCGGCAATCTCCCGCGGATGGTCTTTCAAAAAGTCTTCGTACTCCTTCTTGAGATATTCGGCGAAGATGGGCAGAGGTGAGGAAAGCACGTACAAGGGGCTCAACGCGCGGCGCAACGATTGGAGCGCGGCAATCACCTCGGCGTCGTGACCGTCCCGACGCCCCTCGAAATAGCGATAGGTTGCGACCTCAATCAAGTTAAATAGCGCGACACCCTTGGGGCCGGCGATGTGCTCCAATTCGTGATAAAACTCCCGTCGCCTCGGCATCAATTGCTCGCCAAGGCGTCTCTCTTGATAATCGCCTCCGCTATCCAAATAGTGGCAATGACTGGGACAGGAAATGCGGGAGAGGCGGTGTGCGCCGCAACAGGCGCTGCAGATGGAGCCGCCCAGGGCAGGGCACGGACGTTTGCCCTTGCGACGAGAACAGTAGGAGCAGAGGCTCATTTGTTCCCCGTCGCTCCAGGCTGTGGCGAGGCGGTTGGAGGCCGAGGCGGAGGGGCAATGAATCCGTAGTCCGCGAGGGTTCGCTTGCCGTCCTTGCCCTTGCCGACCGTCGGTGTTTCGAGGCCATTCATTTCGGCGGCGTTGTCATATTGATATGGGACCAGAATGATGTTGTTGGTGCGGTCGATGCTGACGTGCGCGGGAGCGGGCAAGTACTCGGCGATCACACGAAATTTGCCGTCTCGCGTCATCCGCCAGATTTTTCCTTTGCTCAGGTCAGACACGTACATGTTCCCCCAGCGATCGAAGTCCACGCCGCTCAAGTTCTGAAAACGCCCGGTCAAGAATCCGTTGGATTCCAGTTCGGTCAGATGGCCATCGGGAGCGATATCAAAGATTTTCCCCTTGTTCCAACTGACGGCAATCACATGACCGGTCTGAGGATGGACGGCGACTCCCCGCGGTCCAGCCAGCCGGTCATCGTGAATCAGAAGAGACACTTTATGATGGGCCAAGGTCTCCACACGGTAGATAGTGTTGGCTCCCTGATCCGACACATACAAGAGACCATTGGGTCCGACGGCCACATCCGTCAGCGAAACAGCGCCATGGGAGGAAGGGGGTGGGGGAAACGAGACGGTCACGAGCAGTTTTCCGGTTGTTTTGTCGAACCCCTTCAGTTGGTCGAGATCCGCAACGTATAGGATCTCCCCCTCAATGGCCATGCCTTTGGGGGCGTGCAGGTGCACGTTGTCCACCCCTCCTTGAATGAACTTCAAGTGAGTGACCTTGCCGTGGCTGTTCACTTTGGTGATGAAACCATTGTTGTCTCTGGCTTCTGGTTCCCCATTGATGTTGGAAATGAAGTAGTCGCCGGACTGATCACTGACGAAACAGGTAGGCGATTCCAACCCAAGGATCTGAGCTGCGCCGACAGGTGGGGCAAGACACAACACCAGGGCGGCGACACGGATCGCTGCGCCTGTGTTGCAGCGCAGGGGAGCCGTCAGCGTCATCATCGTTGGCAATGAGCGGGCCGCCGGTTTCATCCGCTAGGTCATGAGCAGGATGAGGGGCATCCTAGCCAATGGTGAAAGAGCCTGTCAAGGAAAGTGGCGGCCGCCTCCGTCGTTGACTTGGACAAAAATGCCCTGTTAAGTTGGCGCACTTCTGTGCGTGAGGAAGAGGCGGTGGCGGCAGGAGGGGAGGGAGCGGAAGAGCCGGCGCTTGCCTTCACGCGGATGGAACGCTTCTTCTTATAAATTTTCATAATCATATAGGCAAATTAGGTTGGAGGGAGGTCGTGGCGGCACGATTGATCGATGGAAAGGCGCTAGCTCAGCAGGTGAGAGAACAGTTGGCGGTCGAATCGGCGGCGGTATTGGCAAAGACCGGCATCAGGCCCGGCTTGGCGACGATTTTGGTGGGCGATGATCCGGCGTCGCATCTCTATGTCAAGAACAAACAGAAGGCTTGTGAGCTGGCCGGCATCTATGTGGATGATCATAAGTTGCCGGCCTCGACGACACAGGCCGAATTGTTGGCATTGATCGAAAAGAAGAACACTGATCCCACCATCCACGGGATCTTGGTGCAGTTGCCTCTGCCCAAACACATCGACAGCCGGGTCATCCTCGAAGCCGTGTCGCCCAACAAGGATGCCGATGGGTTTCATCCCTATAACTTTGGCCGGTTGGTCGAGGGCAACCCAGTGTTCGAGGCCTGCACGCCAAAGGGAGTCATCAAGATGATCGAATCCACGGGTGTGACGATCGAGGGGAAACGGGCGGTGGTCGTCGGTCGGAGCAACATCGTGGGGAAACCGTTGGCGCTGATGCTCCTGCACCGCAACGCGACGGTCACCATCTGCCACTCCAAGACGAAAGATCTGCCGGCTGTGTGCCGGGAAGCTGACCTGTTGCTGGTGGCGATTGGGAAGGCCAAGTTTGTCACGGCGGATATGGTGAAAGAGGGGGCGGTCGTCATTGACGTGGGCACGAATAAGTTGCCGGATGGAAAGTTGTGCGGCGATGTCGATTTTGAGCCGGTTCGTGAAAAAGCAAGTTGGATCAGTCCGGTGCCAGGGGGGGTTGGTCCTATGACAATCGCCATGTTGTTGGCGAATACCGTGGAATCGGCCAAGCGGAGCGCCGGGCTGGTGTAAGTCACCGAGCAAGGAAGAGCCTTGCCTGCGCTCGCTTGTAGCCGTGCAGTTGTCGGGGATGAGGCAGGAGGGGGAGGGATGAGCCGGAGAGGGGTGGCGGTTTGCACAGGGATACCACGGCCATTGCGACGTGTTCATGGGGGGCTGATGCCAGTGGGGAATGCTGAGGTAATGCTGAGGTAAGGTCATGATACGGGAACCCAGAAGGCTCAAAGAGGTGTTGGAACAAGGGCAGTTCGCGGTCACGGTGGAGTACAACCCTCCTAAAGGAACCAACATCACGGCTATTCTGGACAGTGCCAGGCAGTTGTTGGGCCGAGTCCATGGGGTCAATGTGACGGATAACACGGCCGCCGTCGTGCGGGCCGGATCGCTTCCTGTCTGTCGTCTGCTGTATGAACTGGGACATGATCCGGTCATGCAGCTCACCTGCCGGGATCGAAATCGTATTGCGATGCAATCCGATCTGTTGGGAGCCCACATACTGGGGATTCGAAATGTGCTGTGTTTGACGGGCGACTATCCGACGGTTGGCGATCATAAAGACGCGAAGCCGGTCTATGACCTCGATTCGGTTCAAGTCATGCAGATGGTTCGCGGTTTGAATGAAGGACACGACATGATGGGCAACAAGCTTGATGGCCCGACATCGTTCGCAATTGGAGCGGCGGTCACGCCGGAAGCTGAATTGGTCGGTCCGGTGCTGGCGAAGTTTGAAGTGAAGGTCAAGGCGGGCGCTCAATTTTTTCAAACCCAGGCCGTCTATAATCCGGAGATCTTTGCCGGATTCATGAAAGCCGTGCGCCCCTACAAGGTCAAGGTATTGGCCGGCATCCTCCTTCTGAGGAACGCGAAGATGGCGGAATACATGAACGCTCACATTCCCGGTATGGCGGTTCCGCAGGATATGATCGAGGCCTTGCGCAAAGCGGGCGACAAAGCCGAAGAGGTCGGGGTCGAGATCGCCGTCGAGACGATCAAGGCCGTGCGTCCCCATTGCGACGGCGTCCACATCATGGCGTTAAAAGGCATCCACCGCATCGGAGAAATTCTCACCAAGGCTCAGATCGGATAATGATGACCGTTCCCGATTTGCAGCGATACAAAGAGGACCAAAAAAAGATCGTCGCGGTGACCGCCTATGATGCCCTCTTCGCGCGCATCGTTGAGCAAGCGGGGATCGAGACGATCCTGGTCGGCGATTCGCTGGGGATGGTGGTGCAGGGACGGACTACGACCCTGTCGGTGACGATGAGCGAGATGCTCTATCATACAAGATTGGTCGCCCGCGCCGTTCGACAGTCACTCGTCATCGGGGATATGCCCTTCATGTCGTACCAGATTAGTAAGGAGGAGGCTCTGTGGAATGCGGGTCGCTTTCTCCAGGCCGGGGCCCATGCCGTGAAGTTGGAGGGAGGAGCCGTCATCGCCGACCGTATCGAAGCTATGACCAGCATCGGCATTCCTGTCATCGGGCATCTTGGCATGACGCCGCAGTCGGTCAATCAATATGGTGGCTACAAGGTGCGAGGAAAAGACCGGCGCCAGGCCGAACAACTGGTTGCCGATGCGAAGATTCTTGAACAGGCTGGGGCACGGGCGATCGTCTTGGAGGCGGTCCCAGCTTCTTTGGCCAAGACCATCACAGAACAGCTCACCATTCCCACCATCGGGATTGGCGCCGGTCCCCATTGCGATGGACAGGTGTTGGTCTTGTACGATCTGCTCGGCCTGTTCGATGATTTTGTCCCCAAATTCGTCAAGCCCTATGCACATCTCAGGGCCGATGTTCTCCATGCGCTCCAGCGTTATAAAAAAGAAGTTGAGCATGGGACCTTTCCAGGGCCATCTGAGAGTTACACATAAAGCGGCGCCTCTCGGACTCCATGGCTTTCAGTACGAAATGTGAAACATAATGAAGTGAAGTGCCAGGCCTGGACCCTTCAGAGGGTCCATCGCTGTGCCCCTCGTGACCGCGATGGTCCAGATGGTCCATCTGAGCTGAGGAGGGGGCGATCAGATGTGTGGCCAACCGGTTCGACCAGGGGGCGTTTTTCAGACAATCCATCCCGGTGCGGTTCTTTCACGTTCATGGTTCGTTGCGTGGGCCTTCGGTTGAAGGGCCCGCGTATCCATGTGCTGGGCCTCATCGGGAAGGATCGATGGGAAGGATCGATGGGGAGGATCGATGATCAGGACGTGCCAGACCGGCGCCGTGCGCGACCATCACACGTTTAGAGGTTGCCGGGATGAGTCCCCTTCTATTGACCTGGAACCCTCGTTCAGAATGCAGGCCACCTGAAAAATTGATCGGTCCTCCAAGCGCACCGCTGTCAGGTGTTTGCCCCATACACAACCTGTATCAAGAGCAATGTGGTCCTGCGTCAAGCGAAGTCCCAGGGCCGCCCAATGGCCGGTAATAAGTGTGAGACCCTGATCGCGGTGGTGAGGCAGTTGGAACCAGGGCGCGAATCCGCCTGGTGCCTCGTCTGGCGGGCCGGAAAAGTTCGACATCACACCAGTAGAGGTGCAGGTGCGCAGTTTTGTCAGGACCCGAGCGATTGCAGTCAGACGTTCCCATCCGTGAAGGTTGTCTGACCAAGGTCGGGGGGGACCATGAAAGAGGTGGTGAAGGAATGTCCGGTAGTCGGGGCCTGTGAGGACGGTTTCAACCTCTTGCGCATATCCGATGGCCTCTTCCACCGTCCATTGGGGAAGGAGCCCGGCGTGGACCATGAGATAAGGCCCTTCGCGATGGTGAAGGGGACGGTGCCTCAGCCACGAAAGGAGGCTCGCCCGGTCGGGTGCGGCTAGAATCTCGCCAATGGTGTCTTGAGGCCGCAATGGGAGCACACCTTCTGCCACGGCCAACAAAAAGAGGTCGTGGTTGCCAAGAACAATCTGAGCGGATGATCCGAGGTCGCGGAGGTACCGTAGGACCTCTAATGAGTGAGGCCCCCGGTTTACAAGATCGCCCACCAGCCAAAGCCGATCGGCAGGTGGGTGGAACGCCACTTTGTCAAGAAGGGCTCGAAGAGATCGAAAACAGCCTTGTATGTCGCCGATTGCGTAAGTGGCCATGGGGTACGTGCCAACAGGCGCCACCGGTTGGGTCGTGTGCGAAAGATCGATCCCCCTTCCGGTCAATGAGTTGCTGGCGCGTCGGTCGTTGTGTATGGTTTAAGGATATTTCGCTTCGATGCGGCTTGAAAGGCCTCCTCGTGCGCTGAATGAGCCGGTCACTTTGGCCCACACGGGCTTACAGGCCTTGACCACGTCTTGCAGGATACGGTTGACAGCATTTTCGTAGAAAATGCCGAGGTTGCGATAGGCATGGATGTACAGTTTGAGGGACTTGAGCTCGAGACATTCCTTGTCCGGCATGTAGTGAATTGTAATGGTGCCAAAGTCTGGAAGTTTGGTTTTGGGACAAATGGCCGTGTATTCTGGGATATCGATGGTAATTTCGTATCCCTTATACTGGTTGGGGAAGGTCTCAATGTCGGGGAGCGGTGCGTTGATCCCGCTCTTGGCGTGGGCCTCGTTGTAACCTAATCTGGTTGTTTTTCTGGTCGTGGTCGTCCGTGGCATCCTGTTTCCCCCTCCTCACAGTGAAGATCGCTGCTGTAGTGTTCCCTGAAATGGGGAAATGGGATGGTGCAGGGAGATCTTCACAGTAGTTAGCTCTTCATGCCAGGTGGACACGTAGTCCTTGAGTGGTGCTCATACCTGCTTCAACCAATCCGTCTGGCCGATTTTCTCCAACTCCACGTAAAGGGTCACCCACGGGCACGGCATGTCAGGGTAGACTTCACAGAACCCGCCTTTCCGAACTCCCCCGCAGGGCCCATGCGTCATGAACTTGGGACATTCAGCCTTCTGGGACTCATCGGGAATCGGTGGTCGTTTATGGACCCCACCGACATGGTGTCCGGCATCATCTTCTCCTGGAATGAGCACGCGGCGAGTCATGATGGAATAGTGTAAAGAGATGAAGCCGTCATGACAATCACTCCGCCTATTTTTTATTTGGCCGTCTCTTTCGGGCTTGTTGTCACGTCTATACCCTGTCTGTCGTTTTTCTTCGCTTTTTCATCGAGACACCCATCAAGACGAAAATGCAAGACGAAAATGCCATTGCCCCACGTTGGGGCAAAGGGCCTAGATGTGGATTGTCCGATAGGCCTTCTTTCGCCTGCCTTGGGCCTTCTGAGAAGTTGAGCAGAACAGCAACTCATTATAGTCTAGCTGGAGATATGCATTGCCCATTCAAGCAAGGGCATTGTATCCTGAAGGGGGAGAGAAACATTGACAGTATTTTTAGGGCTTTGCTACGATGGCACCTCATGGTGCCGGAAGACCGAGGCGAAGCATCATCCTCTTCCTGTCATCCTCAGTACCTTTAAAGACAGTCGTCCAGAAATAGTAGAGTTGAGAGGCGAAACCATAACGGGCCGGCGTTCTCGGCAGATTACGGAGGTGCTCAATGAGTCTCGACTACGTGAAATTTTCGAATGGTTTTGAAAAGTTCATGCCCAAAGAGTACCGGGACATGGTCGAACATGGCCCTTTTGGAAAAAAGGTGACCGTGTCGCAGATGGGAAGTTTTAAGGAAGTGCTCGAAGAGCATCCCATGTGTGCCGGATGCGCGATGACGCTGTTCATTCGGCTGGCGATGATTGCGTTTCCCAACCCGGAGGATACGATCACCGTCGGAACGGCTGGATGCGGGAGGCTGGCGATCTCGCAGGCGGCAATTCCATTTGTGTACGGCAATTACGGTGATCAAAACGGAGTGGCCAGTGGGTTATCGCGCGGGTTGCGGTTGCGGTTCGGTGATAAACCGAAGGACGTGGTAGTGATGGCCGGCGATGGAGGGACTGCGGATATCGGCTTTCAGCAGGTACTGCATTCGTGGTTCCGCAAAGAACGGTTCACGACGATCATGTTGGACAATGAGGTGTACGGCAATACTGGCGGCCAGGAAAGCGGTATGACCAACCGCGGTGCAGTGTTGAAAATGGCGCCACTGGGAAAGAAGTTTGAGAAGATGAACATGGTGGAGCTGGCGAAGGTGGCTGGCTGCGCGTATGTTGCGACCGTCGTTCCGAACAACCCCCGCCGGGTCGAAAGCGTCATCAAGAAAGCGGTGCTGGTGGCTCGTGAAATCGGACCGTCCTATATTCAGGCCTATACCTCCTGTAATATCGAGTACGCGATTCCAACCGACAAGGTCTTGGAAGACGCGAAAGCGGTCGAAAACGATCGGTATCAATTCCAGGAATACATCACCGAGGAGGCGAAGCAGTACTTGACCGAGCGATATGGCTACAAGGAGTTTCTTGCCAAACCGGCCGCTCCCGCCGCTGCGATATCGGGGAAGGTCTGAGGGAGGCGTCTCTTTTTGAAGGAGGTCGACAAATGGCAAGGCGATTTAACATTCGAATGGCAGGGGTTGGGGGGCAAGGCGTTGTCACGGCCTCTCATATCCTGAGCACGGCGGTCATCAATGCAGGCGGCGAGAGCACGATCGTTCCCTTTTATGGATCAGAGAAACGGATGGCGCCGGTTGAAAGCTATGTGCGGGTCTCCGACGAGCCAATTTACGAAATAGGAGAAATCACCTTTCCCCACATTATCATCATCTTCCATCCGCAAGTCATTACTCATGGGAAGTCCTATACCATGCCGTTCTATTATGGATTGAAAGAAGACGGTATCGCCTTGATCAACCATGACGGGCCTATGAAGCTTCAGTCGGATCAAGCACGGGAATTAGAGGAACGGCGTGCGAAACTGTACTATATTCCGGCGACTAAGATCTCATTAGAGGTCTCGGGGATGGATCTGGCGACAAATATGGCTCTGGTCGGCTGCATTGGAGCCATTACCGGCTTGACCAATATGCAGGCGCTGGAACAAGCTGTAAAAGATCGGTTTTTGGGCAAGGGGTTTGTTGTGTCCGGTGGGACAGCGGCTCTGGACAGTGTGGTGGAACGGAAGTTCAAAAAGAAGCAGGAACTGATTGAAAAGAACGTAGCCGTCATGAGAGCGGCATGGAACTATGCCGTCGATCATGGATGGGCTGCCAAAGATGTCCAACGAGCCGAGGCACCAGTGGCCGCGGCCGCAACGGCTTAAAGGAGCATCATGTATCTTGTTGCCGACATTAATGTGGAAATCTGTGCTGCCAAGAACTGTAAGCTCTGCACCCAGTATTGTCCCGAGGCCAATACCATTCTGTACAGCGATGAACTGGGGAAAGACAAGGGATTCAAGTACGGATCGGCCTATGTCGCAGTGGATCGCTGCAAGGGGTGCGCTCAGTGTGTGTGGGTCTGCGACAACATGGCGAAAAATCATGCAATCAAGATGGTCATGATCGATCAGTTGCCGCAGGCGGCATTGACAGAAAATATCACCTATGGAGAGAAAAGCACGACGGCTGTTCTGACAAGCCCGGTTATCGGGTAAAGTCTCTAATTTGTAAGCGCGGAGTCGTTCGAGAACGGAAGGGGGAGAAACGGGCGTGGCGACGACACAAGATACGAGAGAACGCATTATTGTACCGGGGCCGGCAGGGTTTCATCCGCCGTCGGCGGCGCAGTTGGGAGTGACATTGCCGGAGCCAGGCCAAGGGTTGTTTTATGGTTTGCTAGAGCCTAATGAGGAAGTCGTCATCGAAGAGATGGCAAGAAAGATGCTCACGAGCCAGAATCCGACGATTTTCCCAGGTCCCTTGATCCTCTGGGCGTGGAATGAGCATGCGGTCGAAAAGGCCAGGGCGACGCTGGAGATCGCCGCTCAAATTCCCGAAGTCATGATCATTCCTATGCCTGATTACCGGCCCAAATATCCCAAGATTGATCCGGAAGAGGTCATTAATCCAAACCATCCCAACCTGACGATTTGGGGTAATAAGATCGAGGCTTGTATCTTTGTCGGAGTGCACTGTCACTACGCGAATCTGACGCTGAAAATGATTCGCGCCGGGACAAACTGCTGCACGATGGCGATTTGCGCCGAGCAGGGACATGAAGACGCGATGTTAAGCATTCGTGATGCGGATACCGCGAAGTTGCGGCGGGTGGCGGAGATATTCAAGCGCGTTCGTGAGGAGATGGGCATCAAGCTTCCGGAGAACGGGGAGAATGTGCGGTTCACGGGTACACAATCGAGGGTTCACGGCGGCAAGACCCACACCAATCCTCTCGCGTTTGCGCCGACTCCGGGGGGAGCGGGCAGCGCGGCGATGTTTGGGCACACTGCCGAACAGATGATGCGGGAAGGATAAGGCCGGGCGGCGACGCTCGAACTAGCTAAGAGGTGCAACGATGAGCGAGACCGAAGTCAAAACCAATCCCCAGGGCGATCCCATCACCAGTGTTGCGACTCCAAAGGTGGAAGGAAAGGTGGAAGGGAGGAAGGATCCTCACGCGGAGGCCAAAAAGCAGCGGGTCGTGACGCCCGAGTATATGTTCTTTGAAGCTCCGCGAACCAGGGAGTTCATTACAGGAAGCGAAGCGGCCAAGGAGGCCATCAGACGGTCGAATGTGGACCTTGCCATCGCTTACCCGATCACTCCGCAGTCAGAGACCATGCAGCTGGTAGGCGTGCTTTACGGGGAAGGATACGTCAAGGAGTACTATCGAGGTGAGGAAGAGGTGGGGGTGATGGCGGCAATCGCCGGAGGGTCCCGAGCTGGCGTGCGGTGTTTTACCGCTACAGCGGGGCCTGGCACCTTGCGGGGCTTGGAAGGCATTGCTTCCTGGCCTGGCCATCGGCTGCCGGCCGTCGCATTGTTTACCTGTCGGGTTGTCAATGCGCCGTTGGCCATCCAGCCGGACAATGTTGAAATAGCCTATCTGATCAATTGTGGAATGATTGTTCTCCATGCAGAAAACCAGCAGGATGTGTTTGATTTCATCATGGCTGGGTTTGTGATCGGTGAGAAGAACGATGTCACCTTGCCGGTGGGTGTCTGTTGCGATGGCTTTTTTGTCACCCACGCGCGGGGTTATGTGCGGATGCAGGACCGGGGGATCAAACTTCCTCCGCGCGATCCTTGGCGCGGGGCTGTACCCGTGTTGGATGCGGAAAATCCACCGGCTCGTTTGTCTCGTGATGCCCCGGTTCAGAAATCGAACTTTATGGCGTATAACATCCATGCCGTCTGGCAGCAGGAAGTGTGGGCGGCAGTGGAACGGTCACGTAAATACATTAACCGCTACCTCGGGGGGCTCTTGACAGCAGAAAATGTCGAGGGCGCGGATGCCGTCATCATTGCTTCGGGAAGCGCGGCAGCCCAGTCCCGTGAGGCGGTACGCCTCTGTAAGGAGAAAGGATTCAATGTAGGGCTAATCAAGATTCGGTCGATACGGCCGTTCCCGACCAAAGAGTTGCGGGAACTCTGCGCCAATGCCAAACTGATCGTGGTCCCAGAATTCAACTATATCGGCTGGTTGGCACGCGAGGTTGCTACGGCGATCTACGGCTACTCCAAGGCTCGGATCATTGGAGGCCCGCGGGTGTATGGCGGTCAGTCTATGCCGGTGGAATTGATCGTTGATGAAGTGGAATCCGGGTTGACGGGGAAAAAGTCCACCAATGTGGCCATGTCGCAAATCATGGGGGGGACGGTGAACCCCGAAGAGGTGGCTCACTTCATGCGGAGCATCTGACGGGCATTCTGCGAAGAGGGATGGCACTCATGGGCCTGGTCGGTGAACCGTCCAGGCCCTTTCGTTTTTAGAGATGGTCGGAGAGATGAGATGAAGAGGTGGCGGGCATTCCCCTCTGTTAGCCTTGGAGGTCGTCCTCGATCATCTCGTCACTGCTCGGCATGCCATGGGCGACGTATTTGGCGTAGGACAAGTAAATCGCTGCACTGTCAGTCATGGCCTTTGAGCCTGCAGTCAGGCGGACTACTCTGTCGGATCCGGGCGGTTCAATGTTTTGGAGCATCGTCACGTGCTCATGAAGCAACCGGGTGTACCGTTCAACGGCGGCTTCGACCTCTTTGTACGCCTTTAAGATCTCTTCCGTCATAGTTGTCCTCCTTCGTACAATCAGCATACACTAGCCCTATGCGCCGCCTCAATGTGGCGAGAGTGTCCAGACCGGTTCTTGATGCGATCGAACGGGGGGGCTCCCACCTGGCCGTTGCGTCGGTCCACGTTCGCGAAGCTGTTCGCGAGTTGTCGAGCCTGTTTACGCGACAGCGGGAGGAATTGCCCGGCGACTACCTTGAACATTCGCAATGGCTGGCCGCCTATGTTCATTATTTCCTGCCGGTGAATCTCGCGAAAATCCAGACTCTGCTCGAGGAAATGCCAAAACCAGACTTTGCGAAGCCACTGCGAGTGCTGGACATTGGCTCCGGTCCGGGAACTGGTCCTCTAGCGGTTGTGGATTGGTGGTGGTCTCATCGGCCCAACGGGTGCCTGTCCGTTGTGGCGGTGGATCGGTCGAGACAAGCGTTAAGGCTCAGTGGCCTGATCTGGGATGCCTTTTGCCTTGGAGGTGCCAAGGGGCAGGCGTCATTGCGCACATACAACAACCTGCTTGAAGGGTGGCACGACTGTTCATGGATCTCATCGGAGGGGGAATTTGATCTCATCATTGTGGCGAACAGCTTGAGCGAAATGACCGCCAGTCGTCAGGAGCCGACCAGGGCGATTACGGAAGGATCGGAGTTTTTGGCCGCTCTTCTGAAAAGAC
Source organism: Nitrospira sp. (assembly GCA_024331045.1). GTDB lineage: Bacteria > Nitrospirota > Nitrospiria > Nitrospirales > Nitrospiraceae > Nitrospira_D. The sequence goes on from JANDJC010000007.1 coordinate 23,937, forward strand.
TTGCCCCGGACGGCACGCTGATGGTGGTGGAACCAGCCTTGCGGGTGACATCGCGGATGCTTCATCACATCCGCAATCGCTTGCTCGGAGCTGGGATCTGCACGGTCTATAGTCCCTGCCTCCATGAAGCGAGCTGTCCCGCGCTGGATCATCCTGATGACTGGTGTCACGAAGAACGACCGTGGGAGCCGCCCCAGTCCGTTCGTGAGATCGATAGGGCGGTTGGGTTCATCAAAGATGCGCTCAAATTTTCGTATCTCCTCCTCCGCAAGGACGGGAAAACCATTGTGGCCCGACAATCAACCACGTATCGGGTCGTGAGTGAGCTCAGAGTGCTGAAGGGTGAAAAGCGGGCCTGGTTGTGCAATGAACAGGGGCGCATCGAGGTTGGACGCTTGGACCGCTTGGTGTCGCCACAGAACGCCGCCTTCGATGAAATCCGGAGAGGGGATCTTGTGCACATCGAAGCACTCTGTCGCCGAACGCGGCAGGGGAAACCTTCGTCGTTGGCTCGGATTGATCGAGATGCGATGGTCAGCCTTGTGCAAGGGATCTAAAACTATCGGTCAGGGAGACGACATGGAGGTTCCTCGCAGGGGCCCGTAAAAGGCGGGATTGGACGGAAGTGAGGGGGAAAGGAACGTCGATGAAGCCTCGTCTGTATCTTCAGGCAATCTATCGCGCCTTTTTGTCTCCAGCCAAGCCCAAGGTGTCCTATGCTCAGTATGGTGAAGACCTCCTGATCAACTTGGCCCTTTCCAATGGGAAGACCCCGGGCTTTTATGTGGATGTGGGATGCCATCATCCACGGAGAGGATCAAATACCTATGGTCTCTACCGAAATGGGTGGCGGGGATTGTTGATTGACGTGGAAGAGGTCAAGGTACTGGCCTGTCAGCTCAGGCGGAGAAGAGATCGAGCCGTCGTTGCGGCGGTCAGCGACCGCGAACATGACGCGGCCATTTATAGCCCTGGTGCCTTCTCAACCAATACCACGCTCAACCTGTCGGCAGTTTCCAATCCTGACGTCTACCGGCCGGTTGGACACACGATAACGACTACGCTGACCAAGCTTTTAGAAGATCATCAGGTACCGCCCGATTTTGAATTGCTAAGCGTTGATGTGGAAGGGATGGATTATGAGGTGATCAAGGGATTGAATCTTCAACGGTACAGACCGCATGTGATCTGCGTTGAGAATTGGGAAGCCCGTAAAGGTATCGAGGCTGTGTTGTCAAGTGCCATGCATCGGTTTCTGACCGAACGCTGCTATTCTTTGAGTGGATGGGCCGGGCTTTCGACGATCTACAAGAGGGGGTCGGCCAACCCAGGAACCGGCTGTTGAACGATTCTGAGAAACGAGGAAGCCCGATAGAGCGAAGGCCGGAAGAGTGCCGGACTTAGTCTCCCTCCGGCTCCGCACTGCCGTGCTGGTGGGACACCTTGTCCTCTTCGAACAGTTCGGCCATTTCTTGCTCGATCGTTTCTTGATCGTTGGGAGTGGAGATGACCGGGAGTTCTTTGCGTCCTTTGGGGGGGCGTGGGAGTTCTGCTTGCTCTGGGTGGGGGATCGGTTGTCGGGGGTGTTCACTCATGGTCAGACTCGCGCATAGGAAAAATGGAGCCTACTCGTAGGCTTCCAAAAACGATTTCTCCGGAAACTGGCGATGACATCCGCGACAGGTAACGAAATAATAGGCCTCCCGCACGGAGAGGGTTGCGCGAAAGTCCAAGGTGACTCCCTGATGGTTACAGGCCGTACAGGAAATCTCCTTGAGGCGAAGCGGGACGTCCGGTTGGGTCCGCAGATAGAACTCGACGTCTGTATGAACAGGGAAGGTGTAGAAACAGGCCCGACAGATCCCGCGCCACTCACCATCCGAGCCCATGGAGCGGTCGTCGATTGCGAAACTAGACTGTTTACATACGGCGCAGGCAACCGAACCGAGCCGTCGCTCCACTTCCTCTTTGGTGAGAGTCACCATATCAAACGCTCAACGTGGTAGGCGAGATGCACAAGGTAGTTGAACCCCCCGCAGTATAGCCATGGGGCCTGTCAAACCGCAACCAGGCGAGCGAGGTTCCGTGACGGCCTCAACGAGACCATGGTGAGGAAAGATCCGTGTATCAGATGACCAAGCGTCTGTTCGTCGGCAACATTGATGAGATGGCGTTGCCGCCCGCGCCGATCGGAGCCGTGCTGTTGGTTGCCGAGGAATGCAGGCTCGAGACGCCGCCATGGGTGTCCGCCGCGAAAATCCCCCTCAAAGAATTCGCTCGGCCGGATGTCGAACGGTTGGTGGACGCAGTGGCATGGATCGAGCAGCAGCTGAAAGAGAACAATGTCATGGTCTGTTGTCGCGCTGGCATGAGCCGGTCGGTATCGGTGGTCGTTGCATATCTTTGTTGCGTCGAGGGCTACTGCTATGACGAAGCCCTACGACTGGCGACGACTCGGCGGCCTGGAGCACTACCGTTGCCGGAGTTGGAGGCCACGATAGCGCTCGTCAGGCACATCCGGCGGGCGACTCCTGGGCCTTCGACGATCCGCGACAGGGTTCAGCCGCCAAGGTGATGTCCTTGTCTCCGTCATGCGCTGTTACTCCGACATTGTTGATGGGGGGAGGCCGCACATGCCTGAGTTGCCCGAAGCGGAGGTTGTCACTCGACAGATCAGAGCCAAGCTCACAGGCTGCCGCGTGCGTGAACTATGGATCGGCCGTGCCGACATCGTACGCCAAGGGTATACCTGGCGATCATGGTATGTGGATGCCCGGCTGGATTCGGTCACTCGATACGGGAAAAGTATCGCGATCGCCTTTGTGAAGGGTGGCGAGATTCGTTACCTCGTTGTTGAATTAGGCATGACAGGATTGCTGCTGTTTTCCTCGGTCGCGATCAAACTTCCTCAGCATATCCACGCCCGCCTGGTTTTCGATGGTGGAAAGGAAACCGAACTGCGATACTGGAATCCGCGGCGATTCGGCCGCCTTCGGCTGTTGGACCAAGGCGGTTTGGATCAGTATGTGAGGAAGCGATTCGGTAGTGACCCCCTCTCCGTTACCCTCGAGGACTTCACGACACGGATTAGGGATCGGCGGGGACGGCTCAAGTCGCTGTTGATGCAGCAACAAGTAATTGCCGGCATCGGCAACATCTATGCAAATGAGATCCTCTTTCGTGCTGGTCTTCATCCACATGCGCGGGCGAACAAATTGGCGCCGTCAAGCCGGGAACGGCTGTACCATGTGACCAGAGCCGTATTAACAGAAGCCATTGCCTGTGGGGGGTCTAGCGTTAGGGACTTCTTTGCTCCCGATGGGGGCGAAGGATGCTATAAACGATATCATCGGGTCTATGGAAAAACGGGCCAGCCTTGTCCGAATCGATGTGGCGCGACCATTCGCCATCTCAAGGGAGAGCGTAGCTCCTTCTATTGCCCTCGCTGTCAGCGGTGGAGGTAACAATGTTTGGGCTAGCTGCTTGATAGTCTCTTGAATGAGAGTCTGAAGTAGGTCTTTTGAGTACTGCTTATGTAGTCCCTCTGGTGCCTTGAGTCATAGGAGAGATTCCGCTAGAATCCCCTTCCCTTTGCAGCGAAACTCGTATATTCACGACATTCATCCTTTCCAAGGAGCAGGTCATGGCCAAGGTGTTGGAAGGCCCGGGAATGGGGCTGATGAAGAAATGGGGCATTCATGTTCCCAACTATGTTGTCGTCACGTCTGCCGAGGAGTTGGACAAGTTGGGGCAGGCCAATGACTGGCTGAAACAAGGCAAGCTGGTTGCCAAAGCTCATGAGGCCTTGGGGTCGCGGTTTAAGTTAGGGCTGGTGAAGGTGGGACTGGACCTCCAGGGGGCAATAGCCGCCGTCAAGGAAATGATTGGTCGGCAAGTGGGGAGCATTACGGTTTCGCAAGTCATTATTTCCGAGATGGTTTCTCACACGGAGGAGTATTACTGCGCCGTCAAGTCGGTGCGGGAAGGCAGCGAGATTTTGGTTGCCAATTGTGGTGGCGTCGAGGTGGAGTCGAATTGGGATCGGGTTAAACGGCTCCTCGTGGAGATCGGACAACAGCCAGCCCATGAGGAGTTGGAGAGGGTTGTCAAGGATGCTGGCTTTACTGGGCCGTTGATCAAAAAGATGGCGGACTTCGCCGCGAAACTGTTTACCTGTTTTGACAACGAAGACGCGCAATACCTGGAGGTTAATCCAGTGGTGATGCGCGAGAGTGATGGCGAGTTGGTGGCCTTGGACGCGGTCACCTTGCTGGATGCCGATGCCAAGTTCCGTCATCCGGATTGGAATTTTCAATTCGCCGCGGAATTCGGCCGCGCCTATACAAAGAACGAATTGGAGATTATGGCGATCGACAGCAAAATCAAGGGATCCGTCAAATTCATCGAAATTCCGGGAGGCGATACGGCCATGCTTCCTGCCGGCGGAGGGGCCAGCGTCTATTACTCTGATGCGGTCGTGGCGTTGGGGGGTAAGCTTGCCAATTATGCAGAGTATTCGGGTGATCCTCCGGATTGGGCGGTGGAGGCCCTCACGGAAAAGGTGTGTAGCTTGCCAGGGATCAAGAACATTATCGTGGGCGGGGCGATCGCGAACTTTACCGACGTGAAGAAAACCTTTGGGGGGATCATTAACGGGTTTCGCAAAGCCAAGGCTGATGGCAAGCTCAAGGGTGTCAAAATATGGGTACGCCGGGGCGGTCCGCGCGAGAAGGAAGGGCTGGAGGCTATGCGGGCCTTGAAAGAAGAGGGATTCGATATCGAAGTCTTCGACCGCTACACGCCGCTGACGGACATTGTCGATAAAGCGCTGGCGGGCAAGTGATCAGTGCCAGCTTCAATGTTTGGAATATTGAGCCCGTGATAAGGTGATGGTTCGTTCCTCGTCCTTCTTGTCTCAAGTGCATCATCGGTCGTTCATCGTCGCGCAAGATTAAGATCAAGAGGAGATCCTGATGAGCATTCTGGCGAACAAAGAGACTCGTGTGGTGATTCAAGGTGGCCCGGCCGGTGTCAATGCAGCCCGCCGGATGGCGGAGTTCTGCTACCTCATCAAACAACCGCTCAACGTGGAAGCCTTCGTTTATCCTCCTGAAGCCGGCAAGACCAACGAAATTCCCTATGGGAGCGGCCTCATCACCGTTCCGGTCTACGCCACCGTAGCCGAGGCCACTAAACATCATCCGGCAATCAATACGAGTCTTGTGTATATCGGCGCAGATCGTGCGATGAAGGCCGGTATGGAGGCGTTGGATGATCCACACATCAAGCTGGTGTCGATGATCACCGAAGGGGTGCCCGAGAAAGACGCAAAACTGCTGGGGGCCCATGCTCGTAAATTGGGCAAGATCTTCAATGGCCCTTCGTCGATCGGCATTATTTCCGCCGGCGCCTGCAGGCTGGGGGTCATTGGCGGCGCCTACGACAACCTGGTGCTCTCGAAGCTCTATCGGGAAGGCTCGTTCGGCGTCATTACGAAGTCGGGCGGCCTTTCCAACGAAATCATCTGGATTTGCTCGCAGTTTGCAGATGGGATCACCACGGCTATTGGGATTGGGGGAGATACCTATCCCGGCACCGACTATGTCACCTATCTTGAGATGTTCGAGCAGGACCCTCAGACAAAAGCGGTTGTCATCGTTGGCGAAATGGGCGGAGATCTGGAGGAACGGGCGGCCGAGTGGTATGGGGCCCAAAAACGCCGTATCAAGTTGATTGGGATTGTCTCGGGGTTCTGCCAGGAGAGTTTGCCCAAGGGGATGAAGTTCGGCCATGCCGGCGCTAAAGAAGGCATGAAAGGTGAAGGATCGGCTCGCTCGAAGTCTGAGGCGCTGAAACGGGCTGGTGCGATCGTCCCCCCGACATTCGGCGCACTTGGTCCCGCCATCAAGGAAGTCTATCAAGAGCTGCTCAAGTCCGGGCAAGTCAAGGAAATTGTTGAGCCGACCAGCCTGCCGAAGCTTCCCAAGACCGTCGAAGAGGCGATGAAGGCGGACGAGGTGATCGTCACGCCGCTCATTCGCACCACCATCAGTGACGACCGGGGCGATGAACCGTATTATGACGGCTATCCGGCGTCCGAGCTGATCAACAAAGGCTACGACATCCCTCACGTCATCGGTCTCCTTTGGGATAAGCGGCTCATCTCGAAGCAGGAGGCTGAAATCATCCGGCGCATCATCATGCTCTCAGCGGACCATGGGCCCTGCGTCAGTGGCGCCTATGCGACGATTCTGGCCGCCTGCGCCGGCATCGGGATGGCGCAGGCGGTGGCGGCTGGCCTCATCATGATTGGTCCACGTTTTGGAGGGGCGGTGACCGATGCTGGGCGCTGGTTTAAGTACGCCGTGGACAATAAGATGAGCGTGGACGAGTTTCTAGCCTATATGAAAAAGAACGTGGGCCCTGTGCCCGGTATCGGCCATCGCGTAAAAAGTCTTCGGAATCCCGACAAACGTGTCAAGGAACTGGTTGCCTATGTAAAAAGCTTGAACATTAAGACACCCTGTCTCGACTTTGCCCTTCAGGTTGAGCAAGTCACGGCGGCCAAAAAAGAGAATCTCATTCTGAATGTGGATGGCACGATGGCGGCCATCCTGGTTGATTTGGGATTCCCCGTCGACAGTTTGAATGGCTTTTTCATTTTGGCCCGCACCATTGGGTTGATCGGGCATTGGGTTGACCAAAAGCGTCAGGACAGCCGCTTGATCCGGCTGTTTGATTATTTGGTGAATTATGCTGTGCCGAAACGCCGAGAGGTTCCACCGTTACGGTGAGAATGATGACAATGATTGCGAAGGCTCCCGTCGCCTCTTTGCTGGTGGCGGGATGCATCGCTCTACTGTGGTGATGAGTGCGGACCTGTGGCGAGGGAGCGTCACTTCCTTGTTTCGGTCCTCGACTCAAGCCCGTCCGTGAGGGAGACTATGTCGCTGGAGATCGCTCAGAAACTCTATGCCAAGATGCCAGGCCTGTTGGAAAAGGCGAGGAAACGGTTTGGCCGGGGGCTGACGTTGGCAGAGAAAATCCTTGTTTCGCATGCCGATAATTTTGACGCGCAAGTCTGGGAACGTGGCAAGGCGATGTTGTCGCTGCGGCCGGATCGCGTGGCGATGCAGGATGCAACGGCCCAGATGGCGATGCTCCAGTTCATGCAGGCGGGGAAGAAAAAAGTGGCCGTGCCGAGCACCATCCATTGCGACCATCTCATTCGAGCTGAAATGGGGTCGGAAAAGGACCTGCTTCGGGCCATGGAGGAAAACAAGGAGGTTTACAACTTTCTTGCGTCGGCGGCCAAGAAATATGGCATCGGCTTTTGGAAGCCGGGCGCGGGCATCATTCACCAAGTCGTGCTAGAAAATTATGCGTTTCCCGGCGGTCTGATTATCGGAACTGATTCGCACACGCCAAATGGTGGCGGGTTGGGCATGTTGGCGATTGGAGTGGGCGGGGCCGATGCCGGTGAAGTGATGGCAGGGCTCCCCTGGGAGGTGCTCCATCCGAAATTAATTGGCGTTCGGCTTACAGGTCGATTGAATGGCTGGGCATCACCCAAAGATGTGATTCTCTACCTGTGCGGGCTTTTAACGGTCAAGGGGGGAACGAATAAGATCATCGAGTATTTCGGCCCTGGGGCCGAGACGATCAGCGCCACGGGCAAGGGGACGATTTGCAATATGGGTGCGGAGTTGGGGGCCACGACATCGGTCTTCCCCTTTGACCAGAAAATGGTTGCGTATATGAATCTGACGGACCGGGCGGAGTGGGCCAATCTCGCGTTGGCAAACAGGGAGCATCTGATAGCTGATCCGGAGGTCTATGAGGCTCCGGAAAAGTACTATGATCAGATTATCGAAATCGATCTCTCGAAGCTCGAACCGTACGTGGTGGGACCCCACACGCCGGATTTGGCTCGCCCGATCTCGAAACTGGCTGCGGAAGCCGAAGAAAAAAAATATCCGGTTGAACTCAAGGCAGCGTTGATCGGCAGTTGTACGAATTCCTCTTACGAGGACATTAGCCGCTCGGCGCATGTCGCGCGGCAAGCATTGAAAGCCGGGTTGAAAGCGAAAACGTCGTTTCTTATCTCTCCTGGCTCCGAACGCATTTATCACACAATGAAGCGCGATGGCTTCCTGGACGCGTTCGAGCAGCTAGGGGGAACGGTTCTGTCGAATTCCTGCGGCCCCTGCATCGGTCAGTGGAAGCGCGCCGATGGTGTCAAAGGGCGGGCGGATTCGATCGTCAGCTCCTTTAACAGGAACTTCCCCGGCCGAAATGACGGCATTAATGAGACGCTCTCATTCTTGGCGAGTCCTGAGATCGTGACCGCCTTTGCCATCACGGGAGACCTCCGGTTCAACCCCCTGACGCAACCCGTCAAAGGGGCGGACGGTAAAGAGTTCATGCTTGAGCCTCCGGTCGGAGAAGAACTGCCGGCAAAGGGGTTTGCGAAGGGGGAGGAAGGTTATGTCCCTCCGGCGGAAAATGGAGAGGGGTTGACGGTAGATATTCCTCCCACCAGCGAAAGGCTTCAGCTCCTCCAGCCGTTCCCGCGTTGGGACGGAAGAGATTTCGAAAAACTTCCTCTCCTGATCAAGACAAAAGGAAAGACCACGACCGACCATATCTCTCCGGCTGGTCCCTGGCTGAAATTCCGCGGTCACTTAGACAAGATCAGCGACAACATGTTCCTGGGGGCCAATAACGCGTTTTCTTCCGAGCCAGGGAAGGGAACCAACGTGCTGACGGGGGAAACCAATCTGACCATTGCGCAGATTGCGCGGGATTACAAGGCCAAGGGGATTGGGTCGGTGGTGGTGGGAGACGAAAATTATGGCGAAGGTAGCAGTCGCGAACATGCCGCCATGTCGCCACGATTTTTGAATGTGCGGGTTGTGATCGCGAAGAGCTTCGCCCGTATTCACGAGACTAATCTCAAGAAACAGGGGATCTTGGCCTTAACCTTTGCTGATCCCAATGATTACGAGAAGATCGAACAATTTGACCGGATCAGCGTGACCGGTCTCAACAATTTGGCGCCAGGCAAGCCGGTGACGGTGACCATTCATAAGCCGGATGGTCAAACGGTGACGATTCAGGCGAACCACAGTATGACGGAGCAACAAATCGAGTGGTTCAAGGCGGGTTCGGCACTCAATGCATTGAACTGAATGATTGACGAAACACAAACGCCATAGCTATCCGCAGGAATGAGCAAGAAATTATGGGCTCAGAGGAAGAGGGGGCGGTGTCGACGGAAGCAACGTTGGCGTGTGTTGTGGTTGCCGGCATTCCCGTTTCCCGTGTATTGAGAGGAAGTGAGCGTTGCAAGATCAATGACACAAGAGATCGCATGCGCTACCAAGGATAACAGATGGCCCAAGGATAACAGATGACCATGGGGCAGAACGATGACAATCTGATCGACCAACCAGAGGTGCTCCAGCCTCGAATGGTCACGATTGAAATTTCCGGTAAGCAATACACGGTGCCGGAAGGGATCACGGTCATCAAGGCCATGTGGTATGCAGGTCAGGAGGTGGTCCGAGGTGTGGGTTGCTTAGGAGGATTTTGCGGTGCCTGCGCCACCTACTACCGGACCAAGGATGACCCGAAGGTCAAAACCTGTCTGGCCTGTCAAACGGCGGTTCAGGACGGCATGTCGTTTACAATGATGCCGCCGTTTCCCGCGCGCAAGGCCATTTACGACATTCGAACGCTCCAGGATCCCAAACAAGACTTGTTTAATCTGTATCCAGAAGCTCCGTTGTGCCGGAATTGCAATGCTTGCACCGAAGCCTGTCCGCAAAAGATAGATGTGCGGGAAGGAGTGTGGAAAGCGGTGTTCGGGGATTTCCAAAGCGTGGCGACTATGTTCATGGACTGTGTGATGTGCGGGATGTGTGCACCGGTCTGCATCGCCGATATTGCACCAAATCTCGTCGCCCTCTACGTCAGCCGTGCGCAGGGAGCACATTTCACTGAGAAGCCGATGGGATTGGAGGCTCGCATCAAAGAAATCGAAGAAGGCCGGTTCAATGACGAATGGAATAAGATCTTTTCGATGAACAAAGAGGAATTGGCGGAGCTCTGCGCCAAAGTCAAGTGAAGGGCTGGCAGTTCCTGGCGCGTCATAAAAAGATCCCCCTTGCGGGCGCCATCGGCTCAACGAATAGCGGAAGCTGCAAGGGTGGAACCGTCGGCTGACATCATATGAATATCCATGCGCTGCAACAAATCGTTCACCAAACCCGTGACGCCAGACGAAAGCAAACCTTTCCGCGATTGTCGGTCGCCGATCGCGATCAACTGATTCATAAATACCATCCTGATTATCGAGCCAGTGCCTACCGCCCGCTCCGGTTTGGACCCAATGAGGGGGAAAGAACCGTCGTCGAGTTGGCCACTCTGCTTGAGGGGGACAGCCCGCTCGACGAACATGTTGTTCTCACTCCTCATTATTATGCTGATGTGCTAGTGATCGGCGGCGGCGGGGCTGGTTGCGCAGCGGCCCTGCATGCCCACGAAGCGGGTGCCAAGGTGATCTTGGCAACGAAACTTCGGCTGGGAGACTCCAACAGCGTGATGGCACAGGGCGGCATGCAGGTGTCCGTTGCGCCAGAAGATTCACCCATCACGCATTTCTTGGATACTCTCAAAGGCGGTCATATGGAAAACGACCCTCATCTGCTCAAGGTGATGGTCGAGGAAGGGCCGTCTATCGCTAAATGGCTGATCGACCTCGGCGTTCTGTTCGATCGGGATGCGGATGGCAATCTTCATGTCAAAAAAGGGGGTGGCAGTTCCAAACCGCGCTTGTTGACCTGCTCGGACTACACCGGCCTGGAAATCATGCGGGTGCTCAAGGATGAAGTCATCAACCGGAGGATTCAATTGATCGAATTTTGTGCGGCGATTGAATTGCTCAGTGATGACGATGGGGCCTGTACAGGGGCCATCCTGAAAGACTTGGATAACCATCAATATGTTGTCATCGCCGCCAAGACCGTGATCGTGGCGACCGGAGGCATTGGACGTCTGCACATCCAAGGGTTCCCTACCAGCAACCACTATGGGGCGACGGGCGACGGTCTTTGTCTGTGCTACCGTATTGGCGCCAAACTCTCCCATATCGACACCTTCCAATATCATCCGTCGGGAGCGGTGTATCCGGAGCAGTTGGTCGGTGCGTTGGTGACGGAGGGTATCCGGTCTGAAGGAGGCCATCTGGTCAACGCGAGGGGTGAACGGTTCGTCAACGAATTGGACACGCGGGACGTCGTGTCATCCTCCATCATCCGAGAGTGCGAAGAAGGGCGAGGGATTCGAACGATGTCCGGTCGAGTCGGTGTATGGCTGGATACTCCGTTGCTCGATATTGAGCATGGGCCCGGCACGCTCGAGAAACATTTTCCCGCCATGGTTCGGCAATTTGAACGGTTTGGGATCGACATCAGGAAGGAACCGGTGCTCATTTATCCCACCCTCCACTATCAAAACGGCGGTGTCAAGATCGACATCAATGCCGAGACGGGAGTGAGGAATCTCTTTGTGGCCGGCGAAGCTTCTGGAGGGCTGCATGGGCGCAATCGCTTAATGGGCAATTCGTTGCTCGACTTGATGGTGTTTGGCAAACGGGCTGGATTGACTGCCGCCGCCCGTGCTGCATCGATGAAACAGGGGAAATTGACGCTCAACCATTTGGAACGGTTTCGAGCAGAAGCCAAAAAACACGGCAATGTCAGCGGTGTGATCTCGCCGATGATCCTGCCGGCATACACGAGAAAGGGGTAAGTGCTCTCGGGTTGGCCGACACATTTAGTTTTGGTGAAGGACCTGAGCGGAACAGTCGGTTGGTCGGTCATGAGGGTGGTTGTAGTTTGAGGAGGGGTCATAAGCTTGTATCGAAGGTCAGATTATTGAGGGTCCGATGAACGTTCATGAATTCCAAGCGAAGTCACTGTTTGCTCAGTTCGGGGTGCCGGTTCCACGGGGAAAGGAAGTTACTTCTCCCGAGGCGGCGTCGGCATGGGCGGAAGAACTCAATGCGCCGGTCTTCGTGGTGAAAGCTCAGATTCACGCCGGAGGGCGTGGAAAAGCCGGAGGGGTTAAGCTCACGAAAGACAAGGGTGCGGTGGCCGGACTCGCTAGAGAGTTGCTCGGCAAGACCCTCGTTACCCATCAGACGGGACCCAAGGGACGGGTGGTCCGCCGTCTGTTGATCGAGGAAGGGGCGAACATCGCCAAGGAACTCTATCTGTCGATCCTGGTCGATCGGGACAGTGGATGGCCGACCTTCATTGCGAGCACCGAAGGAGGCATGGAGATTGAAGAAGTTGCCGCCCACACGCCTGAGAAGATCATCAAGGAAGCGATCGATCCCGCGGTGGGTTTCCAGGGACACAATGGACGCAACGTTGCGTTTGCTCTTGGACTGCATCAGATCGAACCGGCGGTGCTCAATCCGTTCGTGCAATTGATGGAGAATCTCTATCGTCTTTTTATGGAAAAGAACGCCGCGCTCGTCGAAATCAATCCCCTCATCATCACCAAGGAGAAAACACTGATCGCGTTGGACGGCAAGGTGTCGTTCGACGACAACGGTCTTTTTAAACATCCCGATGTTCAGCAGATGCGGGATTTGAACGAAGAAGAACCGTTGGAAATCGAGGCGACGGCCAACAACTTGAATTACGTGAAGCTCGACGGCAACATCGGCTGCATGGTCAATGGCGCGGGTCTGGCCATGGCCACGATGGACGTCATCAAACTGGCTGGCAGCGAACCGGCGAACTTCTTGGACGTGGGCGGGGGGGCGACCAAAGAAACCGTGGCAGCTGGGTTTCGAATTTTGCTCAAAGATCCGAACGTGAAGGGCATCTTCATTAATATCTTCGGTGGAATCGTCCGTTGTGAACGGATTGCACAGGGTGTGATCGAAGCGGCAAAGGAAGTGCAGATCACCGTGCCATTGGTGGTCCGGCTGCAAGGCACGAACGCGGAAGAAGGCCGAAGCTTGCTGGCCCAATCCGGCTTGAAGCTGGAGGTGGCAAATGACTTGTGGGAAGCGGCGCAGAAAATCGTGAAACTGACCGGCAAAGCAGCGTAAAGGAGTGGGCCGTGAGCATACTGGTCAATAAAAACACACGGGTGGTGGTGCAAGGAATCACGGGGAAGGAGGGCTCGTTCCATGCCACGCAATGCAAGGCCTACGGGACGAAGATTGTGGCGGGAGTGACACCTGGAAAAGGGGGACAGGAGGTCGAAGGAATTCCGGTGTTCAACACGGTTCTTGAGGCTGTGAAAAAAGCCGAATGCGATACGTCGCTGATCTTTGTTCCTCCTCCCTTCTGCGCCGACGCGATTCTCGAAGCCGCTGATGCGGGCATCAAACTCATTATCTGCATCACCGAAGGCATTCCGGTCAACGATATGGTCAAGGTGAAGCGGGCCTTACGCGGTCGCGATGTCCGGTTGATTGGCCCGAACTGTCCCGGTGTCATCACGGTGGACGAAGCCAAGATCGGCATCATGCCGGGCTTCATCCACAAGCGAGGGGTTGTCGGGGTTGTTTCCCGCAGTGGAACCCTCACCTATGAAGCCGTGCATCAGCTTTCAACGTTGGGGCTGGGCGAGACCACCTGCGTCGGCATCGGGGGCGATCCGGTCAACGGGACGGGATTCGTCGATGTCCTGTCGTTGTTCGAAAAGGATCCGGAAACGCAAGCCATCGTCATGATTGGCGAGATCGGCGGCGATGCGGAAGAAAAGGCCGCCGAGTATATCAAACGGCATGTCAAGAAGCCGGTGATCAGCTTCATCGCCGGAATCACGGCTCCTCCTGGCCGTCGCATGGGTCATGCCGGTGCGATCATCTCAGGCGGTAAAGGCACGGCTGCCGAAAAGATGAAAGCCCTCGAGTCGGCCGGCGTGACCATTGTTAGAAATCCGGCGGAAATTGGCTTGGCGGTGACAAAGGCCCTAGGCCGATAAAAATTCGGCGTCGCTTTTTGAACCGTCTGTTGTGTGGGAGCACGTTCTTGTCTCCTTGTCCTCTCTACCTGTTTCCGATCGTCAACCAACTGGAGGTCATCGATTTCCTGCAAAAATGAAGGGTAAGAAAGTGGGAAGGGCGGTCTGTGCTCGGCTTGGCGATCAATGAAAACCTGGTGTTATCCCCCTGATCATCATCGGGTAGTAGCTGATATTGGATTTACCGATACCTCTAATCCATTTTATCTATTTTAATAAATCACGAGGGGGTTGTTACTGTTGCGCCGTTCCTCTGGCAGGGAGGCCCCATACTTTCATGACCTTGTCGGTATCGACGACGGACTGGCTTCATGCCGGCTGCCGAAAGCGCCTGGAACGTGCAAAAGCCTGGCGTCAACAAGACCTCACAATCGTCTTGGGGCATTCCTTCGCTTGTCGCAGCTATCCGACTCACATCAGGTCCCGCAGTCATAACTCGTCGAATGGCCTGTTTTCTTTACCGTGGGGGTGAGAATGAAAACGAAAATTTCGGCGATGATTGTCCTGTTCTGTATAGTTGGTTTTTCGCAGTCAGCCCGGGCCGCGGCTGAACTGCCTACGATGTCCTCCGGGACCATTGAGCCCTATTTGTCCTTTATGGCCGGTGTGGCGATTCCATTCAGCGAGGATGCCACGTTTCGCAATGGCGATGTTGAGCGGGATATCGACTATCAGATGAAACAGTCAGTTGGGGGGAACGCTGGGCTCTGGTTTCCGACGAGGAACAAGCTGGCGGGGTTTGATCTTGGTTTTGAAATCGAGGGCTATGTCTGGTGGCCGGACATCGCCTGCTGCCGTGAGGGAGTTAATGGGCGCATGGAGTCCTACGGTTTTGAAGGGACCACAACAGAAATACAAGGCATCTACATTGGCGGCAATGTCATGCTTCGCCGGCCATTTGCGATTTCCGAGGCCTATCCCAACGGGCGGTGGTTTCCTTACATTGGAGTTGGAGGCGGAGCCCATCAATTCGCGTTTCGGCCAGGTGGAGCCAGAGGAGCGACGTTTGAGGCGCCCCTCACCACGCAGCGGGATACGGCTCCAGCTTTTCAGGTGAAGGGCGGCGTCAAAGTGTTTCTGATCAAGTACGTCGCGGCCTTTGCGGAGGCCAAATATACCCACGCCTTTCACGACGCGCTCGGGACGGATCGATTTGGCCAGTCCGGTCTTCCATTTGATGGCCCGCTCGTTTTAGATGATTACGAATCCACGATCAGAACGATCAGTGTCCATGCGGGATTGTCGCTTCATTTTGACATTCGACCATAAAATAGCAGAACGCCGTATCGAGCTCCCCACTGTGTGACAGTGGGGAGCTATGAAGGACGAGGGTTCTGGTGAGAGGGACGACCGTTCTCCGGAGCGGCATGTCAGTCTCTTCCACATTTTCGTTCTTTCTTCTTGCTTGCCTCTTGCTTCCCATCACTTGCCATAGAGTATCGGTTCGCTTCTCGCGGGATAAGTGAATTGCCCTTCAGGGTGGGTGCCAGGGCCCCAGCGTGCGCCTCGCCCCTCGGTTCGTACCGCAATCGTCGACCACCGCCATGGAGCGGCGGTTCACGAAATTCAGATAACGCTTAAGACGCTGACGGTGAAGCGAGGAAGTCAACTCTTTTTTCTGGCATGGCCGGATTGATTGTTAGAGATTGATTGCTAGGGATTTATTGCAGGATAAGCGCACACCGATGGCTATGCAAGCCTCTGGGGGATGCGGGCTTGTAGGCAGACGCTGCGCGAACGAGAGGATCGGTTGGTGACCAACGATGTGGGCCAATTGATGACGAGCGAGAGCTGACATGCGCAGGAATTCCACGCCAAAGACCGTGCTCCGTACCCACCGAACCTGACCCAGCTCAATGAAGAGCGAATGTCTTGCATCTGGAAGAATCACGCTCAGCTTGACAAAGCTTCCTACGAGCACGGTTCGGTAGCCCACGATGGAACAACCCTTCATGGAAAGGTTGGTGACCGTTCCCTCTCCCACAAAGGGAACTCCTCCAAAGATCACCGGATAGCCGGCAGGGTCGCGTTGGAATGACCGAGCTTCTCGCATAGCGTCCCTCCTCTCAACGTCTCTCCCGCGAGTCTATCGTCGCGACAGTGAGGGGACTATTCCTCTTCTGGGGGGATCCAAGCCATCAATGGTGGAATGCCGTGCGTGCAACGGTTGGAGAAAACAGATAGAGAAAGGAGGACGATCGTTATCGATGAGAATTGGCGGGTGAGGATTCTTGACGTTCCAGCCGTTCCAAGATTTCTTGCTTAAGTCTCGTCGGCTCTTCGATGCGATTGTCTCGTTGGAGCGAGTTAACCTCCTTTGCCTTTTTGGCGTTGAGGTCTGCTGCGTCCATATCGTCACGGACGAGGTGGGGGGTCAGAAAGACCAGGAGGTTGAGTTTCTCCACCGTCCGGTTTTGAGAGCGGAAGAACCATCCCAATAACGGAATATCACCAAGCAAGGGCACTTTCCGCTCATTGACGGTGATATTGTCGCGGACCAACCCTCCGACGACGAGCGTTTGCTGATCATGGGCGATCGTCGTGGTTTCCATTGACCGCTTCGTCGTCGTGGGGCCAACTGGAATCGAAGCCGTGCCTGATCCGATGGTTTGGGCGACAGCTTCTGAGATAGCGGTGATTTCTTGCTTGATTTCAAGTCGGATGAGATCGTCTTCGAGGACCTGCGGCGTGATCTCCAAGGTGACTCCCACGTCTTTGCGCTCGATCGTGACCAGGGTGCCGCCGGTGATGCCCTGAGCCTGACCAGTCGGGAAAGGCCGATTTTCTCCAACAACGATCTTGGCCTTTTGATTGTCCGCTGCGAGCACTTGAGGTGTGGACAGGATATTGGTGTCGGTCATGTTCATGAGCAGTTGCATGAAGGCCCGCACGTTGACCGTATTGAGAACGGTAAAGGCTCCTCCCGTCGCACCGCCAGCGGCAATCCCGCTAATGGCTTGGGCAACGGAGGCAAGGTCTTCGGGGGGACGATTAAAGCCAGCGAGCCCTTGGGCTGAACCGGAGCGCCAGGCGCCCAACACTTGCGTCGGGTCGGTTCCGATCTGCCGTAAGCGGTCAACTTGGACCTCCATAATGACGGCCTCCACAAAGACCTGGGGGCGTCGGACATCGAGGTCGCGGATGACGGCTTGCAATTGGTTATAGGCTGCTTTGGTAGAGCTGATGATGATGGAATTAGTGGCCTTGTCGGCAAACACCTGGACCGGCGCCTCGAATTCCGTCAGCGGTCTCATGGGAGGCTTCATGCCCGGGGCCATTTGGGCTACGGTTTGAGAGCGTGCAACCAGATTGGTCAACACGGCGGCGAGGTCCGAGGCGTTCGCATGTTTGAGCCGATAGACAAAGACCCCCCGCTCAGGCGGCAGGTCCCCCATTTGCACGATCTGGTAGACATTGCCCTTGGGTACGACGGCCAGTCGCGCAACTTCGAGGGCTGAGACGAACATGTTATAGGCCTGATCCTTGGTGACCTTGGTGGGAGAATAAATGGAGATTTTGCCGCCCTGCTTTTTGATCGTATCGTCCAGGACGAAGTTTTTGCCGGTTAGCTCGCTGATGAAACGGACCAGGACGGGAATTTCCACCTCGTTAAAGTCGAGGGTCACCTTGGGCGGTGGGACATTGGTCCCTTGGGCTGACACTTGGAAGGGCAAAGCCATTGTCAAGGCCCAAAGCCACACCCCAATACTGCGATAGCCCACTCCTCTCGTCATGACCTTCATCAGTCTGTTAGCAAACCGGAATTGTTGTGTGAGGCCAAAAGCCAGGTATCTGACTCAGCCATAGTCATGAGTCATGTGTCCCGTCATGCTGACTTGTGATGGTCAGCGACTGATTGACGGTATCACAGAGAGAGTGAATGAGACAATAAAAGGGGGCTTCTGTGCTTGTCAATGAGTCGTTATGGGACACGGACCGGAGATGGCACTGCCTCTCAGTTTAAGGCTGCAACAGCCGATAAGGGATGGGTTTGGAGGGGGTGATTCGGCAGAAAGAGCATGCCCTCTTTCGAACGGGCCTGGAAGGGAGACGGTTTCTTAGCGCGAAGGGGGAGGAGTGCAGGCGCATGGCAGGGGGGAGAAGAAGCCTGATTAAAGAGCCTCGGTCATCGTTTGTCGAAAACCCAACAGAGCCATCCGTGATCACGTTGCTAGCAAGCCTGTGCCAACGTGATCTTCCAGCTCGACCGATTTTGAACAGGCTCTGTGCAAAAATGCAACGTGCCGATTGACAGGACTCCTGTCTAGATCAGAAGAGCTTAGGGGGAACGGCCCATTTTTGTAACTATGGGAGCCAATCGCCGACGGAAGCGAAAAGGATAATCACGTGCAAAGGGGGTACCTGTCTTGCATGCCAGAAGGGGTCGTCATTGTCCCGCCAGGTGATTTGCGCACGTTGTGATCCGGCAGAAACACGCTTCAAGAACATCGATCCGCCAATTTCGGAAAGGTCTGCTAAGGTTGTAGTGTGCGAACGGAGAAGAAAAAACCTCTGAAAGACAAAGAGAAGAATTCGACGGGCCGCACCAGGGGGCTCCAGCCGTCTCTTTCTGGCTATGGTCGGAAAACCGCCCTCTTGGAAGAAGCCATTACCCAGATGAATGAAGGTCGGTATGGTAAGGCATCAACCACACTCAAAGAATTACTGGCGCTGGATCCTCATAATATGGAGGCGCGCCGGCTGTTTGCGACCCTTCATCTTCGTCTGGGCAGTCTCCTGCCTGCGAGGCAAGCATTTGATTCACTCATCGAGGAGGCCTTTGCACGACAGGACTATTGGCTGGCGGAATCCCTCCTTCGAGAATACTTGTCCGTTGGTCCCCGCTGTGTCCCCTATCTTGAAAAACTCGGGATGCTCTACCAGGAGAAGGGACAGATCATGGAAGCAGTCGCCGAATATGCAAAGGCGATTGAGATCTTGATCGAGGATCCGGATCCTGATGATCCAGACTATGCGAGCAGGTTGTATCGTCGCATCAAAGAGCTGGCCCCTGCCTCTCCGACCGTCATTCGATTGAATCGATATTTTGATCCCGATACGGGAGCCCTTATTGCCAACCCGATTGATGATCCGTCAGAGCCCTCCATGGTGTCCTCCGAACAAGGTGACCAGTCGCCGCCCGTTGACTTCCCTGGTGGTAGAGAGCCAGCCGAGTTCGAACCAGAAAGCGAATCGACGGTGGGAGTCGAATCCCAGGGAACCGAATGGTCCAACGAGCTGTCGCCACTGGTATCAATGGTGGAGCAACCGTTAGCCCTTGAGCTGGAACGAAGAGACAGAGAGGAATCCCTCGAGGGTGAGGACACCGCCCCGCAGATTGAATCCACCACCTTGGATGATCGGGAATGTGGAACGAGAGACGTGACGATTGAGACGGCTATTCAATGGCCTCTCGATGAACCGCGCAGGGAGGAAGCGGAGACACCATCTGGCTCGATAGCAGACGGACTAAGTCCAATAATGGTGGTGCCGGACAGGGTCGTCAATGGGCATGCGACAGCCTCTTGTGAGGCAATGAGGGACCTCTCCCCCCTCACGACCGACGAGAAGGCCATCCTGTCAACCGATGGGGCTCAGCTTGCTGAAGCTGATCCTCCGTCGCCCGCTCTTGGACTGGGCGAGGGAGACCAATTTTCTGTGGCGGTTGAAGAGGGTTCCAGCAACCCTGAGTTCAGCCTCATGACCGAGGGGTCTCTCGAAATCGCTGCATTTCCTGATCAGCCAACCGAGTTGCCAGAGGAACCGGTTCATTTGGTGACGGCCCTTGAGGGAACAGAGGAAGAGCCAGTTGAAGGGGAGGACGCGGCTGATCAACGAATGGAGAATGGCGAGGGAACGTCGTCGATTACGAGGACCGATGGACTAAAAAGAATGCAAGAGCCATGGGAGGCCGACGACGGCGACCCCCTGTTGGTGGGAGAGACCACCGTTCCCCCCGTGGACAAGCCGATAGAATTGGTAAATGAACTGGTGGAGCCGGCGAAGGAGGCCATCGAGGCGGAATTGCCACCAGCCCTCTCCGTCGCCTCTGAGGTCGATTCCCTGCTCTTGGAGGGGGATACTGCGACGGGTCCTTCGGTGGAGGGTGAGCCGTCGCCGGATGAGAGAGTACCGGCCATGCCATTGGAGGTGGCGGTTCCTGAAGGGCAGATGTGGCCGGCCAGTGGCGATCCCTCTCTCGCCTCATATGAGAAGGAGAGAGAGGAACAATCGGTTGCCGCATCGCTCGATCAGCCGGAGGAGTCCGCTCACACCATCGCCATGGGGCCGGAAGAGGTACAGACTGCTGAGCCATCTTGGGGGCATGAGCAAGGGATCAACCAAGAACTAGAACCCTCTCCGGAGGCGTTCTTTCCGTTCACTTCATCCCGCATGAACGTGGAGGAACGTGAGCAGGAAAGCGAGGCAGGCCAAGCGAGTGAACAAAGAGGAGGAACAGAAGAAAGAGCGGAAACAGAAGAAAGAGACGACCAGGAACAGCAGGCTCAAGACCACACCGAGTCGTTTGGCGCCGATTCTCCACCCACTCCGGAGACAGGCGAGGTCGGTGGAGAGGAGCGGGACATCGATTGGGCCGAGGAGCAGGGGGCAGAGGCCGCCATTGCCAGTGAGGCTACAACGTGGCTCGAGGGCGAACCACACGAAGATGAACGGACTACCGCTGTTGGGTCAGATGATGCGGATCGCTCTCTACTGGCGGAGGAGCAGGTCCTTGGAGCGAGAGCAGGAGGGCAGCTTGAGGCGGGAGCAGATGATCCTGTAGCCGTCCAGTTGCAAGAGAAGCCCACAGAGCCGGAGCTGCTTGAGCATGGCGTGACGGAAGAAGTGGTGTCTCCCGTAGTCGATGCCCAGGTGCCCACTTATGGGCCCGGTCAGGCGTTTGCGACAAGACCTTCCGAGCCTGCCCTCAGCAGGCCAAGTTCCAAAGATGCGAACACAACCGGGGATCGAAGCCAGCCACCCGACAGCTTGAAGACGTGGCCGCCTCAAGAAACGGTTCATCCGAGCGCGGCTGGTCACATAAGCGCCCTGCGGACGGGCCATGGAGCCGGTGTCACCAGGTCAACAGTCGCAGAGGCGGTCGAGGTTCTATTCAATGAGACTGCTTCATCGGGTCTTAAGACGGAAACGGGAGGGATCGACTGGCCGACGAAACGGCTGAGGATCAAGAAACCGGGGCTAGTGACTCGGATCAGAAACATGGTCGTGGAGGGCGTTGCAGTGTCCCTCTCCACGACAAGTCTGATAGCACTGACCGGTGTTGTCCTGCTCTGCGTCCTTTGCGTGGGAGCGGTGCTGGCCATTGGCATGGTTGGTTTGACCTGGCTCGTGATGGAAGAGTCCCCATCTGTCCTCTATCAGCATGTGACGACTGCGCCACCACGGACCGTGTCGGATCCTCAGAGGAATGGTTATTTGGTACTGGTAGGATTCAATGTCCCAGAAGGGCAGGACCCCCTTCAGGCGGGATTGGCCATGGTGGGAGAGACGGTGATAAGTGCAGAGGGAGTGACGAGGAACACCGGCCGTGTAGCGGCCTGTGTGGGCGGTGTCGGAGGCTCGTCATCCCGGCATGCCCATGCCGCTGCCGCCGTGCTCAACGGATGGATGAGGGGAAGCGATCCTCTCGGCGCTGTTCGGGCCAATCGCGGCCTGCTGCGTTCTTGGATGGGGCAGGCAGAGACGGCACTGAGCCGCTATCGACAATGGCAGCAACTGCCGTTTGAGGACTGGGGTTTTGGAAAGGCGGTTGCTCCTCCGTGCGACGCCATCGCCTTTGCTCATCATCTGTATCTGGCGGAAGGGTTCCTGCAGGAGATCGACACTGGCATTGACCGACTGGAGACGGATACGGAGGCGTGGCGGACTGTGTTGGCCCAGGCCAGGACTCTGCCGGTCAAGGTGCTCGCGATTCAGGCGGTGCGCGACAATGCAGCCCTTGCGTCCGCTCTGTTGGCGGATCCCGATGTGGATGCCAAGTCCATCGGGCGGTTGGCCCATATGTTCAAGCCGTTGAATCCAACCGAACTGTCCATCCGTTGGCCGATGCACAGTGAACTGGCCTTTGCCGCCTCGTCCTATGAAGCTCAACTCGAAGCCGAGATGAAACAAGCGTCTTTCTCCACTACAACCCTAGCCTCCTGGTTTCCTTTACCGAAACAGCGTCGCTTGAATGCCTATGCCACCTATTACGATGCGGCGTTTAAAGCGGCCAATGCCAATGAAGGCTGGCAACGGGGCTGGCCCAAGCGAAGCGACTTCGTGCGGTTTCCGGCCGAAACAATGAAAGATGTGCTGGTGAATCCCATTGAGAATCTGATTGGTTTGCCACCCTTGCCGGCGTGGGACGACTATGCCGGCATGGTCACCGATGTGGAGGCACATCTGCGTCTTGTGGGCCTGCAGGCATGGATACGGCGCGGGGGAGGGCAAGTCGACCTGTTTGCTCGTATCGCCAAGGCTGGCCAGGGATTTTATGATCCTTACACGGGACTGCCTATGTTAGTGAACCTGCAGAAGGGCGTCTTGTATAGTATCGGCCACGATGGGAAAGACCAGGATGGCGATCCGCAATATGATGTGGTGGTAGCCATTCCTTCTCCTCCTCCTCCTCGATCTGTTCCTTCGAGCACTGCCCTCTTCGGGGCCGATTCGCAGTAACCAAGGGCACATAGTTTACTTGACAGGGTTAGCACCCCTTTCACACAATCGCGTCCACCGTGGCCGATTATGAATGTATTGCTGACAGGATGAAGACCAACCAAGGAGAATGAGCGATATGCGAAGTGAGATTCTGTACCCGGGAGCCTTTCCAATGGTGAGGATTGAACTGTCAGCTGGAGAACAGATCAAGGCTGAATCCGGCGCCATGGTGGGGGCGTCGCCAACCGTCGATGTTGAAAGCAAGATGGAGGGGGGCTTTTTCGGCGCCCTGTCAAGGAAGCTGCTGACAGGGGAGAAGTTTTTCTTCCAAACGTTGCGGGCCAGTCGAGGACCCGGCGAGGTGTTGTTGGCGCCGACGGTTCCGGGCGAGATTGTCATCCTTGAGCTCGACGGCGTCAATGAGTATCTGGTTCAGAAGGATGGTTTCCTTGCCGGCGCCGATACGGTGAGTATCGAAAGCAAAATGCAGAGTTTTGCCCGTGGACTTATGGGTGGAGAGGGGTTTTTCATCCTTAAGATCGGGGGGAAAGGCACATTGATCATAAACAGTTTCGGTGCGATCCACCGCATCGATTTGAAGCCCGACCAAGAATACATCGTCGATAACAGCCATATGGTTGCCTGGTCTGCCACGACCTCCTACACCATCGAGCGGGCCTCGTCCGGCTGGGTAGCGAGCTTCACGTCCGGTGAAGGGTTTGTCTGCCGGTTTCGCGGACCCGGCGTCGTCTATATTCAAAGTCGCAACCCGAGCGGCTTTGGTGCCTGGATCCGGCAGTTCATTCCGATCTCCGAGTAACGACAAAATGCGTCGTTTCGGTCGTCACCGAGTGACGAGATGGAAGACGACCTTCCTTCGCGAATGACGAGAGACACTGCCTACGATGGTATCTGCTCCCAATGCGCTCTGTTTTGGCCACGAGTTGCCGGCAAGCGGTGCTCCGTGCCTGGTGCAGGTCGGTTTACACGGTCTGACAGTGGTGTTCACCGCTGATGGGCGGGAGCAACAAGAGGAAATCCCCTTTACCGCCCTTGCGATCTCCGTGGGAGGATTGGATCACGATCATCTCGTCCTGAAGTGGACCAGTGAGCAGGGTGAACGGACCCTGTATCTCAAAGACGCGGAACTGATCAGAACATTTCGTCGGTTTGCGCCGCCATCGTTGCACGTTTCTTTTGAACAGGCAGCGACGGGAGCCAGGTCGGCTCGCTGGAAACGAACGGGAGCCTGGAGTCTTGCCTTCCTGACCCTCCTCATTTTAGTGGCCGGACTGTGGTGGGGGAGCGACCTTCTGGTCGCGCTGGCGGTGGAACGGATTCCGGTCGAATGGGAACAGAAACTGGGTGAGGCGGCCTACCGGGACTTCCTCGCGCACCAGACGGTGCTCAAAGAAGGGCCAGCAGTAGCCGCAGTTCAGGAAATAACGCAGCGCCTGGTCAGGCCGTTATCGCATAATCCCTATACATTCGAGGTCACGGTGGTCAAGAGTGATGTCGTAAATGCCTTTGCCTTGCCGGGCGGCTATATCGTGGTATTTACCGGTCTCATGCAAAGTGCGACAAGTGCCGAGGAGGTCGCGGGGGTGTTGGGGCACGAGCTCAATCACGTGCTGCAACGGCACGGGCTGGAGCGAATCGTGAAGCGGCTGGGTATCCTTGTTGCTGCCTCGATTGTCGTGGGGGACCAGCAGGGCTTAGCCGGTCTGATGAAACAGTTCGGCGTCGAATTGATGACGCTAAAATTCGGCCGTGAGCAAGAGACGGAGGCCGATGTCGCTGGCCTTCGCCTGTTGTATGATGCGAGGATCGACCCTTCCGGGATGATTCGCTTCTTTGAGCGACTGTCGGAAAAGGACGAGGGACGGGTGGAGTGGCTCTCCACTCATCCCATGAGCCGCGGAAGAGCCGAGCGGCTGAAAGCCGAGCTTATGGCCATGCCGAAGCTAACCCCCCTGCCCTTCACGTTCGACTGGGCGGCGGTGCGTGAATCACTGGGGGCGCCTTTTGTATCAGAGCCATGAGCCTCGAAGAGCATCTCCGGCTCCCGCTCGCTCCAAAGGTGGATGTCCCGGGAAAAATTTTTGTGGTTCTTCCCAGCGATTCGTCTATAATCCCCTCAGCGGAATGGGCGAGGTTGCTCACTCTTACCAAGGAGGATTCGAATGAGGACATTGAGCATGGTGGCGCTGATTGGATTGGCGATGGTGGCGCAAGGAGGCGTCGCGCTGGCTGCCGGGACACCGGACACGGGGCCTGGCTGCGGACTGGGCAAATTGGCTTGGCAAAATTATCCTCATGCCAAAACCAAGGGGGCTCAGATTCTGATGGCCACGACCAACGGAACCTTCGGCTCGCAGACTTTTGGAATAACCTTTGGCACGTCCGGCTGTACGGACGATGGCCGATGGTGGGCCGAACAGAAGGCGACGATGTTTGCTGAATTGAATGCCGATGCCCTAGCCCAAGAGATGGCACAGGGGCGAGGGGAACATCTGGCTTCCATGGCGACCCTCTTGGGAGTCCCTCAACAGCACCATGAAACGTTCTTTGCCATGGCTCAGGGACGGTACGCTGCCCTGGCCTCCTCAGGCGATCTGTCCCCAGCCGCCGTGGTCAAGGCCTTGAACGAAGGGATTGCCTCAGATCCCGCCCTGGCCCACGTCGCATTAAACTAGCTCGGTCTCCGGGGCCTCCACTCAAACGATGGAGGCCCTTCTGGCCTGTCTCGGAGGCGGTGATTCATTTCCTGCTGGTCGTCGCCCTGTTCGCCGCTTCGCAGCCGATCACGGCCCTATCTGCCGATTCCACATTCTATCAGCAGGAGCTGATTGAACAGGCGTTGCGGGCTCGTCTGGCGGAAGAACGGGAGTGGCGCCTCCTGCTTCACTATGAGACTGATTGGCTGGGGCGGCTGGTGAGTGAGGAGGATGATCCGGGATTTTTCTTGTCACCCCAAGGCAAATATGACCCCGAGGCCGAATTGGAGGCAACGATCCGCGCGTTTTTCTCCACTGAGCCGGTCGGCCGCTCGCAGCAGCCGGCCCAGTGTGCATTTATTGCGCGATACCACTGGCTTAAGGAACGGCTACACTTTGACGACCGACGACTGGCTCCGCTCGCGTGCGAACGGTATCACCGATGGCGAGCAGAGCTGAATCCGCAGGGTGTCAGTTTGATCTTCCCCGCAGCCTTCCTCAACAATCCGGCCTCCATGTTCGGTCATACGTTCTTGCGTATCGACCAACAGGGGCAGACGGAACAAACGCGGCTGTTGGCCTACACCATTGAGTATGCCGCGGACGTGCCGCCGGAGGCGGGAGTCGAGTATGCGTTCAAGGGGATCTTTGGCGGCTACAAGGGATTTTTCTCCACGCCACCCTATTACCTCAAGGTCCAAGCCTATCGGGATATCGAAAACCGCGATATGTGGGAATACCGGCTCAATCTTTCTCCGGCCCAGATTGATCGGCTGCTTCTGCATGCTTGGGAGATGGGGAACGCCTATTTCGATTACTTTTTTTTCAAGGAAAATTGCTCCTACCACATTTTGTCGCTCCTGGAATATGCGAATCCTGCGTTGCGCCTGCGCGACCGATTTCGGTTTTGGACGATTCCAGCCGACACCGTGCGAGCAATCGTGGACCACCCGCAGTTGGTTCTGGATGCCACTTATCGGCCATCCCGCAGCACGATCATCAAGCGCAAGCGCGGTCTGCTTGTGGCCGACGAATGGAAGATGGTCAGGAGGCTGATTGAAGATCCCACCGCCGTTGCGGACCCCAGCTTCGCGGCTCTGCCGATGTCGAGACAGGCATTCGTGCTCGATGTGGTTTCGGATTATCTTCGGTATAAGAGCGAGAGCGACGATCCGGAGACGACCACTTATCGGGAGCGTCTCCGGCGCGTCTTGATCGAGCGGAGCCAACGACCAATCCCGTCGCCAGCGCTAGAGATTCCTCCTTACACAAAGCGTCCAGATACTGGGCACCGCACGATGCGTGGAACGATGGGGGGCGGATGGCGAAATGAGGACACCTTTGAAGAAGCGTCCGTACGGGCCCTCTATCACGATCTGCTCGATCCTGAAGAGGGGTACACGCCCGATGCCCAGATCGAAGCGCTCGGCCTGACAGTACGGCATTACAACCGCGCCGGGCAGACCAGAGTTGAACGGGCGACATTGGTGAATGTTGTATCGCTCGCTCCGATCGACGAGCTTTTCCATGCACCGTCCTGGAAGGTGAACGTTGGCATGCAAACTGTGAGGCATGGTGCTTGTCGATTGTGCAGCAATGGGATGTTTAATGGAGGAATCGGAGGGGCTGTCGAGTCGTCGATGCTGTTCAAGCGGGAAGTCCTGTATCTGTTTGCCGAGGGGGAAGCGAACGTCAGTCCCGCCTACCGAGACTTTCATCGGGTGGGAGGGGGCGTGACGATAGGCCTGTTGGCCGACGTGACGGATCACTGGAAACTCATGGGATCGGGCTCCTATTTGCGCTTTCCCCTCGGCGAGCGATCCGACGACATTCGGTGGCATATCGGGTTGCGTTATACACTGGCTCGTGATTGGGCTGCCCGCCTGGAGTACATGCATCGTGACCGTGATAATGATGTGGTGTTTGCGATCCACGCCTTTTTCTGAAAGGAAGAGAGGCTTGACTTGCCCAGCGGCGAAAGGTCTTGTTACAAGAAGAGGCAGGGCTTGGTCGAGTGGTTTTCTAAGACCATCCAGAACA
Source organism: Nitrospira sp. (assembly GCA_024331045.1). GTDB lineage: Bacteria > Nitrospirota > Nitrospiria > Nitrospirales > Nitrospiraceae > Nitrospira_D. Next base: position 51,410 of record JANDJC010000007.1, read on the forward strand.
TCCATGACTCGATTTGTAGGACAGCCGGTCAACAACGGTGGCATACGAGGCGATCGCCGCATCGCGCCGCATCCGCCGTTGCGCGCGTATTATGAAAAGCCGGAGGAGAGGCAGGCGTTTCTAAACGATCTGTTTAACAAGACGGCAGGCCAGTATCGATACATCGACAGGGCAGCCGGATTAGGGTCCGGTCGCTGGTATCGAAAGAAGGCACTGGAACTTGCCGGGTTGAAGCCAGGCATGAGGGTGCTCGATGTTGCCTGCGGGCCAGGCTTGATGGGGCAGGGTGCCGTGCAGCTTGTAGGTCAGGCTGGATTCGTGATCGGACTTGATCCCAGCGTCGGCATGTTGCGCGAGGCGCGACGGGAGGGCTGTCGGCGTGTGGTCCAAGGGGTGGGGGAACGACTCCCGTTTCGCGACCAGACCTTCGACTTTCTCAGCATGGGCTATGCCCTCCGACACCTGTCCGATCTCAGGGAAGCCTTTGCGGAGTATTGGCGCGTCCTGAAACCGGGCGGGATCGTGTTGTTGTTGGACATTGCTCGTCCCCGCTCGGCCGTTCTGAGTCGATTATTGCGATGGTACCTCAAAGAGGTGCTCGGGACGGTGTTGGCTGCCCGAAGTGGGGATGAGAATCTGAAGCGGCTGATGGCGTACTGGTGGGAGACAATCGAGCAGTGTGTGCCTCCCGCCATCATCGTTCAAACGTTGGAAGAATCGGGTTTCCTCGACTGTCAGGTCACCGAGCGATTCGGTGGTCTCGTGCGTGACTATCGCGCGGTCAAGCTGGCAGCGTAGACGTCGCAGAGGCAAGGCATCGTAATGGAGCAGACCGGTTTCTCAGCGATGGAGCGGGATCTTGCCGAATTGATCGTCAAGACGCTGAAGCTCAAGATTGATCCGGCGTCTATTGAGCCGCAGGCCCCCTTGTTCGGTGAGGGGCTGGGGCTGGATTCGATCGACGCGCTTGAGTTGTCGCTGGCCATTTCACAACGGTACGGGTATCAGCTCAAGTCGAGCGATCCGGATATCAAAACCATCTTTTCCTCCTTGCGGGCGCTGGCCCACGCTGTTGAAACGCACCGGACAAAGTGAGCGGTGCCGGCCATGCGCGAAGTCCCCTTGCTCGGGCCCTATCAGCAGGACGATCTCTTGGCGTGGGGGCAGGGAGTGTCTCGTACTGCCGCTCAGTTTTTAAGCAACGTCTATTCTCTTGCTGACCGGTTGCCCGATCGGCCCACCGTGCTGAACCTCGCCGCCAGCCGCTATGAGTTTCTTGTCGGTTTTGCGGCGGCAATGATACGACGACAGGTGACGTTGCTGCCCCATAGCCGAGTACCCCATGTTCTCAGGGAGATGGTCCGTGACTATCCTGACAGTTATGTGTACACGGATCACGAGACACCCAGTGGGATGAGCGAGCTGGTGCCGGTTCTGAGTCGGCAGTCGTCCGCTTCCGAGTGCTGCCCACCGGATATCCCCGTGATTCCCTTAGATCAAGTCGTGGCCATTGCGTTCACCTCCGGCACCACCGGGAAGCCGGTTCCTAACCGGAAAACATGGGCCGCATTGATCTCCGTCGCGCAGGCCACTGGCGCACGGCTGGGGATCAAGGATCGGGAGCAAATCACCGTCGTGGCGACCGTGCCGCACCAGCATATGTTTGGTCTGGAGGCCTCTGTGATGTTGCCGATTGTCCATGGGTTGGCAATGCACGAAGGGCGGCCGCTGTTTCCCGCCGATGTCGCAAGCGTGTTAATGGAGGTGCCGGGACGGTGGCTCTTGGTGACCACGCCGATTCACCTGCGCGCCTGTGTGGCTGAAGGGGTTTCTGTGCCGAAAAGAGGGCTCATCCTGTCGGCTACGGCGCCGCTGGCTCTCGAGGTGGCAAGGAGGGCGGAGCAGCAATTTCAATCAGAAGTTCGAGAAATTTTCGGATTTGCAGAGGCGGGCAGTGTAGCGGAGCGACGCACGGTGGCCGGTGATTGGTGGAGACCATTGGACGGTGTACGAGTGGAGCAGGAGGGAACGGCCTGTGTAGTCCGTGCTTCTTATCTCCCCGTGCCGGTTTCTGTGCCAGATCGGCTCTCCGTCTCTCCAAACGGAGAGTTTATTGTGCATGGCCGCAAGGCCGATGAGGTTCACGTCGCCGGATATCGAGTATCGCTCGGAGAGTTAAACAGCAAATTACTGCAAGTCGAAGGAGTGCAGGATGGCGTCTTTGTCATGCCGGATGAGCAGAGCGGCTTGGTTACGAGGTTGATGGCCTTTGTCGTGGCACCGGGCAAAAGGAGCGAGGAGATTCTGCGCGCGTTGCGGGCGCATATCGATCCAGCATTTCTACCGCGTCCATTGGTTTGTGTGCCGAAGCTGCCGCGCAACGAAACGGGCAAGTTACCCCGTGAAACGATCGAAGAGATGGTTCGGTGGTGGAGGGAGGAGAAGGGCCGTGAATGATGAACGAACCGTTGTGATCGGATTCGACCATCCGTCGATCGCCGGCCACTTTCCTCGTCGACCGATCGTGCCGGGCGTGGTGATACTTGGCGAGGTGTTGGAAACGATTCGATTGGCGGAGCCGGACCTGAAAACGGTGAGCGGGATCCCCGTCGCGAAATTTGCTTCGCCCCTCAAGCCTGGTGAGTGTCTCGTCATCAAAGTGACTCGGACGGCTCTCGAGCAGGTGTCCTTTGTCTGCCGTGTTGGTGAACGGGTGGTGGCCTCCGGCATTATTGATTTTGCGATGGCGCCGGCACCGGTAAACGCAGCGTGAGTCTTGCGTGGCGACAACAACGGGAACGGGGCAGTCGCACCGGCATCCGCGCCATGACCTGGGTGGCGGTGACGTTGGGGCGGACGGTCGCCCGCATGCTGCTGTATCCGATTTGCGCGTACTTCCTGGTGGGCTCACCGGAGAGTCGGCGGGCGGTAGCTCGGTTTCGGGCAGTCGTCTTCGGTCGGCCCGCCAGGTGGTGGGAACTTTTTCACCACTATTACGCCTTTGGGGCGACCATTCTCGATCGTGTGTACTTGCTCCAGGCTCGCTTTGATTTGTTTGATCTCCGATTCCACAACGTGGAAGCGTTGAATCGCGAGTTGGCCAAGGGCCGTGGTTGTATTCTCATGGGAGCCCATGTCGGCAGTTTCGAGGTGATCCGTGCCGTGGGCGTCTTGGGGCGCCGGCTGGATGTGATGGTCGTCATGGATGAACATAATGCGCCACTGATGCGCCGTCTCACGGAGGTGCTGAATCCGGCCATGGCGGCGACCGTGATTCAAGCGGGGGGCGTTGAGGCAATGTTGCGCGCGAGAGAATGTTTGGAGCGGGGTGGGATTGTTGGCATGATGGGAGACCGCCCAATCGGTCGTGAACAGACGGTTGACTGTCTGTTTTTTGGCCGCCCCGCCCGCTTCCCGACGGGGGCCTTACGATTGGCTGCTCTCCTCGACGTGCCGGTCGTGTTGTGCTTTGGATTGTACAGAGGGGGAAACCGGTACGATGTCCATTTTGAATCCTTTCTCAACGGCGGCGACCAGCCTGGCGATCAACAAAAGCCGTCCCTCCACCACGCCATGCAGCACTATGTCGCGCGCCTGGAAGCGATGTGCCGTCTCGCTCCGGACAACTGGTTCAACTTTTATGAGTTTTGGGACGAAGCCTCGTAGGACCATGAAAATGGTCCCGATCCTAATTGCCGGCATGTTCGGCGTCGTAGCGCAGGGGATGGCTAGCGATCCTTCGGAGACCGCTTGGACCATTGAGCAGTTGGCTGCTTTAGTGAGGGAGCAGCGGGAGTCCACGGTTCTCTTTGAGGAGACAACCTACTCTTCGCTGGTAACTCGGCCGCTCGTCACGCGAGGAGTGTTGCGTTTTACGCCTCCGTCTCGATTGGAGAAAGAGGTACGGGAGCCTTACCGGGAACGGTATGTGATCGAGGGAGATCTGGTGACGGTGGAGAGTGAGCGGCGAAACATGACCAAAACCCTGTCGTTGGAGAGTTATCCAGGCCTTCGGGGATTTGTTGAGACAGTTCGAGCTGTCCTGAACGGCGATGTAAAGGAGATGATGCGGGACTACGACTGGTCGCTGGCGGGAGAAAAACGCTACTGGGTGTTACGTCTGCATCCGCGGGAGCAGAGTGGTGTGGTGGTTGAGTCCATTGAGCTGGTGGGAGTAGATGGCCGTATCCAGACGATTACGATTTGGTTTGCTGGGGGAGACCGCTCTGTGATGGCTCTGTTGCCGGGTCGGCTGCCATGATCGTGTCTCGATGGGTACTTCTGCTCTGGATGGCCGCTATGGGTTCTAGCCTCTGGTACCTCACGGAGACGTTGTCGGTTCGTAACGATTTGGGAGATCTCTTGCCCGAAGGGGTGACCGAAGCTCAGCAGGTCCTGCTGTCGCAGGTGCGTCAAGGCTTGGCAGGTCGGCTAATCTTGTTGGCAGTGGAGGGCGCGTCGCCGGAGGAGTTGGCTCGGCTGAGTCGGTCTTTGGCGGAGGCGATCCGGGCTGATGGGACGATTGGGATAGTGGCCAACGGCGTGGACAGCAACCAGGAAACAGAACGGGTCCTGATCGAAAAGTACCGCTACCTGCTCAGTCCTGCGATCACCGCGGAGATGTTTTCGGTGGCCGCTCTTCGCGCCTCGCTCGAGCAGCGCTTGGACGATCTCCGCTCCCCGCTCGGGGTTCTGATAAAGGATCTGATTCCCGCCGATCCGACCGGGGAAACGTGGCGCATTCTGCAAATATGGTCCGGCGGCGATGGGCCGATGAAGTATCGAGGGGTGTGGATGGCACCGGACCGGACCAGAGCCCTCTTAGTGGTAGCGACAAGGGGAGGGGGATTTGATGTGGATGCCCAGGAATCAATTCAAGTGGCCATCCGAGCTTTGTTTGATCAGGTGGTGAAGCAAACTGGTCTCCAGGCGCGATTGCATATGAGTGGACCGGGGGTGTTCGCTGTTGAGGTCCAACGAGCCATCGAATCTGAGGCTTGGCAGTTGTCTGTGGTGGCGTCCGTTCTGGTCGTTGGGCTGCTGTATGTGAGCTACCGGTCGCTGATGCTGGTTGTGCTGAGTCTGATTCCGATTCTCACCGGGATTGTGATCGGTGTCCTCGTGGTCAACCACTGGTTCGGCTTCGTCCATGGCATGACCTTGGGATTTGGCATCACTTTGCTGGGCATTGTGGATGACTATCCGATTCACCTGTTCAGCCACTTGTCCGGTCACGAATCGGCTGGAATGGCGATGCGGACCATCTGGCCGACTATGCGGTTGGGCATGCTGACAACGGTCATTGGTTTTTCGGCATTGCTGTTGTCTGGCTACCAGGCATTAGCGCAATTAGGGCTCCTGGCGATTGTCGGGCTCGTTACGGGAACCCTCGTGACCCGGTGGGTGGTGCCGGCCTGCATTGGCTCCCACTTTCTTCCCCTGGCGGTGCCGAGGCATCTTGTGTCACGGCTTGATCTCCTATCGAAGGGGCAGGTGCCGGCCGCAACCGTGCTAGTCCTTGCCGCGGGAATCTTGATCTGGTCTGATACGCCGATGTGGGAACAGGATGTGACGAGGCTGAGTCCCGTGCCGGAGGAAAAAAAGCAGTTTGACCAGCAATTGCGACGCGAACTCGGTGCTCCCGAGGTGAGGGATCTGCTGGTTGTCGAGGGATCGACGGTCGAGGAGCTTCTGGAGAAGGCGGAGGTTGTGGCAGAGAGGATGGAGCGGTTGCGCGCAAACGGCACCATCAAGGGATACGACATCGTCTCCCGGTATGTCCCCAGCCAACGGACACAATTGGAACGGCAACGACTCTTGCCAGAGCGGGTGGTGCTGGAGCGAAATCTGGCTGAAGCGTTGAAAGGATTGCCCTTTGCTCCTGGTCTCTTTGTCCCGTTTGTGGAAGCGGTGCAGGCATCTCGATCGATCGATCCTCTTGGCCTCGATGCCTTCGCAGGAACAATGGTAGGGGTCAAGGTGGAGTCGTTTCTGTTTCCCCAGGGAAGCCGGTGGATGACCGTGGTGCCGTTGAGCGGAATCGAGGATCGACGGCGGCTGACGGAGGCGGTCGAGGGATGGAAGGATCAGTCGATCAGGTACGTGGATCTTAAGGAAGAGTCCAACCGAGTGATGATGGCCTATCGCGATCGAACCGTGCAGTTGCTCGGATGGGGGGGCATGGCAATTGGGGTGGTGCTGGCAGTGGGGTTACGGTCGGTGACATTAGTGGTCCGTGTGTTGACGCCGGTCCTGTGTGCACTGCTTGTGGTGGCGGCAATTCTGAGAGGGGGAGGGGAGCCACTCTCGCTCTTTCATGTGGCCACGTTTCTGCTTGTTGTCGGACTGGGGCTTGACTATGGACTGTTTCTCAATCGTCCTGAATGCGAGGGGGAGGAGCGGCTCAGAACCAATTTCGGGCTACTGGTGTGCAGTGGCACCACCATGTTGGTCTTCGGTGTCTTGGCCGTTTCGAAGACGCCGGCGCTCCATGCGATCGGTGTCACCGCTGCCAGCGGGTCCCTGTGCTGTCTGCTTTTTGCGTCGGTGATGGCCAGGAGGAAATCCGATGTCGCCTGAACTTTCTGATCGCCTTCGCCCCATGACGCCGGTGGCCCTGTCGGCCTATACCTTGGTGACCGCCAACGGGAGGGGTGTTGGCGCCGTCCTTGAGGCCCTGCGGGCCAGGCGGTCCGCCCTGAGGCCGTGCGACTTCGAGGACGTGCGGTTGAAAACCTACATTGGGCGGGTGGAAGGGCTGGAAGATTTTTCGCTGGATCGCGACTTGGAGCCCTTTGATTGTCGCAACAACCGGTTGGCATGGCTGGGGCTTCAGCAGGATGGGTTTACGGCGGCGGTGGCCGAGGCCAAGCAGCGGTATGGTACCCACCGAATCGCCGTTATCATGGGGACGAGCACGTCCGGTATCCTTGAAACCGAACATGCCTACCGGGCGCGCGATCCGCATACTGGTTCGCTGCCCGCTTGGTATGTACCGCGGTATCGCTATACCCACAACATGTTTTCTCTTGGGTACTTTGTGCGGACATGCCTTGGTCTGCACGGACCAGCCATGGTCATTTCCACGGCCTGTTCATCGAGTGCCAAGGTCTTTGCTACCGCCGCCCGCTTGATGCAGGCCGGCCTGTGCGACGCCGCCATTGTGGGGGGAGTAGACAGTCTCTGCCACACGACGTTGTATGGATTCTCAGCGTTGCAGTTGTTGTCGCCCGAACCATGCCGACCCTGTGATGAGGATCGCGATGGTCTGTCGTTGGGGGAAGCAGCAGGCTACGTCTTGCTGGAACGGATCGAGCGAGCGGGCGGTCGAGGAACGGTGGCACTTCTGGGATATGGGGAAAGTACGGATGGGTACCATATGTCGCATCCTCACCCGGAAGGAGCGGGAGCGATTCGGGCAATGAGGGATGCGTTGGCACGGGCCGGCATTCGCCCTGAGGCGGTGGACTATGTGAATTTACACGGAACGGCCACGAGGGCCAACGACGAGGCGGAAGACAAGGCGGTGTACTGTGTTTTTGGCGCTCGGCCGGCGTGCAGTTCGACCAAAGGGTGGACCGGCCACACCTTGGGAGCGGCGGGGGTGACGGAAGCCATCATCTCCGCCCTGTGCCTCACGCATCATTTCATTCCTGGTACGCTCAATTGCTGGCGGGTGGATTCCTTGTTGAAGTGCCGAATCCTCCGTGACCATCAGTTCGGTTCGCTGTCCTGTGTGGTGAGCAATATTTTTGGATTTGGAGGCAACAATTGCAGCTTGGTGTTGGGGAAGCTGTGAGGCGGATGGAGCTGGCCATCCGCGGTATCGGATTACTTGCCCCTGGTCTGTTGGGGTGGGAAGGGAGTCGGTCGGTGCTGGCCGGCATGCAGCCCTATGTGCCTGCGCCTGTTCCCCAACCGCAGGCAACGATTCTTCCTCCGAATGAACGGCGCCGCAGCAGCGATGCCGTCCGATGGGCGGTCGAGGTGGCTCATGAAGCGATGGGACGGTCCGGATTGGACCAGAGGGCCGTGCCAGCCGTCTTTACATCGTCCGGCGGTGAGATCTCGGTGTTCGATCAACTGTCCCGTCTGCTGGCCACGCAGGATCGGCTGGTTTCTCCCACGCTCTTTCATCAATCCGTGCACAATGCCGCCTCTGGCTATTGGGGCATCGCCACCGCCGGTCAGGAGTCCTCGACCGCCTTGTCGTGCTACGACGATTCATTCATTGCCGGACTGGTGGAGGCGGCGGCGCTGGTGGAAACGGAGGGGCGCCCCGTATTGTTGGTTGCCTATGATTTGCCCGTGCCGGCTCCATTACACGAGGCGAGGCCCATTACGACGGGGTTCGCCATGGCGTTGGTGTTAAGCCCCCTGGCTGAGGCGTCCATTGCCACTGTGACACTGACACTCAAGGAAGCTAGTGAGGGAGAGCCAACCAGCCTTGCTGATCAGGTGTTGGAGCAACTCAGAAAGCACAATCCAGCTGCTCGATCATTGCCACTTCTCTGCACCATTGCGGCGGGGATGCGGCAGACCGTGGTGTTTGACTGGCTGGGCGATCAACGGATCGAGGTGACGGTAAGACCATGCCGGCTTTAACCAAGGAAGACCTCAGCCGTTTGCTTCCACATGGGGGAGCGATGTGCCTGCTCGACAGGGTGGAGTCGTGGGACGACGAGTCGATTCGGTGTGGAGCCCGGTCACATCACGATCCGGCGAACCCGCTCCGTCATGAGGGCAGGTTGCCCGTGGTGGCGGGGTTGGAATACGCCGCGCAAGCCGTCGGTGTTCATGTCGGGTTGCGAGGGGGAGGCGGATCGAACGACCCGGCCATCGGCGTGGTGGGAGGGGTCTGGGATGTCGTCTGTCGTGGAGACCGGCTCGATGTTTGTTCCGACGAGTGCATCATCGAGGCCGTTCGCCTGTTGGGGGACGACCGGGGGGTTCTCTACCGTTTTGTGCTCCTGGTGGGAGGGACGGAAATCATGAGCGGGCGGCTGTCGATCTTTTTTCAGGGCAGTCCGGTATGACGGGGAAGCGTGCCTTGGTGACCGGAGCCAGCGGGGTGATCGGCGCCGCCATCGCCGAACGGCTGGCCGCCGACGGCCATACCGTTATTGTGCATGGCTATCGAAACCGCGAGACGGCTGAGGAGCTGGCGTGCAGGATTCGTCAAAGGGGACGATCAGCCACGAGTGTTTGCTTTGACGTCACCGATGCCCAGCAGACAAGCGATGCCCTAGCCGCCCTGTTGCGAGAGGGGCCAATTCAGATCGTCGTCAACAACGCTGGTTTGCACGATGACGCACCCATGGCCGGTATGACCAGCGATCAATGGAAGAAGGTGATCGATCTCTCGCTGCACGGATTTTTCAACGTGACGCAGCCGTTGCTGCTGCCGATGATCGGCGCACGATGGGGGCGGATCATTTCGATTTCGTCCGTGGCGGCCGTGCTCGGAAACCGGGGCCAGACCAACTATGCGGCGGCCAAGGCTGGTTTGCATGGGGCGAGCAAATCGCTAGCACGGGAGGTGGCGTCGCGGGGGATCACCGTGAATGTCGTGGCGCCGGGGCTGATCGAGTCTCCTTCAGTCCAGGCAGTGTTCTCACAGGAACAGATTGAGACCCTAGTGCCCATGAAACGGGTAGGACGGCCGGAAGAGGTTGCCGCGCTGGTTTCTTTTTTGATCTCGGAGCAGGCTGGATACATTACCGGCCAGGTCATCGGCATCAATGGTGGCATGGTGTAGCACGGTATCGGGAGAGGCGGGATTTTATCGCGAGCGCTAAACGATGAGCATCGGCGGACAACCGATCACCGAGAGCTGTGAGTGTTTGAGCGGAAAGGCCGTGCCTGCCACCTGGAGGGCGGGAAATTGGTTGCAGACGGAGCAAACGGCATCGTCCTATTGGGTGGTCATTCCTGCCTGTAACGAGGCGGCGACCGTTCGCGAGGTGGCCGCGCGTGCGAGACGGTACTGCCCGAACGTGATCGTCGTGGATGACGCCTCATCCGATGGGACCGAGCGGGTCTTGGAGGGATTGGACGTGACGGTGTTGCGGAACAAGGTGAATTGTGGGAAGGCTGGCAGTCTCGCACGAGGCTTCGAGTATGCACTGTCCAAGGGCGCGGTGGGAGTGGTGACGCTGGATGCGGATGGTCAACATGCTCCAGAGGACATTCCTCGGTTTTTTGAGCAAGCCCGGCGGGAGCCGAATGTCCTGCTGATTGGCGCCCGCCGCCGCGATCAGCGACGTGCCCGCTTCTGGCGCTATGCAGCCAATTGTTGTGCCGACTTTTGGATCGGCATAGCGGCGGGACTCTCGATAGAGGACAGTCAGTCGGGATATCGCCTCTATCCCTCTACACTGCTCGCGTCGGTAAACATTCCACACGGGAGGAGCAGGAGTTTTGTCTATGAGAGCGAGATCCTGATCGAGGCTGCCAGGCAGGGGACGGTGATCAGAACCATTGGCGTGAGTGTCGGTTTTCGAGGAGGGGCGAGCCCCAGTCACTTTCGACCGTTGCTCGATGGGCTGCGAATTGCCGGGATGGTGACCCGCAAGCTCATCGGCCTCAGCTTATCTTCTCTGGGATTGTCCCCCTTAATTCAGCGGGGAGGCATGCGCTGAGGGGCCCCTTGGAAGAAGCGATCGGACAATAGCTGCGTGGAGCAGAACGAGGCCACGGCGGCCGGCCAGGCAACGGTGATCAGGCGCTCAGGCCAGAGAGGCGGCGTTTGATCGCGTTATCCAGATTCTCGATCCAGCTTCGGTAATTTTTGTGAATCGTTTGTGTTGCAGGGTCGTAGTTGAGATTCGTGCTGTCCTTGTAGAGGATGCTATAGGTTTTCGTGGGGTATGGAATTCCGATAACCGCGGTGTGGCTGCTTAGGTGAAGGGTACCGATAATTTGCCCCGACTTGACGACGGTCATAGTCCCCCCAGCCCAGAGTCGGCTTCCACGATAGCCTTGATGACCTGATCCAAGGTCGCTTCCTTGCCAGTGGCGGTCGTGACGAGTGTGCCTTTTACGTTGTAGATCTCTCCTCCCCCACGGCAACCGGTTAGTCCAATCCCCACGAAACATAAGCACAGTACCAGCAGTTTCATCATCTCTTCGATTGTCAGGTGGGACGCTGCCTTTCAACGGACCATGATGGAGCAGAGGTTCTGGGGTGTCGTGTCGTAGGCCAAGGGTCAGGGAGGACGGTGTCACGCAACGCGGCGGGAGAATACCCAACAGAAAAGACATAATCAATCAACCTGTCAACTAAGTCCAGATTGGCCGGTCCCATCCCTCGTTGGTTCCATTTGGACATGTTCTTGGGAAATCGCTGGTCCGTGGCGGGGAGAAATTCGAACGGATGACAGTAGAAGACGAGATGGGGTGATTGTCGGGCGATCCAACGAATCATGGAGGTGAGGACGGCCAGCCCCAGTACTCGCAGGGCAGCCAGGTTGATGGGGAAGAGATAAGCCGAGGGGGGGATTTCCACGATTGGCCCATGGCCGGGCTGTCCCAGATGATGAGAGGAGGGGCGATAAGGTGCAAGGGGTGCCCAGAAGTAATCGGTGTAATGAACGCGCCCGAATCCCATGTCAAATCGTCTGGCGGGGACGGAGGAGTCAAATTGATATCCCTCTTCGGCTAAGATCCTGACAGTGGTCTCGCCGATACGGAGGTTGGGTGCCCGAAAGCTGACCGGCCGCACACCGCAGGCTGCCTCGACCGCGCTGGTTGCAAGCCGGATCCATTCCCGTTGTTGTTCGTAAGTGGCGAGCCGGAAGTCTTCGTCTTCTTCTAAGCTGCCGTGGGCCCAACCATGGGTGCCCACTTCATGGCCGTGCCGATGACAATCCCGGACCAGGTCGGGACAGGATTCGGCGAACCGTCCGGCGAAAAAAATTGTCCCTCGAAGTCGATGCTTCTGGCAAAGGACCAATAGCCGTTCGAGACCAGGTTGCGAGCCAGGTACCCAGTCACAGTCGATCGTAAATGAAAACCGTCGGGGGGGCATCGTGCTCCTTGCTCCGTCATTTTGATCAAGGAAAGGGAGGGCCCTCATCATGCGTGTGGTGCCTTCGCCACGAGCAGGCCTTCGATTTCCGTGAATAACTCACGGCGGCACAGATCGCCCTGCAGAAACACACAGTGCCGGACAGGCAGTGATGAATCATGGAACGCGGCCTGAATGGCCGAGAAATGATCGGGATTCCGGATGTACACTTTGAAAAGGGCGTGGTTGGTTTGAGCCAACAGATTGGCGCCGCAAGCCGAGCTGGCTCGTTCGAGAACGGCCGTGACGTTGCGAATCGATTCGTGTGTTTGATCGACAGGGGCGCCGATGTGTTGGCTGGCGTGTCCAACCACGCTGGCTGTGCCGGCGATAAAGAGAGTAGTGCCTTGGGGAAATCGGCACAAAGTCGCCCGCGCGAATGAAGGGCTGCGGGGTCCGTAGGCCGGGGGATATTCGTAGGCATTCAGTTGTCGTGGGTTGTCAAGATGTGTCGGCGGTCTGGTGCTTGCCAGAAACATGATCTGAAGGGGTCCATAGGGAGTGCCCACGGCCGTGGCAGCCGGCAGAGACAAGGGAAAATCGGGGAGCAACTCCGCCAACGCTCGATGGCGGCCCACGCAGAACCGTCGGTATCGTTCCAGGCCGTCTTGCTCCTCGTTGATGCGAGGAAAATAGTTCCAGATGCGGCAGAGATTGGGGTAGCCGAGCCTGTTGAGGTGGTAGAGAATGCGTCGGTAGGCATCATCGGTCAACGAATCTAACGACCAGCCCGGGCGTTCATCCACACTGATCGTACCGATCAGCCATTCGCCGTTCATGACGAGGGAGATGCCATGGTCGGCCATGGGTTGGACCGGGCGGTCCGACAACCACGCTTCGATCACCGGCCATCCGCCGAGGGGGGCAAGGGGAAGGGTAAGAGTTGGACAGGGAAGAGCGGCAGGTAATGGTGCCCCAAAGGAGACAATGGCCATCGGTTCCCCCGACGGTACTAAGCGTGGAAGAGATGAGAGAGCCTCTGGATCGAGGTATATGACCTGGAGGGAGGACGACACCTCATGGAGGGCAGGGGATAAGAGCGCTCGGAGACTTGGTGTGGGAGTCATGCGCTTCGATAGCCGGTCATCCTACTGCTACTGTTGTGGCTAGAGTTGTGGCTAGGGCTGTGGAACGGCATAGTCCTGTACCGTAGTTACTGTCTCCGGCACGCCTCGCCTTCGCCGCCGGTATGCGGCTTGATTGTCCCTGAAATTGAACAGATAAACCAAATAATAGGCCAGTTTGAACAGGAACAGTGGAACCTGGGTTGGCGACTTTCCAAAGGCGTCGCCGGCCAAGATTGACAGTACGGCCTCTTCCATCTTGAAGATCGACCCTTCTGACATGAATAACGCGCGGAACGCCGGTTGGGTAAAGCGATAGATAAACCAGGAGTAGGTCTTGATGCCAAGACGGACGAGCCGTTCGAATTCCTTCGCGTGAATGGCATAGTCGGGCGATTTTCTCAAGTAGGCATCCACGACCTCGGCTCCCAACGTGGCGCTGTTCAACGCCAGGTGAACCCCACTCGAAAACACAGGATCGATGAAGGCGAAGGCATCACCGACCATCAGGTAACCCTCACCTCTCATGGTTGTCCGTCGGTAGGAATAGTTGGCTGCGGCATACGCTTGTCCGATCAATTTGGCGTTCGCCATCCGCTCGGCCACCGGTTGGCAAAGGGCAATGGTATCCCATAGAAACCGCTCCAACGAGACCTTTCTCGTGCTGAGGTAGGAAGGCCAGCACACGGCGCCGACGCTGGTCGTGCCGTCCTTAAATGGAATGATCCACCACCAGCCGTGGTCGAACCACACGATGCTGATGTTGCCTTCGTCTCGTCCTGGTAGGCGGCGGACTCCCTCGAAATGACCGAAAATCGCAGCACTGTTGTGATGGGGGTTCCGAGATTTTCCGCCGAGCTGACTGGAGAGAAAGGTGTCACGCCCACTTGCGTCAACCACGAAGTCGGCTTCATAGGTGAGGGATCGCCCCGTTTCATCTTGGGCGTGAATCATGTGGGTTGAGCCGGGACGAAACTCCACATGCTTGGCTCGGACCCCTTCATGGAGATGGACTCCTTTGGCCACGGCGTTGTCGATCAAGATCTTGTCGAATTCCGCCCGTTTGACTTGATAAGCAAACGGTTGCGAGCCGTCGAGCGCCTTGGAGAAGTACAGAATGCGGGATCGGCCGTGGTAGGGAGAGACGACCTCGGCTCCGTACTTGACGATGCCGATTTTTTCGATTTCCGACAGGACGCCCAGTCGTTCGAGCATCGGGAGCGAATGTGGAAGCAACGATTCGCCGATGTGGAAGCGCGGATGGCGGTCTTTTTCCAGGACGTGGACGTTCCAGCCCCGTTCGGCCAGTAGCGTGGAAATGGTGGAGCCGGCCGGCCCTGCTCCCACGACGAGCACGTCGCATCTGGTTCGGTCGTGATTTTGTTGAATGGATGTAGCGGCCATGGATTCCATCCTTCGTGAACGCGGGGCCAGTATACCGAAGAGCCGCGATCATGGCCAGTGCCGATGAGATTCCTTGTCCGGTCCCCCTTCTCCTTGAGGAGATTCCGCTGGTTCGTGCTATGCTTAAAAAGAAGGTATTTCGATTTCCGTGGCAAGCCGCCCCCAAAACACGATGCGATCATCGCGATCGTTTTTGATTCTTGGGCTGATGGTTTCTTTGTGGCTGGGGGGACCAGTCGCGGTTCCCTCTGCATCGGCCGAAGACCAGGCGGACAAGAGGCCGGGAATATTGGAACGGATCGGCAAGACCGCTCAAAAAGTCGGCGACAAGATCGAACAGGGTTTTACCAAGGCCGGCAGAAAGCTAAAGGAAAAGAAGGTGGGAGAAAAAATCGAGCAGAAACTCAAGAAAGCTGCCCATAAAACGGCAGAGGGCCTCAAAAAAGCCGGCGACAAGATCAACCAGAAACTGAACGACTAGGGTCACCTCTCTCCACCATACATCACGGTCACCTTGACGATGAGGTTCGGAAGAATCCCATCGGAGGGTGATACGTCCAGTGTGCCACTCATCATGGGATTGCTCGATCAACTCTTTGTGTACCATCCCAAGCCCTGGCAGGATCACGATTGGGCCAGGATCAGCGGGCTGCCGCTCGAAGATGTGTGGTTTCAGTCCGGCGACGGGGTGCGGCTCTTCGGATGGTATGTCGAGTCGCGGGCGGATCGGCCGGTCATGCTCTGGTGTCACGGCAACGCGGGCAATATCATCCATCGGCTGGATAACTTGGGCCACCTGTACCGTATGGGATTGTCCGTGTTCTTGTTTGACTACCGAGGATATGGGAAGAGCCAGAAGGACGATCCCTCCGAAAACGGACTGTATCAGGACGCGATGGGAGCCTATGACTGGCTCACACGGACCAGGAAGATTCCGCCGGCCCGCATTTGTCTGTTCGGGCGGTCGCTCGGCGCCGCCGTCGCCGGAGAACTGGCCGTGCAACGGCCGGCCTCTTCACTGATTTTGGAGTCGGCCTTTCCCTCGATCGAGGCGGTCGCCCGGCACCATTATGCGGGGCTGCCGGTCCATTGGTTCCTCGGCGCCAGGTTTCGGTTGGTTGATCGCCTGCCGCACGTTTCGCTCCCCAAGCTGATCATTCACGGCGACCGGGACGACATCATCCCCCTGGCGCTTGGGCGTCAGGTGTACGAGGCGGCCAAACCACCCAAGGAGTGGTACGTCATCGCCGGCGCAGGCCACAACGATACGTATCAAGTGGGAGGGGAAGCCTATTTCCGTCGGCTTGGAGAATTCATCGCCAAAGCCCTGGCGATGTAACGTCGGCCGGGTTTGAACCACCCGGCTGTCCTGACGTCCTTCCGACCGCTGTAGCTCCGCCCTTCTCGCCGCGATCTCGTCTCATTCCGCGTCTTCTGCGTCCCGCGAGCCATCGTTTGACAGCCCCGGCTTCCCCTCCTGGCTTCCCCCCGGCTTCCCATTGACGGGTCCTCTTGCACGGCGTACCGTACAGGTCCGGCATGACGCCATTACCTTGATTCGGAACAAGGAGGACTGCATGGGACGAAAAGGGAAACAATGGGGGCTCGTGGGCTGTCTGTTCCTGAGTCTGGCCCTGTTGCTTGCCGACTCGGTGCGGGCCGTGAGACCGGAAGCAGTCGTGCCGGATTGCGCCAAGCTGGACAATCCGCAGGCCAACTTCACCCCGCGGGCCTATACCCTCACCTCGGTCTATGTGCGGACCAAGGCGCCGGAGTACTCTTTCGTTCGCGGGCAGTGGGTTCTTGGCGAAGTCCAGGGGATTCTTCCGCCGAGGACCTGCCTCCACGTTCTCAAGCGGGAAGAAGTCGGTGTGATCCAAGTCTGGTATTGGATTCGATACCTGGACTCGACCAAGCAACTGCGCACCGGCTGGGTATGGGCGGGAACCAAAGACAAGGATGAAGGCAATTACATCGGCGGAGACACGGCGCCCAAAATGTCCGCCGTCAAGCCGTCGGACGATGGGCTTCTATCCGTCTTGGCATCGTTCTTGGTATCCTCGGCGTGGGCTCAGGGAGACTTGCTCCCACCGTCCGACGCCGATCCTGGCGATGTCGCTCTTCCCCTTCCCAGACCGCGGGCTGGGGCCAATCTGGACTATCTCGTTGAGCTGCCGCTGGTTGGCTGGGCGGTGAATTACTCGACGATGTCGGCCGTCGTGCTCTTCGTCGTCATGTTGGGCGGCATGGTGGCGAAGGCCATCTGGGATGAGACCGGAGGGGAACAGGGACGGTGGCCGACCTGGAACAAACTGTTCAGGCCGTTTCTGGTCTCGCCGATCGCCTTTTCCGCCTTCTGGGGGCCGATGTACGTTCAGCAGGACGGAGGAGGGTTGTCGCTCACGATGGCGCTCTATGCCTTTCAAATCGGGTTCATGTGGCAACATGTGCTCGAAAAGAAAGTGGGAGGGCATTGAGAAGTCGTCGGCACACACACCGTCCTCATCGTATGTTCCCATGCCAAGACAAGCCGATCGTTCTCGCTTGCCGGCGTTGCTCTAGACTCCCCATGCGCCGCTGATCTGAATGTTCGCTCCGTTGACGTATCGGGCGTCGTCGCTCACCAAGTACCGCACGGCGGCAACGACGTCATCCACCGTGCCGATGTAGCCCGCTGGAATGCGCTTGACCACGGCGGCCAGTTCCGACGGCGGCGCGCTCCCTGAATCGATAAAGCCGGGTGAGATGGCGTTGACGGTGATGCCATGCGGTGCCAACAATTTGGCTAGCGTGCGCGTCAAAATGAGCACACCGGCCTTGGCGATGTAGTGTGCGGTGACGTCCGGTTGCGCCACCATCTGGTCCGCGTTGGCCATGCTGAAATTGATGATGCGGCCGTGCTGGCGTGCCTTCATGCCGGGAACGACGGCCTGGGCCAAATAAAAAATGGGATGGAGGTTGCCATCGAACATCTCGCGCCAGCCCTCCACGGTTTCCTCGAACAGATTGATTCGATGGTACGGGCCGGCGCTGTTGATCAGCACATCGATCCGTCCCCATGTCTCTTCCACTTGGCTCACCATCCGCCTGGCTGCAGTCGGATCCGATACATCACATTGAATCGACCATGCCTGGCCGCCTCGCTCTGTGATCGCCGAGGCGGTGGCCTGCGCGTGGTCTCCACTGGTCCGGTAACAAAAGGCGATGTTCCATCCTTTTATAGCCAAGTCTAGGGCGATGGCCCGGCCGATGCCTTTGGCCCCGCCCGTGATGAGGGCAACGTGGTGGCTCATGATAGTCCTCTCGCTAAAGGCATGACGATTGCTGTGCGGCCCTGACGCGCAGCCGTTCGGCGATCAATTGCAACGCCCCGGTCGTCCGGCTTGAAAAGATCCGCTGCGGTTTAGGCTTGGCGGCGTCAAGCCTATTCATGTCTATCAAGGCCGTGAGATCGTCGATTGTGTCGATGTCTTGGCAAGGAGCAGTTGAGGCTATGGTCAGCCCCGCTGCACGGGCCCTGTCCTGCGTCGTCTTTAGGACAAGGGCGGTGGACCAGGGGATGTCAACGAACAAGTCGGGTATAGGCCGTTTCAGTCCTAGCAAATAGTAGCCTCCGTCCAGGGCAGGGCCCAACACAAGATCGTGTGATTCCAACAGGTCAAAGGCCCGTCGATATTCTTCAATTGGCAGTGACGGAACATCGGTTCCAACGAGGATGACGGACCGGTATCCTTGCGCAAACAATCGATCAAATACCCCTGCCATCCGTTGCCCCACGTTCTCTCCGAGAGAGTTATCTCCCACTTGGTCAATGAGCCGAACGTGGTGCCGAGCCTCCAGAACTTTGAAAAAAGGGTGAGCTGAAGAGGGGGCGCAGGCGAGGAACCGATCGACCGGCAGCTTGAAGCGATCGATCGCGGCCTTCGCGCGTTCCACCGTATCAAGCACGAAGCTTCCATGAATTGTAGCCGCTTCATCCGGTGTCAGGGGGGGGCACAGCCGGGTTTTGACCTGGCCGGGAACTGGCGCCTTCGCGAACATGACCAATGCGGCAGCGCGAGGAGATGGGGTTACCTGTCGAGCTGATGGTTTCATCGGATCACGGCATAAAATTGACTGAGCCGGTGGGGACTCACCCCCAGCCAATACAACAGTCGGAGGGTCCACATCAACCCAATAGTTCGGAGCGGACCCTGTCGTTCCCATCGGCGGAACGAGGTGATGACAGGCTGTCGTAGCGCGGCGAGCCGACCGGCTCGTTTGAGCCGCCTGCTGAACTCGATGTCTTCCATAAGTGGAATGTCCGAGAAGCCTCCAAGTCGCTCAAAAACTCGGCGGCGCACAAAGATGGCTTGATCGCCGGTGGCGATCCCCGTCCAGCGGGAGCGCAGATTCATCAAGGTGCTGATGATCCCGGCCCAAGGCGATGAACTGTCGAATTGGACATCGAAACGGCCCCCCGCCACGCGGGGGTCTGCCAGAGCTTCGATGACCAGTTGTTTCGCGTCCGCCGGCAGAAGCGTATCGGCATGTAAAAACAACAATCCGTCCCCCTGGCAGACCTTGGCCCCCTCGTTCATTTGACGAGCCCGCCCCGGGGGGGCCGTGAGGATCCGCGTTCCGGGACTGCCGGTGAACAGGGTCTTGCTGAGAGCAACGGTATGGTCCAAGCTGCCTCCATCCACCACGACGATCTCCTCAAACCCCAGGGTCAGGGTGTGGCAGAGGGTCTTGGGGAGGATGGCCTCTTCGTTGAGAGTGGGGATCACAACGGAGATGGTCATGGTGTCCTGTTGTGGTGATCTTCCTGATTGTTCCAGCGAGGTGGGCCTTGACGGCTGGGCCGAGACCTGCCCACCGCCGCGAGAGGGGGCGAAGGATCATCAACCAGCCGCGCACGGGTCGATTTCGCCATCGTCAGTCAGTGATCAGGTCGGCTTTGATGGCTCGTGAAACATGAAGTAGAGCACCATGATAGAGGTCCCCCAAAACACCACCTGCTTGTGCCAAAACAAGATTTCGCCGTATTGAAGAAAGCCCACGGCTACGCCGATGGCTCCGACAGTGACGGCCCACCGAAGCGTGGGGTGTTCAATGGACGCGTTGGCCCACATGGCCAACCCGCAGAAATACAAGAGCATGGCCACCACGCCACTCAGCTCGAATCCTCCACTGATTGAAAGGAAGACTTGGAGAAACCCCAAGAACATGAAGGCCGTCCCGACCATTTTGCCGAGTACCCTCCAGTGCCGGTCGCTGCTTTCCTGTTCCGGTTCGTTCGATTGGCCAGGAGAGGCTGACCGTTTCTCGGGCTCGGGGACCTGTTGCGGCTCGGCTGGTGTCATAGGCTAAGCCTTAAACTGTTTGCTCAACGTGAGGGTCTGTTGCTGGTAAGAAGAACCTACGCCAACTCCATACAGGCGGTCTGGCTTAGCGGTCATGCGGTGATAGACCACTTTGAAAAAGGTTTGCCCGTCATGAATGAGGAATGGCACGTCGTGGGGACGGACTTCCAGGACCACCTGGGTCCCTTTGAGTTCTCCCTGTTCGCCGTAGCCGAATCCCGGGTCGAAGAATCCCGCGTAGTGGGTGCGCAATTCGCCGCAGGCCGCTTCGTAGGCGACCATTTCCGCCGCGTAGCCGGCTGGCACGCGAATCCGTTCTTTGGAAGCCAGAATGTAAAACTCCTCCGGCTCCAAAAGCAAACTGCCCTGTCGATGCCGGTGAAGCGGTTCCCAGAAATCGGTGGCCGCATAGTAACTAACTTTAGCAAGGTCGATTACATGGCTGTTTTTCTTCGCACGGTACCCGATGATCCGGGAGTCGGATCGGTCTTCACCGGCAAGGTCGATGCGGAGAAACAGGCCATGGTCGGTGCGCATGTCCCGGTCGCTCACTGCCGAGCGAGTTGCGTCGTTATGGTGCAGGAGCGAGGTGCGGCGATGGAGGGAGCGCAGGGCCTGGTCGGAAACCGTTGCGTCTCCCCGGACGAAGCGAATCTGATTCAACGATTGACCGGTCGCCACCTTGATGGCGAACGAGCGGGGCACCACTTCGAGGAACAACGGGCCGTGATAGCCGGCGCGGATCTCGTCGAATCCCGAAGTCAGATCGGTGACCACACGGGTGAAGACGTCCAGGCGACCGGTCGTGCTTTTGGGATTGGTGCGAGCACGGACGGTCGTGGGTAACTTGAGTTGCTCCAGCAGCGGTACCAGATAGACGTGTCCCTTTTCCAAAATGGCGCCGTTGGTGAGATCCATTTCGTACATCACCAAATCGGACTGATAAAAATCGAACACGTCCAAACGTGACGAGATGGACGACAGTTCGGGCAAAAAACTGCTGATGAGTCGATAGGCTTTGCGGCCCAACCGCAGGTCGAGGCTGGCTGGTTGGATTTGGCGATCCTCAACGGCCGGAGACGCAGTAACGGCGCCGGTGGTAATCAACCGGCGGATATCCTGAGAGGGAAGAATGCCAGCAGGGGCCATGGGCATGGTTATGGCTCGTCCCTGTCTCCAGTACAGCCGTTGTCCCAGGCTGCAAAGTTATCCGCCTCGGCGACACCGTCGCCGCATGGTGTGAAGCAACCAGGTGGTTCTCCCCACGAGGATCGGGCGCCGACCATGGGAAGCTCCCGGCCACCCGCGGTTTTCGGCTGGGGGTAATGGTAGGTCTTGTTTTCGTAATTGCGCAAGAGGACGCCGTCTTCATCAAGGTGGACGAGGTAATCGCCTGGCAGCAGAGGAATTTTGCCTCCTCCGCCGGGGGCATCAATGACAAAGTGGGGGACCGCCATCCCGCTGGTATGGCCTTGGAGCGCCTTGATGATGGTTAACCCTGTTTCAACCGTTGTCCGGAAATGATTGGTGCCCTTCGTCAGATCCGCTTGGTAGAGATAGTAGGGTTTGACCCGTGCAAGAAGCAATTGATGGACTAACCGTTTCATGACCTCCGGGTCATCATTGACGCCCTTGAGCAGGACTGTTTGTGCGCCCAACGGGATTCCTGCGTCAGCCAACATCCCACACGCGGCCTTCACTTCAGGCGTGAGCTCGTCGGGATGGTTGAAGTGAAGGT
>JANDJC010000079.1 GCA_024331045.1 Nitrospira sp.
ATGGCCCGATGTGCCGAATGAGACTCGTTGAGAAGGAATGCGAGGATCTGGTTTCTCAGCCTCAAAGGCTGCCACCAGTTTCGCAACATCGACCAACGATGATCCTGGTGCTGGTTTTCCAGCAAGATGATGAATAGTCATATGCCCCCCTTGGGTTTGTCGAACATCGGACGGGTGCCCGACTGTATCGCATGGGAGGTGCTGACTGTCAAATGGGAGAGTCAGTGGCGTCAGGCGGCTTGCTTGAAGGTGGGTGAGTCTGTTCGCGATTCTGTTTGATGGTGTTGCAACACTTGCACAAGCTGACACATGGCTGTTTCCAATTCCGTCAAGACAGGCCAGGCATTCTCCAGGCGTTTTTGCCTGGCAAGGTCCTCCAGTCGACGTGCCACAGAGGCCACTTTGCCGGCGCGCAGGTTTCCGGCAGCTCCTTTTAATGTGTGTGCAGCCCGTTCGACGTCCAACGCATTTTGTGATGTGAGCCCAGCCTTGATCTCGGCTAGCCGCGTTTGATGTTGTTCGAGGAACAGAGTCATGAGCTGATGGATGAGTGTGGAATCATTGCCCAGGCTGGCGTACAGCGCGGCCGCATCAAAGATTTCGGGATCATCCATCCATCTTGTCGAGTTTTGCTGTTCGGAGTTGTGCTGTTCCGGTAGAGCAGCGGCGACGTTTGCCGGAGGCGCCCAGCGGTGGAGGACCGCGCGCAATGTCTCCAACTGGATCGGCTTAGCGAGGTAGTCGTCCATGCCGGCAGCCAGGCACTGTTCGCGATCGCCTTGCATTGCATTGGCGGTGACGGCAATAATGGGAATACGCCTCACGGGCGGGATTTCCCCCTTATCCACTCTTCCCCTCTGTGCTTCTAGGCGCCTCGCCACCTCTGCTTCACGTTGTCGGATGAGTGTCGTTGTCTTGAATCCGTCGAGAACCGGCATCTGGCAATCCATGAGAATGACATCGTAGTGATGATGGGCCAGAGCATGGAGAGCCTCTTCTCCGTTGTTGACGACGGAGGGCTCGTAACCGAGTTTCTCGGCCATTCGAGCAGCGAGTTTTTGGTTAATGTCATTGTCTTCTACGATGAGCAGGCGTGGCCGTGGGGAGGTTGATGTTGTCGCCTGCTGGAGATCGCGTGCAAAGGTCGAGGGCACGGTGTGAGGGGCTTGGAGGGGAGCAATGGTCTTGCCGGTTAGGCTCAAGGCCTTGCGGAGACAATCCTGTAATTGATCGTGGCGGATCGGCTTCCAGAGATGGCTGACGGCTCCAATCTGTGCAGCCTCTTCGGCTATGTCCCGTTGCAACAGCGAAATCAACAACACGATTGGCACGGTTGCGCCACCAGGTCGGTGCCGCAATGTGCGGATCCATTGCCAGCCATCATGAGATGAGACGGCCTTGCTGGGCATCGGGACATCGATGATGAGTGCATCGAAGGGAGAGGCGAGAAGGAACGCTTGCTCCAACCGCTGAGATGCCGTTTCCTCATCGTGGGCGAGAACCGTCGCCATTCCCCATCCTGTAACCAGGAGATCCAAGATCCTCCGGATCGACTCTCGGTGGCTGACAATGAGGATGCGACGCCCCACCAGGTCGGGGGCAGGGGTGAGCGACAGAGGGGAATCAGCTTGGCGTTCAAAACGAGCTGTAAAGCGAAAGGTGCTTCCTTGACCGGGAGCACTAATGACTGTGATGTGGCCTCCCATAAGTTCGATTAATTGTTTGGAGATCGTCAAGCCAAGGCCTGTACCTCCGTATCGTCTTGTTGTTGAGCTATCTCCTTGGACAAACGGCTGGAACAATTTGGCTTGGATTTCTGGGGGGATCCCGATCCCCGTATCTGTTACGTCAAATTGGAGAATGGCATGCTGCGATGCAGCTTCGTTCAACGATACCTGGAGCGAGACATCTCCCTCCTGGGTGAATTTCAGGGCATTTCCCAACAGGTTGGTTAGAATTTGACGAAGCCGAGCCGGATCGCCTCGTAGGGCAAGGGGCACATTGGCGTGGATCAGCCCAGTGAGTTCAATCCCCTTGGCAGCGGCCTGCTGGGCGAATTGCGCCAACGTGTCTTCCACGGTGGTACGGAGGTTGAAGTCGAGAGATTCGAGTTCGAGTTTCCCCGCTTCGATCTTGCTGTACTCCAACACGTCATTGATCACCCGCAGCAAGGATTCCCCGCACTGGCGAATGGTCGTCGTGTAGGTTTTTTGTTCCGGCGAGAGGGGGGTTTCCATCAAGAGACTGGTCATGCCGATGACACCGTTCATAGGCGTCCTGATCTCATGGCTCATCATGGCCAGGAAGGCGGCTTTGGCCTTGGCTGCCTCCTGAGCACAGGCAAGAGCCTCATCTAACCGCTGGTTAGCCTGGTGGAGCTCTTCAGCAGAACGGATCAGCTCTTGTTGCGCCTTGTGGATCTTGGTGACATCGATGCCATAGCCGCGCACCAGCCCATGCGTTGCGACAGGGCAGAGTATCCATGAAAAGTTGGCATTTGGTAATGAGACATCAACCCCTTGCAACGGTTCGCCCGAGCGGAGACAGTGTGTCACCAGTTCGTGCAGGTTCGGAGGGAGGATGGCGGGGATGCCGTTTGGCCGATAACCGAAAGCGGCCAGTCGATCTGTCATGGCCGGATTGGCATAGAGGAGGGTGGCTTCGCGATCCAACTCGACGATGGGTGATGGTGCTTCCTCTGCAATGGCGGCCAGACGATCCCGTTCGGACCGCAACTCTTCTTCCCTTGACAGATCTCGCAGGCTGATGACCAGGGCTGGTTTGTTGAAATGGCCTTCCTGGTCGAAGGCGTGACAAGTCCATTCGACTGTGACAGTGGCAGTGCCGTTCCGAAGTCGGACTCGTGCCGGCGCCGTAGGCATGCGCATGGCCATCACGGAAGAGAGTTGCTCGAAGAGGGCGGTCTTGTTGCCACCAGCCAGTGCAGTCCAGATGGCGGGAAATGATTGCTCTGCAAGACTTGCTGGGTGGTGTCCCAACAGGCGCGCTCCTTCAACATTGCTCCAGATAATGGAACCGTCGCTGGCCACTAGTACGACACCAAACGGGATGTTCTCCAAGATGGCGACCACTGCTGGATGGAGATCATGCTTCAGAGAGGACAGCCGATTTTCCGTTGTCATGGGGACCTCTCGCCTGTTGTATTGTCCAGATACAGAGCAATGTTGACGAACTCGTGAGTCGGATCGAGCACGCGGATGATGGTGTGGGCCGCTTGCTGGGGAGCTGCTAGGTTCACCCGTTGCGGCCTCACATAGGCTTCGCCCCGTGGGCCTTTGATGATTAACACGTTCGGCTTGAGCCGTGCTTCGGCGTTGAGCCCCACGACGATAGCTTGCTCACCAGTATTCAGGAGAACCAAGCTGCCAATAGGATAGACGCCAATCACTCGAACGGCGGTCTCAATGAAGGGGAGCTCAAACCGGCCTTCTTTGGCAGAAAGAAACAGACGGCGTACAGCATCGTGGGGAAGCATGGCTGGACGGCCCCCTCGTCGGCTCACTAGGCTGTCGTACCAGTCCACAATACCGACAATTTGAGCAAGGGGAGAGATGGACGTATGGGCTAATCCCTCAGGAAATCCACTGCCGTCTACCCGCTCATGATGGTGACGGATGATGTGGGCCACCTCGTCCGGGATGTCGTTCCACTCTGCAAGCATGGTCAGGCCCAAAGAGGGGTGTTGCCGCAATAACGCTCGCTCCTCCTCCGTACACCCGTCCTCATGGCGTTTACGCACAAGGTTGCGTGGCAATCGAACATAGCCGACATCGTGTAAGAGGGCGCCTGTTCCTAGGTGCAGTTGTGAGACGTGATCGATACCGCATTCAACGGATACGGTGAGTGCGAAGATACAGGTGTCGAGTGAGTGAGCGGCAAGGGACTGGTCAAATCGTGTGATCTTGCGAAGAGCCAGTTGGGTCATGAGGTCGTCTCGGCTGGTGAGTAAATGCCGCATGATGCTGGTGACGGTTGCCTTGGCAATAGAGGATGAGGGAGGGGCGCCTTGCACCAGATGATCAAACATCTGGTTGATGGCCTCTTCCGCAGCAGCATAGAGCTCCTGTGCCGACTGTGCCTCGTCCAGCGATGAATGCGAGAGAGGAGTGTCCTGAGCTGATGTCGGCTCTGTGGCGGTAGCAGGGGGGCCCAGATCAGCTGGTCTCTGCGCGGACGCGTCTTTCCCTTTTCCAGGATCGATCGTAACCGTTCTGATGCCACATTGCCGCATGATGTCGATGGTGGCCGGATCGTGAATTAACCGTTTGTGGGTAAGAAATGGCGTCCGGTACCATGGCACATCCACTCCCACGACGTACATGCCGGGTGTGAGTTCGTCGATCGAAATTTGCTTCAACTGATGTTGGGTCATGACAATGCGGCACGGCAAACCGTGTGTGCAAAGATATCGGTGAGAAAAGGCCCGAACTTAACAGCCAACAGCAGACCAGCGTTCAAGATTTGACGCAACTTGGCCGATTTTCAATGGCAGGGTACCGACTGTCGAGATTGGGGCAGGCAAGGTCGGGGACAGTCATGAGAAAGCGGATAACTGTGGATCAGCTTCGACCAGGGATGCGTGTGATGACGATCGACCGATCGTGGCTGGTGACTCCGTTCTTAAGCCATCGACTGACGATCACTTCCCAGGAACAGATCGAACAGTTAAAGGCCTGTGGGGTCCAAGTGGTCGAAGTTGCTGTCGATGGGGATCTGGAGGCTGGGGGGCAGGATGTACCCGAGTCGATGACAACTGCGCCGATAACCGATGACCAGGCAAACGCTCCTGTTTGGCAGGAGGAGTGTTCCAATCCCGAAGCGGTTTCGTTTGATGAAGAACTGGCCACGGCCAAGGAAGTCTATCGAGCTGCCAAGGCCGTGATCCAGGGAGCCATGCAGGACGTGCGATTGGGGCGGGCCATCAATATGGAGGAGGTCAATCGCGTAGTCTCAGACATGGCGGAGAGTGTCTTGCGCAATCTCGATGCGCTGACTAGCCTCTCACGACTCAAGCGATTTGATGAATACACCTTTTATCATTCCGTCAATACGTCGTTGCTCGCGATGTCATTGGGCCGGGATCTCGGTTTTACAAAGAACGAACTGCATCAAATTGGGGTCGGGGCACTCTTGCACGATATCGGCAAGACCAAAATCCCCAACGAGTTGCTCAATAAACCAGCACGTCTTGATCCTGATGAAATGGAGCTGATGAAACAACATGTGCTGCGGGGGGTGGAGATCCTGTCGGACCTGGCCGGTTTGTCGGAAGTGCACACAAAGCCCGCTCTTGAACACCACGAGCGAGTTGATGGAACTGGCTATCCCTTTCGGCGCTCGAAAGACCAAATCAGCCGCTTCGGTCTGATGGCCTCTATTGTGGACATCTATGACGCCATCACCAGCGACCGTTGTTATCACCGAGGGCGGCCGCCCCATGACGCGCTGCAATATCTCTATTTGCTGTCTCTCAAGGGGCATCTTGATCCGGGGTTGGTGCAACGGTTCATCCGTGTTGTCGGGGTCTATCCAGCGGGGTCTCTTGTCGAGTTGAACACGGGAGAAGTGGCAGTGGTGCGGCGTGTCCATCGAGAGGCTCCCTTAGCTCCGCACGTCATCATTGTCAGAAGCGCAAGTAATGTTCTGCTCTCCAAGCCAATTGAATGTGATCTCCGAGAAGAAGTGAAAATTTCTGGGCGGACCATTCGAGCGGTCAAAGGGCCACATGACATTGGGATCGATCCGGGCGTGTATCTCGACCAGGAGCCGATATGAAAAAACCGTCGGACAGCAGCCCTCCCTCCTCCAGCTTCCTGGCCGTCGGCTTGCCGGTGAAACTCTCTCTCGTTATGGAGGGACGCAAGGTCGTGCATGGCAGCACGTTGCTGGGGTGGAAAGAGCCGGCTTGGTTGATCTGCGAATGGCCGTCCCAGCTTGATTGGGTGTCGGGCTTGGCAGAGAACACGCCCTGTACGCTGAGCTCCTTGCGGGATGGGAAGCTTGTGGGTTGTCGAACGGAAATTCGCGGAGCCGTCGTGACACCGGTGCCGCTGCTGTTCCTGGCCTATCCTCGGCAAGTCGAGGAAATGCATCTTCGGCAATATCCGCGCGTGTCGTCCAATGAGCCGGCCGTGGTCAGCCGCGTCGCGAGTCGTGGCAAGGACAGAGGAGGGGGGGCTCCGGGTGATCACGTCGGCGGTCTGGTGAAAGATTTGAGCATAGGAGGCTGTCGCCTGGCGTTGGAGCGGGTTCCCTCATGGATGAGGACCGGTTCGTCGATTCATTTGGAATTTGAATTGCCAGGGGTGGGGCACGTCACCAATTTGACGGGGGTAGTCAAGGGCATTGACAAGGGAGAGGAGGGCAACGTGATCGGCGTCGAGTTCCAATTCGACAGGATGGAATACATCGAGTATCGGGGGTGGGGCGGGTCGGTCAAGCAGGCGATCTGGCGGTGGACGGTGCAACGAAATGAGCCGGTGGGAGGTTTTTCGATGGACGCCTGAGACCGTCAATCAGCCTAGACACTGGCGAAGAATTTTCTTGGGCCCAGGTAGATTTTTCCTTCCGTTACCGAGCACATCCACGATTTACAAGTGTTTCCAAAGATTCCCGGCTTATAGAAATAGGCACATATCTTGTAGGGCGAGTGAATCGAATGATTGCTCAGTAATTGAGCTCAAAGTATGGTGAAGGATAACCACTCTGGTCAGTCAGTAAAAAGGCATCCCAAAGTCCTCCTCGTGCAGTTGGAATTTGCCACATGGGCAAGGGCGAAAGCATGGTCGTACCTTTCTCATTTTGCTGTCGAGGATGGACTACGAGCCCAGGGATGTGAATGTACAACGCTTCCAGCCCTTTGCGAAGTGCCGGATACCTCTCCTCTATCGTGGCTTTATCACGCTCGTCATCTCTTTTCTGGTCGTCGGTTCGACCAGGTTTGGGTATGGCTTGTCCATAATCGTTACTCGGATCAGTTTTTAGAATGGCTCGGCGATCTGGCTCCGATTCGGGTCGGCCTGGTCATGGAATCGCTTCACTATACCGCGTCGGCATGTGCGCGATGGCCGCATCTTCAAGAACGAGCTGGTTTGGTCACGCGACAGGCCTCGTATATGACCCATGTCCTGACTGTTGATGAACAGGATGCCGCGTTCTTCAATGAGTCTGGGCGTCTGTCTGCCTTATTCTGGCCATTGGCGGTTCCCAATCGATTCATTGCTCCGATCATTGAAGAACCGCCAAACAGAGAAGCGGCTTTCTATGGAGAGATTTACGGGGACCGAGCTTCTTGGGTGAAGCACCCTGAACTCCAGGGGCTCATGGTCCACCCGCCGCCAGCAGAAGCGGGCTCCGATTTGCCGCTGCGGTTTGACGTGCTTCATGGTGCGATACTTCGACGACTTGCTGAAGGTTGGCAACCCGGCGCATCTGATCTGGCAGGGTACGTTCAAGAGTGGAGAATGTTGCGCGAAACCATCTTTGCGAACTGGTTGTCTAGCTTGAAACAATGGACTGCGATCGTGAACCTCCCGAGCCTTCTGCAGGCCTATCCTGGTCGCGTTGTGGAAAGCATGGCGGCAGGTCGTCCCGTCGTTTCGTGGGCTGTTCCTCGTCGTCCCCTTATTAACGGTCTTTTTCGAGACGGGCATCAGATCCTGCTCTTTCCCGAGAACGATCCCCGTGTTCTCGCCGCTCATCTCAAGCGACTGAGGGAGGATAAATCCTTCGGGCGGGCCATCGCGGTTGCTGCCAGAGAGGAACTTCTACGATTTCACACTACGGAGTACCGATTTGGTGAAATTCTGAAATGGATCAAGATGACCGATGCATCCGGTCGTCCCGACGACGATAGTTCCTTGGTATTGCAAATCGAGCGACGCGATT
Organism: Nitrospira sp.; assembly: GCA_024331045.1. GTDB lineage: Bacteria > Nitrospirota > Nitrospiria > Nitrospirales > Nitrospiraceae > Nitrospira_D. The sequence continues at coordinate 7,909 of JANDJC010000079.1, forward strand.
GCCAACCAGCCTCCAGCGGATTTCAGATCGACGGCGGCAAGGCGACGAGAATGCAACAAGGAGCCCAACTGGCTTCGACGTGCGGGAAGGAGATGGCGATGAAGATCGATGACTATTACACGAAGTTGTTTGTTTCGGACCCGGGATGGTCGTCGCCACATCCAAATCAAGAGGAGGCTGCGCGGTGGTGTAAGATCGCTGGTTTTTTAGAGCAGGTGGTTCGGTATCGGGA
>JANDJC010000080.1 GCA_024331045.1 Nitrospira sp.
ATGCAGGTCCATCGTCAGCACCCGATCGGCCCCCGCCGTTGTGATCAGGTCGGCAACCAGCTTGGCGGTGATTGGCACACGCGGCTGATCCTTGCGATCCTGGCGGGCATATCCGAAATAGGGAATGACCGCGGTGATGCGATTCGCCGACGACCGTTTGAGGGCGTCGATGATGATCAACAGCTCCATCAACGAATCATTGACGGGATGGCAACAGGACTGCACGACAAAGACGTCGGCCCCGCGTACGTTTTCCTCGATCTTGACCCGAATTTCTCCATCGCTGAACGAGGAGACGGTCGCTTCTCCAAGGTTTTGCCCCAAGTACGCGCAGATTTCCTGTGCAAGGGCAAGGTTGGCATTGCCGGAAAAGATTTTGAGCTCTTTGTTCATGGAACAAACGTTCAGCAATCGTCCAATTGGAGACCGCCTTGGAAATGAAACGTGCCCGTGACTTTTTTCGTTCTCTACGTCCGGAGAGCGATGGGATCCTTCCACCCGCTGTCGCAAGCCCCTTTGCGCGACGGCAGTGAAGCGCCCGCCGACTGTATCGAAAATTTTAGGCAACTGTCAACCAACCTCGGGCGAGCTCCCCGTTTGATTTCTCACCCTCATGAAAAGCACTCTACCGGGCCGCTTCGGGTGGAAACGACAACGATCCTTTCTCCCCCTTGCGTCGGATAGTCGCTCGCGGCTCGCCGGGCCTGTTGCTCATCACGAAAGACACCGAACATGGTGGCGCCGCTGCCGGACAAGAGAGCCGCTTCCGCTCCCAGCGTCAACAACCGGTCCTTGATGGTCCGCAGGACGGGATAGGTTTGGAACACGGGGGCTTCAAAATCGTTCTCGACTCTCGCCAAAACCGATTCCCACGACAGTCGTCGTTCTCTCACTAAATTCGCGTGGGCTTCGGCGAGTGGCCGCACCTCAGTCCGGGACGCAGAGAGGGTATGATAGGCCCATTTCGTTTCGATCGAAAACCCGGGGTTCACCAGGACAAGCCAGCGATCCCCGCTCAGGCAAACAGGCATGACGTCTTCCCCTCGTCCCGTGACGACCGCCGTCGGAGCGAAAAAAAAGAACGGAACGTCGCTTCCCACTAGTTGGCCAACCTGCGCCATTTCGGCCGCCGACCATCGTAAATTGAGCAACCGATTCAGGCCGATGATCGTGGCCGCCGCATCGCTGCTCCCTCCCCCCAACCCTGCTCCCATCGGAATGCGTTTGATGAGCGAGATGTCCAGCCCCATGGACTGTGGACAGCGACGCATTACCGCTTCGGCGGCCCGATAGACCAAATTCGTCCGATCCGTGGTCAAGGAAGGGTCATCACAGCACAGCCGAATGCCGTCCATGCCTTCGCTCACTTCAATGGAGACTTCATCCTCCAACCCGACGGTCTGCATTAACGACCAGAGGTTGTGAAATCCGTCGGGACGACGATCGAGGACGCGCAGCACCAGATTCACCTTGGCGGGAGCACGAACCGTGACGCGATGAGGAGAAGACGGAGACTGCGCTGAGGATACGTTAGTCACGACCTCCTTTTATAGCATACTTCTCCAATCGATAGCGGAAGGATCGGGTGTTGAGCCGGAGCAGGCGGGCGGCTTTCTTTTTGACCCATTTCGACCGTTCGAGGGCTTGAAGCAACAGATCCTTTTCGATTCGGCTGATGAGCGAGTCGAGATCCACGCCTTCTTCCGTCAATTCGAGCGGCAGGATCGGCTTGGAAGTCGGCGACACCGGTCGGTGCAGCCATGCCCGCACTTCTGCCTCGGTCACCGTTCCACCGGTTGAAAACGCCACCACCCGCTCGATCACATTCTCCAGTTCTCGGACATTTCCCCTCCATTCATGCTCCAGCAGGACCCGCATGGCCTCCTGGCTCAACGTCGGAGCCGACTTCCCGCTTTCCTTGGAAAAGCGTTCCAGAAAATGGTTGACCAGCAACGGGATGTCGCCCGCCCGCATCCGTAACGGAGGAAGGTAAATAGGGATGACGTCCAACCGATAATAGAGATCCCGTCGAAACGACCCCTCGGCGACTGCCCGTTCAAGATCTTTGTTGGTCGCGGCGACGATCCGCACATCCACTTTGATGTCCTGATTGCCGCCGATACGCCTAAATTCCCGCTCTTGAATGACTCGCAAGAGCTTGACCTGTATCGCCGGCGGAGTGTCACCGATCTCATCCAGAAAAATCGTTCCGCCATTGGCCACTTCGAACAGTCCGGCTTTGTTGGAGACGGCGCCGGTGAACGAACCCTTCATATGACCAAACAGTTCGCTCTCCAACAGGGTCTCCGGCATGGCGCTGCAATTGATGGCGACAAACGGCATGGTGCTTCTCGCGCTGTTGTAGTGAATCGCCCGCGCGACCAACTCCTTGCCGGTTCCGCTCTCGCCGCAAATCAAGACATTGCTTTTTGAATTGGCCACTCGGCGCACCAGGTCAAAAACTTTTTGCATCGCTTCGCTTTGCCCCACCAGTTGCGAAAAGGAAAACTGGCCGGCGATTTCGCGTTTGAGCAGCATATTCTCGGTCGTCAGGCGCCGCTTTTCGAGCGCGTTGCGGATGATCAGTTGCACTTCGTCGATCTGAAACGGCTTGGTCAGGTAGTCGTAGGCCCCCTGTTTCATGGCCTCGACCGCCGATTCGGCCGACGCAAATGCCGTGATCACCAGCACGACTGTCTCGGGCGAAGCTGACTTGGCGGCTTTTAGCACCTCGATGCCGTCCACCCCCGCCATCCGCAGATCAGTGATGACCAGGTCAAAAATTTCCTTGTTCAAACGCTCCAGAGCCTCTTCGCCGCTGGCCACCCCGCTGACCGCATAGCCAGTTCGTTCGAGCATGATGCTCAGGACATCTCGCATGCTCTCTTCATCATCGACGACTAGAATCTTTTCCACGGTTCCCGCCTCTCATGCCAAAATCGCACGCCGGCATCCGCCGGCTGCGGTAAACACACGATAACGCTGGTTCCTTCTTGTTCTCGGCTATCCACCTTGATCCAACCACCGTGCAGATCGACGATGCGATGGACGGCCGCCAGCCCTAATCCCGACCCGTGACGTTTCGTCGTAAAGAACGGCAGGAAAATCTTCTCCAGATGCTCCTTCGGAATCCCCACACCGGAATCATGGAAAGCAATTTCCACGATGTCTGCCTTCCGGCTCCCCAGATGCACATGGCGTCGCCCCGTCGCAATTGTCAGTCGCCCCCCTCGGGGCATGGCATCAAAGGCATTAACGGCCAGATTCCACCACACCTGCTTCATTTGATCAGGATCGACGTGGACCATCAGCGTCTCATCGCTTAACGACGTCGCAACGGCGATCCCCTTCCTCGCGCGCGCTTCGTGGGCGATCAAATCCACCGTCTCGGCCAAGAGCTTGTTGAGATCGACCTCTTTCAACTGAAGCGCCGGCGGGCGCGCGTATTGCAGGAACGCCGTGATGATGGCATCAAGCCTGGACGCTTCCCGCATGGCAATGTCCATCAGCCGCCGGCTGGTCTCATCGGTCAGCATATCTTTTCTCAACATTTGCATAGCGCCCGCGAGCGCCCCGAGCGGATTGCGGATTTCGTGCGCCATTCCCGCCGACATTTCGCCCAGAGTCGCAAGCCATTCCTTGCGCCGCATCTCCTCCTCCAACTCGCGAAGCTGGGTCAGATCCTTAAAGACCCCTACCAGTCCGGTCTGCTCCCCCTGTTCCTGGAGCGGCGCGAGGGTCATGCCCAACACCAGCCTGGCGCCATCCGCCCGTTTGCACTCCACTTCGAATCGCTTATGCGCTGGCGCACTGGGATCGATTTCCTCTTCTCGCCGTGCGGGGCACCAATTGAACACTTCCGTCCATGGTCGGCCATGTACCTGTTCGAAACTGTAGCCGGTCGTTTCCTGCGCGGCCGGATTGAACGAAGTGATCCGTCCCTCCTCATCGGTGGTGAACACTCCGCTGCTGATGCTGTTGACAATGGACTCGTGAAACGCCCTCAACCGGCTCAAGCCGCGCGCCTGCTCGCGCAGCGTGGAATCCGCTTGTTGGAGTTGCCTCATCAACGCGCCACTCAGCAATCCCACCACTAGAAACGCGAGGCTGTGCGCTCCGAATGTCTGAAGAGACTCGGCGGCGCTTAGACGTCCCTGGGGCAACCACCCCCAGGACTCGGCGAGACCATAAAGCTGCACGTTCGTCAACAAGCCGAACAGAATGATGCACCCGCCGGCAGTCAGCAGTCCCGCATGCCGTCGCGGAACGAGACCGGCTACCGCCACGCTCATAACATACAAGACAGCGAACGGGCTCTCGACCCCTCCCGTCCGCCCGATCAAAATCGTTTCCAATAGCAGGTCGACGGCAATTTGAGCCCACGCCAGCCTGGCCATGGCTTCCAGGCTTGTGAGCTTCCGAAGGACCATCACATAGACGATGGTGGCGGCGTAGGTGACGATAATCAAGGTGTAGAACGTTTTCGCCTGCTCGCCCCTTGTGACATGAAAGGTCAGCGATAGTCCGAGGAGCAGAGTGACCAACACCAGGCGCAATCCCATCAACCAATGGATTCTTGCTCTGATGTCTGTCATGACGCCGATGGTGACGCGGCGCATCCGGCTCCTCTACCAGCAGCCGGCGCACATCATGGCCCTCCATGCGAGAAGAGAAAACCGACGGCGAGGAGGCAACGCACGGGTCCTTTGACCGATGGGGTTTCCCGTAATCAGAACGGCGGCCCTGATTTGTCCACAGGAGGAAGAGCCGGCAGCCTGCGGGCCGGCCCCTTCGCCTAGCCAATGGCGGACGCCATCGTGAAGATGGGCAAATACATGGCCACGACGATGAACCCCACCGTCACGCCAAGAAACACCATCATCATCGGCTCGAGCAACGCCGTCAGATTGGCCACGGCTTCGTCCACCTCATCTTCATAAAAGTCGGCGATTTTTCCCAACATATTGTCTAGAGCCCCCGTTGATTCGCCGACCGCGATCATGTGCGTCACCATCTTGGGAAACGTCCCGCTCTTCGCCAGGGGATCGGCAATGGTTTTTCCGCCACTGATGCTGACTCTGGCCTCCAAGATGGCGCCCTCAACCACCTTGTTGCCGGCCGTTTTGGCGCAGATGGTGAGCGCCTCCAGCAGCGGCACGCCGCTGGACAACAATGTGCCCAGTGTGCGCGTGAACTTTGCCACCGAGGCCTTGAGGATCAGAGCGCCGAAGATGGGAAGCTTTAACAGTGACTTATCAATGACCAATCGCCCTTGCGCGGTGCCATAGTATTTTTTGACCGCCATCACGAGACCAATGATGACCGCCAGGATCACATACCAGCTCTCCTGAACGAAATTGCTCATGTCGATCACCAGCTGCGTCGGACCGGGAAGTGACATGGTCCCCCCGGACATTTCTTTGAACATTTTCTCAAAGACGGGAATTACCCAGATCATCAGGACGGTGATGACGATAATGGCAATGCCGATAATGGCCGAGGGATACACCAGAGCGCTTTTGATCTGCCCCTTCAACTTCATCGCTTTCTCGATGTGTTTGGAGAGGCGGCTCATGATCGTATCCAACAACCCCCCGACCTCGCCGGCATGCACCATATTGATGTAGAGGTCATCGAAGATTTTGGGGTGTTTGCGGAGCGCGTCCGAAAACGTCGAGCCGGACTCCACATCGGTTTTGATCTCGGCGACCGCCTTCCTGAGCATGGCGTTCTCCGACTGGGTCGCCAGAATGTCCAGACATTGCACCAACGGCAGACCGGCGTTGATCATGGTGCCAAACTGACGGGTGAAGACGACCAGGTCTTTCTGGCTGACTCGACCGCCGAGGCTGAACGCGAATCCCGACTTCGCCGCCTTCTCCTGCAAACTCGTCACCACGACGTTTTGTTTGCGGAGCATCTCAACGGCTTCCTCGCGGGTTTTTGCGACCAACTCTCCTTTCCTGACCGCTCCGGATTTCGTGCGCCCGACGTACGCAAAGGTGGCCATAGGTTCGCTCGTCTTTCGTGTGTGACCAGAATGAGCTACGGGTGGCGCGCAACGACGCCCCTTCGAGGAAGTCTACTGGGGCATCCCAAACCTGTCAAAACAATTACATTATTTGCCTGAGGGCCCGGGCAAGATGCTGTTTCGATAACCCCGTTGCAGATACTGGAAGCCTGAGATGAGCGTGAATCCAACCATCACCACCATGAGAGGCGTCAGAATGGACAACCCCTTCCCGAGCCAGGTAAGCAGCACCGCCAGAAAGAGGTACACCAACTGCAGGGCTGTCGTTCCCTTGCCCCATATCGTTGGCGTCACATCGAGCCGACTTGCCGTCAGATGGGCGACAGCCGTGCCCAACAGAAGAATCACGTCGCGGCTGACCACCAGGATTACCAGCCACGAGGGCACGAGATGCAACGAGGCAAGCGAGAGGAATCCCGACGTCAACAACAATTTGTCCGCCAAGGGGTCGAGGAACATCCCCAGTTTGGTCTGCTGGTTCAACCGGCGGGCAATCAGGCCGTCAACAGCATCCGTCAAACCAGCGCACAGGAGCGCTGCCAGAGCCAGCCCATATTCCCCGTATGTCATGCATCCGATAAAGACAGGGATGAGCAGGATGCGGAGGATCGTCAGGCTATTGGGAATGTTCATGGAAATGATCGGAAAGCCATCTTAGTAACGACCACGTGGCTTGTCAACGAAGTTGCAGTCGATGTGTGGCGTTCCTATAATGAAATATTAATATGGCCTGAACAGACGAAGACCAAGGGAGGGGCTATGAGCACATTGCCGTTGACCTTCAAAAAAGAAGGGCTCATCGAAAAACACCAGCTCGAAGGAGTAGACCCCAGCGACCGCTATTTCAACCGTGCCATTCTGGTCCACCGCTCGTCCGCCGGCTATACAGCCAAGGTCACCTACGAAGCGCTCACCGTTGAAAGCGGCTCCCACACCACCATCGCCAGCGCGGTCAAGGAAATCGTTCACAAGCTCCAGGAGCTGGGGTTCTCGCGGATGCGAACCAGGGTCAATTTTCGAGGGACGCGCTATCTCGCTGAAAAAGAAACATGGATCGACTATCCCGACCAACCACCCCTTCCCCCTACCCGTTCCTGATACACCAGATCGTGAATGAACGGCCGAAACGACCGAATCTTGTCGTTGCGTCTCGTCGGATGCACGCGATTCGATAACAAGACCACTTCCAGCTCACAAACCGGATCGATCCATACCGAGGTTCCCGTATATCCCAGGTGTCCAAACGATTGGGAGGAGAAATAGCGGCCGGACGAAGAGGGAACCGATGGAGTATCCCAGCCCAAGGCCCAGCTCGACGCAGTGAGTGCACCGCATGGCCGCACAAACTCCCGGACGACGTCTCGATCGAGCAGCGAGGGTTTTCCATGATACGCGGCCAGCCAGGTTCCTGATAAGGCCAACACCGCCTCAGCCGTCCCAAAAAGACCAGCATGGCCTGCAACACCACCCAGCACGGCAGCGTTTTCATCATGAACCTCACCGACCAGCAACCGTTGTCGCCAGTCATCCCACTCAGTGGGAGCAAGAGACTCCCTCAGGAGAGCTAGGCGCATCGCCCCTTCCTCGTCCGTCGGCAGATAGCACAAGGGATCGGCCCCTGCCGGTTCGGCGACATGGCGTTGGACATAACAATCCAGCGGCGTCCCAACCTTCCGCTCAATGGCCATACCCAGCAGCATGAAACCGAGGTCACTGTAGAGACTTCGGCTGCCCCTTTCATAGAGAAGCGGTTCCTGTCCGATAAGATGAAGCATCCGGACCTCCGCCGCAACTCGTTCTTGTTTTGATGAAGGAAGGACCGCGTTCGGACTCAATTGTTCGTAGAACCCTCGCCAGGCGGGTAGGCCGGAACTGTGTGTTAAGAGGTGTCGCACCGTAGCCGAACCGACCGCCGTCCCTTCCAACCCCGGGAGCCATGCTTGGATGGAATCTTCGACGAGACCGCGCCCTTCTTGAATCAGCAACGCCACCGCGGTCACCGTCGCCAAGGGTTTCGTGAGGGACGCCAAATCGTAGATGAT
>JANDJC010000081.1 GCA_024331045.1 Nitrospira sp.
GGAAAATAAACGGTCGAGATCACCTCCAACCACCTGTCGATCAAGAATAGGCTGGCTCGATAGGCATCGAGATCATAAAAGCCCTCTCCGCGCAAGGTTTCCTTGGCCAATTCAATCCGCTCGGCCAGATAGGGGAACCGATCAAGCGATTCGACAATTTTCCTGTAATGTTCCCGACTTCCATAACCGGTGTCACCGGAGGGATTGCGCTCCAATCGCCGTCGCAAGTCGAGCAACTGCTGGTAAACGACCACTCCATAGGCCTTGGTGAGCAGACGATCCAACAGCTCGATGCCCAGATCCCGCTGCGAGACGTCGGACACGCCCCTCCGTCGGAGAAAGCCGGTTAAGGACGGAAGACTCAAATAAGGCTGTGATGGATGCCACGTGGGTGGGAAGAGCAGTGAGACTTTCATGTGACCGGTCGCTCCCTGTCATCAAATGACGAACGGCACAACATGCAACCGCTTTCGATGGGGTTATAGCCCCCGCATGGAGGGAAATGCAACCCTTGCCGTTCTCGTAATCCTACCCTCCCAGCCAGGCGATTGATTCTTGACCTCGAGATGATAAAGCCCCGAGTTGTACCGTCGTTCTGCGCGACGCCAACCCGGGGCCTTGTCGTACTTTCCCGCACCGATGCGGAACAAGCCCGCTTTTTATCCTACGACCTGCTTAGAGCTTCAGCGTGAACCATGTAGAAAGTGACTTCATGCCATTCCGCTCGATGTTGGCACCATCCCACACTGCAAATGCGATCGGCACCGACATGCCCAGTTTGAATTGCGTATCATTTGCGTCGTTAGTCTCCAACGCTCTCTTTACCACTACACGCCACGTCGGGCCAGTATAGGCGCCACCTTTGACGGAACCGGCCGGCTCCCACACTCCGTAACCCACCACATCTTGATGAACTTGGGTTGTTAACGTGCTGAAGCCATTGGCGTTCAGATCCTCCACTGAGCTTACACGTAATGTCGGATCAGACATGATGTTGCCGGACCAGATCCCTGGATTGAACGGTCCAAGGCTCCGTCCGATCCGGTCAGGATAGGTGACCCCCCCAGCCGGCTCTTCGTAATAAAAGTCCCAAAAGATGCCGGGATACTGATCGTCGACGTCCCAGATTCCAGTGCTATCCTTCCCTAAGTCCTTCTGCCACTCGGCGTTCCACCGCCAAATGTTGGTGGTCCCTCCCGACTGTCCCATGCATTGAAAGGGCGGCGCCCCTGAGGTATTGACTGGAAACATCACGGCCACTTGATCGCGGAAATCCTGCGGCCCAATCGCTGTGTCATTCTTCGTTTGGTCGAGCCACTCAAGTCGCAACCCCAACTCTTTCCCATTTGTCATGGCCTTGACGAAGATGGACTTGACCGAAATGTTAGGATGCATCGGCGTCGTAATCAGTTGCCCACTGAGTGGCACCACGACACCCGGCACACTTTCCCAAATGGGATTGGCGCCATCCATGGGAATTGGCCCCTTGATCATTTTGGTCGGGATGGTGACTGGTTGACTGACCGCCAACGGCACTTGTCCGACCGTCATAATGGCGCCGACGGCGAGGACAGAGAGCAGCACCGCCCACACCACACGTTTGCTGGTCGTCTGCACTATGCGCATATACCTACCCCCTCCTCTCGACTAAGACTAAGAATGGCCCCTCGAGCAGATACACAAGGCTCGCGTGGTATCCGATGACCGGAACGTCAGGCAGTTCCGACAGGCCCCGCGTTGCCATGATCCTGTTCCTTCTCTTTGATCTCCATGAACGACTGGGCGCCGACCTCATTGAGCAAGAGACTTAACTCATTGCCTTGATCCTGCGCTCCGCATTCATATGTCTGCCCCTCCGGCGCGTTGAATGTGGCGGGACGATAATCGGTTTCAGTATAGGGCTGCGGCGTCACACCGAGAAAGGCGGTTTCAAAATCGATCCATTCGGCCGTGATATCAGCCATCAGCTTGAAGAGCCCGGCGTCCGCCTTCCTTGCCAGCATGCGGCAGAACAATGGAACCCATCGGCCGATATGGTTTTTGACGAATTTCTTCTGCGCCTCCACGACGATCGCCGTTTTTTCCGCACCGTCGTGGCACCGTGAATAGGACTCTTTATAGGCAAGAAAATGCATGAACTCGAACTCGACACTGAGATGGTCAAGTCGCTCATGAATGTCCTTGGACAGTTCCAGGCCAAATGCCCGGTAAAACCCAGCGATGTCACCCATCACATGCGATTGGGCAAACACATGGTCGTTTCCAAATAGTGTCTCGTACGGGGGGCAATCAAGCGTAATGACATTACTGAACACCCGTCGATGCTCGGCCTGCAAATCGCTCAATTGCCAATTGGCGCATTCTGACGCCATCAAGGTTTCCACCTGGTCGAAGTGTTTTTTAATGGCTTCCAACGCTTGAACCGCCCGCTGCCCTCCATATCCATCCAGCATGGCCTCCAACGTTCCCAACGCTCCCCGACCGTCTTCGACAAATTCTCCGCTGCGCAGGTAATCGAGAAATTCGTCGTCTTCCGGGTAGAGCATGCTCCACGAGATCAGCAAATAGATTTTACTGCGATTGAGCGCCCGCTCGACCGCAGGAGAATCTTTGATCTTCGGAGGATCCTGGATGACAGTGCCAGTGGCAGGCGATGTGGTCGGCACAGGCTGCTTGATCATTCCTTCCTGTCTCCGCCTAGCCGGTTGGATCGTTGAATGACGGCTTTCATCTTTGAGCGTAAACCAGACAAACCCTTTTGCAAACCTTGGTATGTATAGGAGATAGCTACAGGATTGTCAAGGGAGAACCACTGCTCCGGTGAAAACCCTGATGCTTCTCGTCGTTACGTCTCCAGCGGAAAAAGGCCGCGTGAGACGTCCGCTGCGCAACCGCACCTCTCAGCCGATTATCCTTGATCAGTATCAGCCGGGCGGGACTCTTGATCATCCATCATCCACTTTCAGTTCGGCGAGAGGTCGGCCTCACTCTGATGGCCACGTGATCGTTGACCGTTTTGCAGACGTTTTCACATATGCCACACCCCACACACGAGTCCTCCACAACTTCTACCTGCATCAACCTAAAATCCATGGTAATGGCCTGTCTCGGACAGTGTGACACACACGCATGACAGCCTTGCCCCGCCGTACATAGAGTATGGGACACAACGGCATACCCCATGCGTACGGCATGCACTCCTTCCACCGGCTCCAGAGCCCCCGTCTGGCAGGCTGCGATACACGGAAAATCATCGCACAAGAGGCAGGGAGACTGGTCCGCAAACAAAATAGGCGTAGCATCATGCTCATGGGCCACAATCGCACCAGGCGGACAGTCCTTGATGCAGTCGCCGCATCGCGTGCACAACTCGAGAAACAGCGTTTCGTCAACGGCACCAGGCGGACGGAGCCAATCAGTCCGCATTGCCGGCAGCTTCGTCGATGGAACGGCATCGACTTCCTTGGAAAATTCGCGGGCCGCTTTGACCACCGAGCGGACGGAATCCTTGAGAAAATCCCGGCGCCCATATGCAGGATCAACCGTCACGGCACGACTCTCACCACTTGATTAATAGGGGGACCCGACGCCCCTCCTCTCCCCTGCTTCGGGTCCACGACCCAAGCCATAGAGAACATGAGAGGACATGGTCGCCTTACCGCTGCCGGCTGCCTACATGACCCCATCGGCGCGCAGCTTGTACACCTCCACACAACGGTCGCAGGCCCCGAATTCCACATCCCAGCCGGGGTGATTCTCCCGGATGTAGTTCAAGACGTAGGGTTCGACCTTGTTGGCCAAATCCTCAACCCATGAGTAGGTGGGAAATCGACACAAGGGACAGGGGAAGCCCGGCATGAGCATGATCTTGTTGCTTTGGAGCTCCGGAACTTCGCCTCCCTCAACCTCCACGGCCCGCTCCATCACGCGCAGGGTATCGCTGGCCATTTCAATGAGCTCGGAGTGGGTAAAGTACGAGGTCTGCCATAGTCCCTCAAAAACCGACCGCAGTTGAGGCGGAGGAATTTTCCGGTACCAGGACCGAAATTCTTTGAATCGATCCTCCTTGCTCAGCATCGGTTCTTTCCCCATCGCAACCAACCGGCTGTCCACGCTCAGGCTCCACAACACTCGGTATCGTTGCAGAATGAGCGCTTCCTCGCCTGGGTTTTGCCCCACTTTCGTGTCGGGGTCATATCCAAAGGCTGGATCCAGCATGTCCGAGATATGCATCAATTCATGCCGACAGTATCGCGTAAGAGCCGGGTCATAAAATCGCCGGGGAATCAATTTGATGCCGACGCCCTTGAGCCCCTTTTCTTCAAACGACCGGGCCAACTCCTTTTCGACAGGCCCCCATTTGCGCAGAATATCGACCCCTTCCTGATCCTCTTTCAGGACCCCTTTGACCAACACAATCCCCACTTTCTCCTTGAGCAGAGGATACTCCTCAAACGAGTCACGGATGATGTCGGCAAACCCCCAAGTCCCGAAAAGATACTGATACAGTTTTTTGAACTCGGCTTCTCGATCCTCAAGCGCGAATTTTTCGTAGATGGGATCGGCATGCTCATGAAACTCTTTGTAGTACGTGGGATCCCCTTCCCGCTCCGTCTTCTCAATGAACGAATCGATCACCTCTTGCAGCAATGCGGGCTGAAATCGGATTTCCATGTGACGATGACCCTTCTCTCTGCCGCTCTATCCTGGATTCTCCGCACCAACGGACGTACTGGTCGGCAGATCGTGCCCGGACGTCTTCATGAAAAAACGGTCCGTCTCCACGAAGCAGGAAACGTTCGGCCGGAGGTTGCTTGACTTGCCCGCGACCTCTCTCTTACGATCGTCACGAGCAGCAAAAATTATACAAGCCGCTTGAACGGCCGATCAAGGATATCAACCGCGAGCGGCCATTCTCTTTTCAATCACAGAAGCTCACGCAACCAGGACAAGAGACACCATGGCCGAACAGATGATGACCCCACCAGCTCCTCATGAAGCCTTGAGCTTCCCACCAATAACGCCAACGCCCCCTCTCAATTGCTTGGATTACTGGGCGACAGATTGCCGGGAAGTGAGGACCTATCGGGGCCACACCCATGGCGTGTGGGCGGTGGCAATCTCACCAGACGGTCAGACCCTCGTAAGCGGCGGCGCCGACCGTCTCATTCGCATGTGGGACATCGAAACGGGACGACTTCTACGCTCCCTTCGCGGCCACACCCATGACATTCGCGCCATTGTGTTCACGCCGGATGGCCAGACCCTCGCCACCGGCAGTGAAGATCGGACGATCCGGCTTTGGAACGGCAAGACGGGCGAGCCACTCAAACTTCTGTTCAGTCGCTATGACCACGCCGTATGTAGTCTCTCCCTGTCACCCGATGGCCTCATGCTCGCCCGAGGCAGCCATAACAAGGACATCAAGATTTGGGAAGTCACCACCGGCACCGAATTGATGACCCTGCTGGGAAAAGACGAGTATGATCACCATTGGTCGGTCTGTGTCGCTTTCTCGCCGGACGGCATCCACCTGGCCAGCGGCACCGATATCGGCAAGATCAAAATTTGGGAAGTGCTCCCCAGCGGCGACGAAAAGGTGTTGCACGACGGCCACTGGCGGCAAGATCAAGAAGATACCACCGAAACCCGCGGCTACTTCATCGAAGACGATGGTGGCTTCCAAAAGCCGATGGACTACTGGATCGGCGCCATGACCTTTACCCCCGACGCAAAGCTGCTGATCACCGGCAGCCGCGACAAGACCATCAAGCTCTTCGAGATGCCGGACGTCATTGAAAAAAAGACCTTGACCGGCCATAAGGGGTGGGTACGCAGCCTGGCCGTTTCCCCGGACGGCAAGGTCCTGGTGAGCGCGAGCGATGACCAGACCATCAAGTTCTGGGACCTGGCAACCGGCCGGAACTTCCGCACCCTCAAGGCCCACGAAGGCGGCGTGCGATGCGTCACCTTTTCACAGGATGGCCGATACCTTGCCAGCGCCTCCTGGGACCGGACCGTCAAACTCTGGGAAGGGGGCGCCAAACAAGACGAGTAACGATGCTTCTCACGGCAACAGGTCCCCAAAATTAGAATCCAATAGAATCGGAATGTCCGCAACTTTCTTGACGACGGCCTACCGCCACTTCCCATAGGTTCCGTCCACCTTCACCGCCGCCCCCCACCAACCCATCAAGGCATGGCAACTGCGAAGGCAGTACCGGCGATGAATCGGGCCTGTAACGGACCGGATAACCCTGATCGACACTCTGAGCAACGGCATAGAGCGTGCGTTGTGGGCTGCCACACGCTCACCTGAACAGGTCATAATCGTAAATTGAGTGATGATGACCGATATACCGGAATTCGACGTGATTGGGACCGAGGAACTTGAAGACGATGCGATAGGCTCGATCGACTCGAAAGCTCCAGACTTCATGATGTTTGGGATGCAATTTCTCGCTGTGGAGGGAGGGATGAAACGGATTCTCTCGGAAAAGATCGGTCTTCGCGGCGGCTTTTCGTTGAATCGGCTTGGGGAGTTTCCTAAATAGTCTATCGAACGTCGCCGTCGTCGAGAGTTCGAGCATGACCGGCTAGTCGATCAGCTCGCGTAACGACTTTCGTTTCGTGACCCGTCCTGCCCGGTGATCCTTCTCGGAGGCATCCAACGCGTCCAGAAATTCGCGACGATAGAGACCAATCGCATCGCAGAACGATTCGAAGTTTTCCTTTGAGATCTCGAACTGAAAACTATCGCGTGTCCGTTTCACGACCTTTGCCGCTAGCGCCATAACGCTCCTTTTTTACGAAGGATTTTACAGCCTCTCGCTCTGCGAGACAATCTCAAACTGTGGGGAACGACCGGAGCGAGACTCCAGCGGCTCCCACGCCCTCCTGGGACCGGACCGTCAAACTCTGGGAAGGGGGCGCCAAACAAGACAAGTAACGATGCTTCTCACGGCAACAGGTTGCCAAAATTAGAATCGAATAGAATCGGAATATCCGCAACTTTCTTGACGACGGCATACCGCCACTTTCCATATGTGCCATCGGCATTGACCGCCGCCACCCATCGCTCGGCCGCCGCGCGTTTCACATCTTCCAGCGGATCATACCCTTTCGTCTCCAAAATCAGATAGGTCGACGGTTCGGTCTTTAAGCGAACAACAAAGTCCGGCACATAGTCGTGCATTTGGCCATTGTGCAGATAAGGAATGGCGAAGCCAAGGCCGGCATTTTTGGCGAAGGCCTCGACCGCGTCATGTCGATCCAGATAATAGGCGGCGGACTGCTCCCATTGTTTCGTGTCCGCGACGACATA
>JANDJC010000082.1 GCA_024331045.1 Nitrospira sp.
TGGCTGTCACGCGGCTAATGGTGGACTCGTGCATCCCGACATCTTCGGCCACCTGCTTGAGCACCAGCGGTTTCAGATAGTGGATACCGTGCTCAAAAAACGCCTCCTGGAATTTCACAATGCTCGACACCACTTTCACAATGGTCTTGTTGCGCTGCTCAATGCTTCGAATGACCCATTGCGCCGCTCGCAACTTTTCATCCATGTATGCCTTGGTTTCCGGGCTGCCATCCTGTCCCGACCCCATCAACTGCTTATAATAAGGATTGATTCTCATTCTGGGCAGCCCCTCGTCATTGAGCAAAACGACCCACTCTCCCTCATCCTTGACGACAAAGACGTCCGGAACGATCACATAGTTTTGCGTATTTGAAAAGGGCCGGCCAGGTTTCGGCTCCAAGTTTTCGATGATCTTGGTCGCTTGGAAGACTTCATCGAGCGTCACATTCAACGCTTTGGCGATCCGCGCATACTGTTTTTTCTCAAGGTCCTTTAAGTGATGCAGAATGATGGCCTCAACGACCGATCCCCTCAAGGCTCCTGGCCTTGCCCCTAACGAGCCCATTGGATTTCGACCCAGATGTCCCAGTTGGAGCAGCAGACACTCGGAAAGGTTCCTCGCGCCAACTCCCGTTGGATCGAATGTTTGAATCTCGCGAAGGACGGCTTCTGCCTCCTCCTCAGAAAAAGCCGTACCGGCCACCACCTCCGCCATGGACATGCGAAGATAGCCGTCGTCATCCAGATTGCCGATGATCAACCTCCCCACCTGTTTCTGCCGTTCCGACAATCCGGACAACGACAGCTGCCAGAGAAGATGTTCTTCGAGCGAGGTCGCTTTTGCGACGGTCTGTTCGTAAGAAGGAAAATCGTCCGGAGAGGACGCAGCCAGTCGAGAGCGGCTGGAGCGACGATCGCTTCCATAATAGTCCTCCCATCCTGAGACGGAGAATCCTTCTGGCATATCTTGCTCATCTGATGATTCCAGTTCGTCACCAGCATAGTCTGCCCCATCTATCGATTCCGATCGATCAAGCTTTTCATCCGCCGCGATTGCTTCCCCGTCGTCCCCCTCGGTTGGCAGTTCTTCCAACAAAGGATTTTCCAACAGATGCTGCGTCAAACTCTGCTGGAGCTCCAACCGCGACAATTGCAGCAACTTGATTGCCTGCTGCAACTGTGGCGTCATGATTAATTTCTGGCTCAGCTTCAAATCCAGACGGAGTTTCATAGCGACTGACTTCCCCTCCGTTCCATCGTGAACCGCTCTCCTAAATAGACGGCTCGGGCAATTTCGCTTTTAACGATCTCCTCAGGGACTCCCGCTTCCAGAATCGATCCTTCATTGATGATATACGCTCGATCCACGATCGACAATGTTTCTTGCACGTTATGATCGGTGATCAAGATGCCGATCCCTTTGCTTCGGAGCCGCTTGATGATCTGCTGGATATCGCCGACGGCAATGGGGTCAATCCCCGCAAAGGGCTCATCCAGTAGCATGAACGACGGCGTCGCAGCCAGCGCTCTTGTAATTTCAAGCCGTCGGCGCTCTCCTCCCGAAAGGGCATAGGCCATGCTGTGCCGAAGATGCGACAAATCAAGTTCTTCCAACAACGCATCCACCCGCCGCATGCGCTCCGGACGAGGATACCCCAACATTTCAAGAATCGCGAGGACATTATGCTCCACGGACAGTCGGCGGAACACCGATGATTCCTGGGGTAAATAGCCGACCCCTTTCCTGGCCCGCTTGTGCATCGGCAAGTCGGTGATAAGTTCCCCATTGAGCATGATTTCGCCGTGATCAGGCTGGCAGAGGCCCACGATCATATCGAAGATCGTGGTCTTGCCCGCACCGTTGGGCCCTAGCAGGCCCACCACTTCTCCAGCCCGCACCTCGACATCAACCCCTTTCACCACTTGACGACCGCGGAAACTTTTCTTAAGGCCTCTCGCCTGCAGCGTGGGGACCTGTCTCTTCTGAGAGGCAGATGGCTCGGATTCCAGCACCACAGAAAGGGCTTGCGTCATGGTTTGAACTGACCAGCCTCTTCGATGCGAACGTGAGAACCACCTTCGACGACGCTCCGTTCCTCGGCCAAATAGATGGTAATTTGACGGCCGCTGACCCGTGTTCCTTTTTCCCATGCCACCGGATCGCCTGTCATGACAATCTTCTCTTCGTTGCTAAAATAGACGGCTTTTTGACAGGTCGCATGTCCGTTTTCCTGCTTGATCGTGACATGCCCGATGGCTTCCACCCGTTCAAGTGAGCGACCCGTGGGCGACGGCAACGTCTCCGAGCGTTTCTCCGCCGGTCCCCGCTCAGGATCTCCGGCCTGACCATGGAAAAACACGATCATTTTTTCGGAATTGACCACGAGGGCGCCTCGGGTTAGAACGACGTTTCCCTCAAAAATGGCTTGGTTTTCGCGATTACGCACCGTCATCTTGTTGGAGGTAATTGTAGTGGGAACCGCTCCAGCCTCGCCGGGCGGTTTCGCGCCACTCCCTTGAGCAGCCTGGACATCGCCCGTCACGACCGCCGCCATCGCACTAAGAAACAGGAATAAGAGCGACGCGTACATCTTCAAGCACCTCAAATTCCTCCGATGTCAACCTCACTAAAAAACCCCGCCCGGTCACTTCGACACCACGACCGACAATACGCACAGGATCCCTTGTGGCGACTTCCTTGCTTTCATTGGTCCATGTGACATGATTCGTATAAATTGTATATCCATCCCGTGTTTCGACCATAAGAGGAGCCTCTTTATTGAACAATGAAAAGGATTTAGTCGCCATGTCAAAGATCCCCTCTTCGCCCGTTACGTTAAACGCCTTGCCTTCCCCTCCGTACAATGTCACGGTCACATCATTCAAGTGGGCTTGTTGTTCACCCTCAAACAACCTTGCCTGTTTGGCCGTAATTTTCCATTCAATTTGATCTTTGTTGGACTGAGTGAACACAAATTCCGAGATCTTGGCGTCTGCCCGCTCCACGGTCTCGGGCGAGAGCTTTCCTCCGGAGGGCACCGACTCTGCGTTCCTGGCAAGCACATAGACAAGAAACAAGGACAGCACGCCGCTGATGGCTAGCAATATGTTTCTGGACGCCTGTTTCCACATGCGATCTCCACCACATCATGCGACTGCTAATCAGGCGCGATCGTAGCATGCGAGGGGAAGCAAGTAAACGTCTCCTGAGGAAGAGACAGAAACGCCCCTTCGGTCCGTGACCGAAGAGGCGCCTGACTGAAGCGAATGCTTTTCTACCAAGCTAAAGACAAAGATCTGTTAGCTGGATTTTTGCCCTTCTGGGACGGATGGTTGAGCCGGACTGGCAGCAGACTTCTTGCGTACGGCTGTATCGGGCCGGTCAACAAGTTCAATTGCCACCATCCTTCCCCCGTCCCCCACTCGTCGACGGGTCTTGATCATGCGAGTGTAGCCGCCCGGACGATCCTTAAAGCGCTGCGCGACCTCTCCAAACAGTTTCGACACGACGGTCTTGCTACGCAAAAATCCAAGCGCGCGTCGCCGGGCCGGCAGCGTTCCTTCTTTCCCTAAAGTGATCATCCGATCGGTGAATCCACGAACTTCCTTGGCTTTCGCCTCCGTCGTTTCAATGCGCTCATGATCGAGCAACGCCGTCACGAGACTGCGGAACAACGCCCATCGATGTTTGGTTTTTCTGCCGAGTTGTCGGCCCTTTTTTCTATGTCGCACGGTAGTCCTCTTGCCTTCTTTCCAACCTACTCCGCCTTTGTTCCCCCATTGGGCGACTGCAACGTCTCCAATTTCGTGCCGAGGGATAGCCCCATTTCTGCCAAGATCTCTTTGATCTCATTGAGGGACTTTTTCCCAAAATTCTTGGTCCTCAGCATTTCACTTTCGGTCTTCTGCACGAGGTCTCCAATGGTCTTAATGTTGGCATTCTTCAGACAATTGGCCGCCCGTACGGACAACTCCAACTCATTGACGCTACGAGACAGGTGTTTATTGATCTCGCGTTGCGCCTCTTCGCGTCCTGGTTCGGCCTTGCGTTCACCGCGTTCTTCAGGATTGATGAAAATGTCCAGATGCTCGCGCAGGATACTCGCGGCCGTTGACAGCGCATCGCGGGGAGAAATGGTGGCGTCCGTCCAAATCTCCATGGTCAGTTTATCGTAGTCGGTCATGCGTCCTACCCGCGCGTTCTCAACCTGGAAGTTCACGCGCCTGATCGGTGTAAAGATGGAATCAATAGCAATGACGCCAATAGGCAACCCTTCTTCTTTGTTGCGCTCCGCTGGCACATACCCCCGCCCGTGTTTGACGGTCATCTCGATATCCAGCGTCGCGTCTTTGTCCAACGTAGCAATGTGCAGGTCCGGCGTGAGGATGGTCACATCCGCATCATGAATGATATCGGACCCCTTTGCTTCACCAGGCCCCGTCTTTTTCAAGCGAATCGTTTTGGGCTTCTCCGTGTGAAGCGCCAACCGAAGACTCTTGATGTTCAAGATGATCGCCGTCACATCCTCCGTCACACCAGGAATCGTTGAAAATTCATGGACCACGCCTTCGATCTTCACCGTTGTCACAGCGGCGCCTGTGAGGGACGACAACAACACCCGCCGCAAGGCGTTTCCGATCGTGGTCCCAAAACCACGTTCGAACGCCTCGGCGGTAAACCGACCATACGTCGGCGACAGCGTATCTTTATCGACTTCCACCCGCAGGGGGATTTGAAAGTCTTTCATCGCCTTGATCATAATCCCTCCCCTTCCCTTGACCTCCATATCATCAACCGGTGGTGGGACAATCACGTGGCTGGCCCGTGTTCTTGGCCGAGCCTTTTATGACCGGCTGGCTACCGGGAGTACAACTCCACAACCATTTGCTCGTTCACGGGCAACACAATTTGCTCTTTGGCTGGCAATGAACGAACAATCCCCTTGAAAGCCTCTTTGTCCAGCTCGAGCCAATCAGGAATCCCTCGGCTTTCAACGGCTTCCAAGGCTTCTTGGATCACAGCAAGCTTGCGACTCCGTTCACAAACCTCGATCACGTCACCGACCTTCACCAGAGCCCCGGGCACCGTCACCGTCTTTCCATTGACCAGGAGATGACCATGATTGACAATTTGCCGAGCCTGTTTCCGTGACACACCAAACCCCAGCCGATACGCCACGTTATCCAGACGACATTCCAGCAAGCGCAACAACGCGGCGCCCGTTACCCCCACCTGGCGCGCGGCTCTCCGAAAGATTCCCCGAAATTGCCTTTCTTGCAACCCGTAGATTCGCCGCAGCTTTTGCTTTTCCCGCAACTGAATACTGTAATCGGACGTCCGCTGCCTCCCTTGTCCGTGTTGCCCAGGCGGGTAGCTCCGCCTTTCGATAGCGCATTTTTCAGTCATGCAGCGCGCGCCCTTGAGAAACAACTTTTCTCCCTCTCGCCGACAAAGGCGACATACAGGACCGCGATACTTTGCCACTCTATCCTCCTCGTTACGTCACGACCACCACACCAGCCTATGCCGGTTCCTCGCCACAGACCACCCTATTGGAACGATGCTACACGCGCCGCCGCTTGGGAGGCCGACAGCCGTTGTGAGGAATCGGCGTCACATCTCGAATCAGATTGATTCGCAAACCAGCAGCTTGCAACGACCGAATCGCCGATTCCCGGCCGGACCCTGGCCCATTGACATAAACATCAACCTGCCGCATCCCACATTCCATGGCCTTTCGAGCAGCCGCTTCACCCGCCCGTTGGGCAGCAAAGGGGGTACTCTTTCTCGACCCTTTGAACCCCTGATTGCCCGCGCTCGCCCACACAACCGTGTTGCCACTCATATCGGTAATGGTCACGATCGTGTTGTTGAACGAGGCCTGCACATGCGCGATCCCGCTCTGGACGATCCGGCGTTCCTTCTTTTTTCCCTTTTTGACACTCATGCGTTCCCCTCCAACGGTCTGTTTCCCCCGTCACGAGTTCCTACGCGGTTTTGGGTTTTGTCGGTTTCGGCTTGCTGCCCACCCCAGGCCGTCTCCCCTTCCGCGTTCGAGCATTGGTTTTTGTCCGCTGACCTCGAACGGGCAACCCCTTCCGGTGACGCAACCCCCGATAGGTCCCCGTGTCAATCAGCCGCTTGATGTTCATCGCGACCTCTTTTCGAAGATCGCCTTCCACTCGATAGTCCCGTTCAATGATCTCGCGGAGCTTGACGATGTGGTCTTCACTG
>JANDJC010000083.1 GCA_024331045.1 Nitrospira sp.
CACCACCTCATCCTGCTCATGTTTGTCGGCGATCTGGTCAAACCATCGTTTGGCTTCCGTCAGATGATGGAGCAGCTTGGCCTTGTCTCCATAGTTCGGCATGAAGATCATGCAGTAGGCCATGGTGTATTCGGCCAAGAATTTGTCTGTCGGCAGCTCGGCCAGCGCTAGGGCTGCCTCAGCGTCCGAATAGGCTTTGACACTGTCGGGATCGTGCAGTACCCGGTTCCACGCGACCTTGTTGATGCGTGACCAGGCGAGTTGGAGCAAGGCCTCGACCTTTTGAGGCCGTTGGTGGTCCGGAATATCTCGGACCAGGGCCTCGAAAGTCTGGATCATAGGGAGTTGGTCGTTGTTCCACCGGTAGGCAATCCCCAGCCGGAATCGATTATCCAATAGTTCGGGGTGGAGACGAGCCAGGGTTTCCA
This sequence comes from Nitrospira sp., assembly GCA_024331045.1. Taxonomy (GTDB): domain Bacteria; phylum Nitrospirota; class Nitrospiria; order Nitrospirales; family Nitrospiraceae; genus Nitrospira_D. The sequence continues at coordinate 429 of JANDJC010000083.1, forward strand.
TGGCTGGCAGCATGCGGTAGAGAAGATCCGCTGGGGTTGGTTCTGTCAAGCCTCCCATCTCCATGGTGCTCGCCAGTTCCACTCGGCCGGCCGCTGAATAAATGTTCCAGTAAAACTCATTGAGGAGGCGGGCGAGGGCAGGGGTCTTAACGATCATGTGATGCCTCTCCGCGGCCTGCTGCAGCAGCGCGGTGTAGAGGTGTTTGGACAAAATCGTCAGGGCCTCAATATGGTTTGGATCAATGATCAGGATGCGGTTAAGCAATGCGACCCGGTCGCGCAACTCGGGAAACGACGCCGCCCTGACTGCCGCAGCGGTCAACGTGCCTGATTGATCCTGGGGCCCCCACCACGCCAATGAGCTCGGGAGCGCACGGCTTTTTTCCGTTGCGAAGGGGATGATCTCGGGCGAGAGGCCGGTACTGTCGGCTCTTTGAGGAACGGGACGGAGCACGACGGCACGATCCTCGGCGAATCCGTATGTTTTGAGTCCAGAGAACATGACCCATTGGGTGGTAACGGACTTCAACGCTCCTCTGGCCCGCTTCACGGTGTTGGTCCACCGCACCGTGCCGGGAGCATAGGTGACAGGAGAGGTCAAGGGGTCCTGGTAGTGAACTGTCATCTCGACGACGGTGGTGGGCACGCTGAGGACGGGGCCGTCCGACTTGAGGCGAAATGAACCGTTGGGAATGCGTCTGGTCGCTGTTGGGGTCAGGCGGAGTCCGCTTCCAGGAGGAGTGAGCCCGATCACATCCATCACAAAGGCGGAGGCGGGAAGCTCTGGTAGGTCGTCTCCATAAAGCACCAGTGGGCCCGTGCTGGGCCAGAGCACGTCCATGCCGCGATCCGTCCGCTTGAGGAGGTGGGTATGGGAGTGCGCCATCTCCTGCCAACATTGCTCATAGAGGGATGCGTTTGACATGGGGGAACCTTGCTGCGATTCCGTGACCCGTCGATACTGGCAGGAGAAGTCTAATCTGCCGAATGTGGCGCGATCGCCCCGCGAAATTGCGGTAGCATAGGTGAGCACGGTCTCGATCGCGGCCTTATCGGCCAGCCCATGTGTCTTCTGAGAGGGGGCCGCTGCCGACACATCCATGTCGAAAACGACCACGGTACTGATTCCCCAAATCCATGCAACCAATACTGGCCATCGCTGGGTTGTGCTCATGAGAATAGTCCTTCTGTTGCGGGATGTGGATCGTACATGTTGGTCACGTTGAGGAATTGACCGGCTTTCAACCGTACCACAAACTCGTCGCGAGCCGGTAGAGGGAGACGGTTGATTCAGCCATGAGCGATCACCGGCGGACAGCCGCCAGAATTTTCTCTCGCATCAGGGCACGGTCACGGGGTGAAAGAACCGGCGCGGGAATGTGGCGACAGAGGGAAACTGTCTGGCGAAGGGAGGTGACGAACTCCTCGCATCGAGGGCAGGCTCCCAGATGTTGACGGATTTCCTGGCAGACCTGGCGTGGCAGTTCGTCGTCGATAAAAGCCGACAAGGCACGAAGAATGCGGAGGCAGTGCCCTGAGCGATGGCGATGGGGCTCGGAGGTGGAACGAGGGGGATGGTTGGGCGTCTGGCGTTTGGGCATCGTTGTCGTCTTCACTTGGAATCTGTGTCTGATCGGTGAGGAGGGACCCCCGGCCAGACCCTGCCGGCTGAGCTCGCGGCGTACAAACAGTCGCGCACGATGGAGCCGTGATTTGACAGCCCGCTCCTGTAATCCCATGATGGTTCCCACTTCCTTGGCGCTCAGTCCCTCCATGTCGCGCAGTACCAACACCATTTTATATTTTGGGGGCAATCTGTCAATCGCGTCGTTGAGCGCTTGCCGGAGTTGTTTGTTGTGGAGCACCTGTTCCGGGCTCAGGTCTTCCACCGGAATCTGGAGGCGGAGTTCTCCGTCGTTCGTAGGGACGAATTCTTCGAGCGACAATTCGTGATCGGGTTCCCCTTTTCGCCGTCGCCGCATCCGAAGGCAGGCACGGGAAGCGATGGTGTAGAGCCAGGTAGAAATCCGTGCGTCGCCGCGAAAGCGTTTGAATCCGCGATAGGCATTCAAAAACGTTTCTTGCACGAGATCTTTTGCAGCCTCCGTTTCTCCACAGAGCCGGCTTGCGTACCGGTACATCAAATCCACATGGTCTCTATAAAGGGTGTCGAAGGCATTTTGGAGATCCGCTGCCGTAGGAGTGTGCTTGGAAGTGCCCTGGGAGGAGCGAGGAGGTACCATGTGCCGGCTAGTGTACGGGCGAATTGAAAAGAGAGTCAAGGCCGAGATGGAGCAAGGGATCAGTGGAGGCGATGAAATTCGACGAGGCTGCCCGCGTCGTTCAGTTCAGCGGTAATAGGCTGGCCCTCCTTGAGGCCGGCCAGGACCGCTTTCCCATGGTCCGTCTTATCGATCGAGACGATCTGTTCGCCTTCGGGTGTCCAGAGTTTCACCTTGGTTCGGTCCGGTGTGGCGAATTCCAGCGGACCGGTGACGAATCGACGGGAGGCTGAGCGGGAATCCGGTGCCATGACGTCGGCGACGACGTGGCGGCCATGAATGCGCAAGGTCACGATCTGACCGATGCGGACCTGCCGGATGCCGATCTTGCTGTTCACGTTGACGATGCCGAGAGGGGTGCGAAGGAAAATGAAGTTGGATTTCAGCTTATCCACTGTTCCGGCCAGAGCGAGGTGCGTGTTGGACTGGCCGGTGGGGAGTTGACCAATTTGAAGATCGAACTGGACATCGTGCACGCCCACGATCGTGTCTGTTTGATCGACTTCGACGATAACCGGCATGCCTTCCCTCAGATCAGCAAACCACCGCTCGTGGGAGCCGATGTGGAACGTCTTTTCTCCCTCTGGAGTCCATAGAACCAACGTATGCTTATCTGTCTTGCTCTGCCGAAACGGACCACCGAGATAGCGATGCACGAGTGATCCGTCATTCCGTTTTCGAATCTCGATGAGCCAATGGGCGTCATGCACATACAGGGTCACAACCTGTGAAGCGAAGAGATCCTTGAGCGTGGTCTTCGAGCTTAGGGTCAGCAGACCGATGGGTGTCTTTAAAAAGACAAGGCCGGGCCTGGTTCGCCAGACGTGACCGGTGAGAGTGATCGATGGAATGACGTCAGCGGCCGGAACATTGGATGTGTCGGATGGCTGGTTCGGGAGTTGGCCATGGGTCTGGTCTTCAAAGAAGTTCGACTCCTCGACGAAGTCAGTTTCATCCTCGGCAAAGATGGGTTCTCCACTGGAGATACAGGCGAAGAAGACGGCGAGCAGCGTCGGCGCAGTGCCCCACCCGCGTGGACATCGTGAACGAGAAGAGGGTGCGATCTGACCACGCCAGCGAGACATAGCCACCGTTGCAGGCAGACACTCGATCGTCCGTAGCGACCTCCATCCGCTGCGTCATGGGAATAACATGGGTGGCCGGGGCAGTCAATTTGAAAGCGGCTTTTGGTTGTCTCGTGCCTCGATGGGAAAACTAGGCGGACGCCCACTATTTTTTTCTGACCAAAATGCGAAGGGGTGTCCCCGTAAAGTCGTAAGTGTTGCGCAGTTGGTTTTCGAGAAATCGAAGGTAGGCGGACGAGATGTCCTCCGGATGTCCCACGAACAAGGCGAAAACTGGAGGAGCGGTCGCGACCTGGGTGATGAAGGCGGATTTCGTGATTTTGGTTGGTTTGCCGGTGCGGGCTGGCAGCGGGTGTGAAGAGAGAAGAGTTTGCAGCCAACTGTTCAGGGCGCCGGTGGGCACCCGTTTGGAGAACATCGTAAATACGTCGTCGATGCTCACAAACAACCGATTGGCAGAATCCGGTTGGATCGCCGATCCGTACAGGACTGGGGCCCAGGTCAAAAAAGGCAGCCGTCTGTGGAGATGCAGATCAAAGTCCTTGCGGGCATTCGGGTCGTTCCGGCGAAGATCCCATTTGTTGACCCATAAGAGGCAGCCCCGCCCCTGTTTGAGAATCGCACCGGCGAGTTTGGCGTCTTGCTCGGTGACTCCCTCGACTCCGTCCAGAACTAAGACGGCGAGGTCGGAGCGACCCATGGCCTTGAGCGCGCGCAGCACACTGTAGCCTTCGACCCCTCGCCCAATTTTCCCCCGACGTCGGATCCCCGCAGTGTCGGTGAACAGATAAGAGCGGCCTTCGCGAGTGACGAGGGAATCGACGGGGTCCCTGGTGGTGCCTGGGATGTCGCTGACGATCGAGCGCTCTTGACCGACGAGAGTGTTCACGAGCGTGGATTTGCCGACATTGGGGCGACCGACCACCGCAATGCGCGGAATCTGGACCGACGATTCCTGCCCTTCCTGCGCAGGAGGGAGAAACGGGTAGATGGCGTCCAGCAATTCCGCTACCCCCAACCCATGTTCGGCGGAAATCGGATACAAGGTGTCCACGCCGGCTTGATAAAAATCAGCCATCAAAGGCTCTGCTTCCGGTGTGTCGATTTTGTTGACGGCGATGAACAGGGGCTTAGCGATACCGCGCAACAGGCGAAAAACCTCTTGGTCTGCGGGAGTCAAGCCGACCCGCCCATCCATCAGGACAATTAGAATATCCGCTTCAGCGATGGCCAGCTCGGATTGTCGCCGGATCAAGGCTAACATCCCTTCGGAGGCCGAAGGTTCGAGCCCCCCCGTGTCCACCAGCCGGAACGGCCGTCCACGGTAGGTGGTCTCGGCGTAGTTCCGGTCGCGGGTCACACCGGGAATGTCATCCACAATAGCGGTCTTGGCTCCCAGGATCTTGTTGAATAACGTCGATTTCCCGACGTTCGGCCGGCCAATGATCGCAATGGTGGGAAGGGACGAGGGGATCCCCAGGGGGGGCGAAGGCTCCAATGGCTGTTGCGAGAGAACGTGGTCCATGCGAGGGTATCAGACTCTTCGTCAGCAGTGTTCAGACCCTAGACCGTAGCACCAGCTTCGGTCGGATGACAAGAGAATGGATGTCGAGGCGACCAAGACCCATGGTAGAGTCGGAGCAACAGGGGAGGATGAGTATGTCACCTGAGGAAACTCTGTGGGGGCAGATCGACCATGTGTTGCTCGATATGGATGGAACCTTGCTAGATCGTCATTTCGACAATGTCTTGTTTGAAGAAGAGCTGCCCCGCCGGTATGCAACGCTCCATGGCCTCTCGTTCGAAGAGGCCCGTACCCGCCTCATGGCCATGTATCGGTCGGTGGAAGGGGAGTTAGTATGGACGGATCTGGAGTATTGGACCGACCAAATTGGCATCGACGTGGTGGCGCTCCACAAAGAGTTGGCTCACCTGATTGGTTTTCTGCCAGGAGCCGAGGACTTTCTGCGTGCGCTGCGTTCCATGGGCAAGCGGCTCACGATTGTGACCAATGCGCACCGTGCGGGGGTGGCGGTGAAAACAGCCAAAACCGGTCTTGACCGGTATGTGGATCGAATCGTCGATGCCTTCGAAGTGGGAGCTCTGAAGATGCGGCCAGAATACTGGCCTTCCTGCCACCGATTGGTTGGGTTTGATCCATCGCGGTCGCTGTATATCGATGATGATGAACAATGTCTCCTTGCCGCCCGGCAGTTCGGCATTGGTCGGATCATCCACAGCGC
>JANDJC010000084.1 GCA_024331045.1 Nitrospira sp.
CTTGCCCTTGCACAGGAAATCTGCGCGTACTTGGGACAAAACCTTGGAGAAGCGACCGTCTCCTCGTTCAGCGACGGAGAAATTCGGGTCAAGATCGAGGAAAACGTGCGCGGCGCGGACGTGTTCGTCGTGCAGTCCTGTTGCCATCCCGTCAATGATTCGTTGATGGAGCTGTTGATCATCATCGACGCCCTCAAACGGTCATCGGCGAATCGCATCACCGCCGTCATTCCCTATTTCGGCTATGCCCGCCAGGATCGCAAGGATCAGCCGCGCGTGCCGATCACCGCCAAGCTGGTCGCCGACCTGATCACCACGGCGGGCGCCGATCGGGTGCTGACGATGGACCTGCACGCAGGGCAAATCCAGGGATTCTTTAATGTGCCGGTGGACCATCTCTACGCCATGCCGGTATTGCTGGAATACATTCAAAAGCGGAAGGTCGACGATTTGGTGCTGGTCTCCCCCGATGCCGGTGGGGTGGAGCGGGCGCGAGCGTTTGCTAAGCGGGTTCAGGCGACGCTGGCGATCATCGACAAGCGACGGGAAGGGCCGAATCACGCCCAGGTCATGAACATCATCGGCGATGTCAAGGGGAGGAGCGTTCTCCTGTTGGATGACATGATCGATACCGCCGGCACCATTGTGCAGGGGGCGCAGGCGTGCGCCGATCAGGGAGCCCGCGAAGTTTGGGCCGCCTGCACGCACGCCGTGTTATCCGGGCCGGCGTTGGAACGACTGCAGAATTCGTGTCTCACGCAAGTCGTGACGACCAATACCATTCCCTTGCGGGGAAAGGAGCGAGTGTGTCCCAAGCTGCATCAATTGTCGGTGGCCCCTCTCTTGGGGGAAGCGATCCGACGTATCCATGAAGACGAGTCGGTCAGTTCACTCTTTGCGTAAGTCTGGGTGTCGAGATTTCGACGGGCCGTGCGCGGCGACAAAAGAGAGCAAAAGGAGCATCATCATGAAGTTCGAGCTGGTGGCGACGGTGCGAGAGCGGGCGGGGAAGGGGGCGGCCAGGGCCATGCGTCGAGCGGGAAAGATCCCGGCGGTGCTGTATGGCCAGGGGGAGTGCATGTTGTTGTCCGTGAGTCCAACCTCGTTGATGAAGATTTTGAAGTCGCCGGCAGGCAGTGCGGCGTTGATCACCCTGACTATTGAGGGAGCCAAGTCCAATCCTCAGCGGACGGCGCTGCTGCGCGACTATCAGCTTGATCCAGTGAGCGGGACCGTATTGCACGCCGACCTCTTTGAGATATCGATGAACAAGCCGATTCGGGTCAAGGTGCCGATTCAAGTCGTGGGAGGGACGCCGGCCGGCGTCAAGGAAGGGGGCGTGCTGCATCACAACCTTCGTGAATTGTCCATTGAGTGTCTGCCAACGGTGTTGCCGGATCATATTGAGGTCGATGCGTCCGCATTGACCATTGGTAGCGGCATCCATGTCAAAGAACTCACGGTGGGCGAGGGGATTCGGTTGCTGGATGATCCTGATCAGATGGTGGTAAGCGTGGCGGCGCCGCTTTCCGAAGCCAAGCTCGAGGCGTTGTTGACAAGCGGAGCCGCGGCCGGAGCGGAGCCAGAAGTTATCGCCAAGGGCAAGGAAGCGGCGGGTGAAGGAGCGGGCGCCGAGGCGACCAAGGCCGGGGCGCCTGCCGGCGAAGGAAAGGCCGGAGAAAAGAAGGAAGCCGCGCCCAAGGCGGAAAAGAAAGAGGCTGAAAAGAAGAAGTAACGTTGCGCCTCCTCGTCGGATTGGGCAATCCCGGACCAGCCTACGCCCGGACCCGTCACAATGTCGGCATGTGGGTCATCGAACGGGCCGCCGCGCGGTGGGCGATCTCTCTCAAACCACGACAGGCTGCTCGAATCGGAACCGGACGGCTCGGATCGGAGCCGGTCACGTTGGCCGGCTTGCTCGATTGGATGAACGTCACGGGGCCTCCTCTGAAAGGCCTCCTGCGCGAGCTGAGCCTGACGCCCGACGATCTCATTCTCATCCACGACGATCTCGACCTGGAGCCGGGGCGGCTCCGCATCAAATCCGACGGGGGGCACGGCGGGCACAATGGGGTGCGATCCGTGATCGAGGCGCTTGGGACGTCTCGGTTCGTGCGGATCAAAATCGGGATCGGCCGTCCGGCGCCGGGTCAAAACCCCGCCGACTATGTGTTGGAGCCGGTCACGGCCGATGAAAGGCAAATGCTAGAGCCCTGCCTTGAGCGGGCAGTGGACGCCTTGGAGTGGGTGATCCACAGAGGCGCGGCGGCGGCGATGAACCGGTTCAACGTGCGGGAAGGAAACGTGCGGGAAGGATGGGAAGGAAAGGAACGCGGCGAGTCGTGAAAGATTCCTCCCGTTGAGCGTTCAAGCTTGACAGGGCAAACTTCCGAACCGTCGAATCTCACGGCATGGGACTCTGTTGCGGCATGATCGGGCTGCCGAACGTCGGCAAGACGACGGTCTTCAATGCGCTGACCGGCGGCGGCGCGTTGGCGGCCAATTACCCCTTTGCGACCGTCGATCCCAACATCGGTATCGCCCTGGTCCCTGATCCGCGATTGAACGTTCTCACCGCCATCTTCAAGTCAAAAAAAACCACCTACAGCACGCTGGAAGTGCGGGACATCGCCGGATTGGTCGAGGGGGCGAGCAAGGGCGAAGGGCTCGGCAATCAGTTTTTAGGCCATATTCGCGAGGTGGACGCGCTGCTGCACATCGTGCGCTGTTTTCAGGGGACCGAGGTGGTTCACGTGAGCGGAACCGTCGATCCCCTTCGCGACATCGGGGTCATCGAAACCGAATTGATGTTGGCCGACCTGGAGACGCTCGAGCGGCGCAAACAAAAAACGGAAAAGAAGGTCCGGGCCGGCGACAAGAAGGCGGCGTTCGAACTGGAGTTTCTCGGGCGGTTGATGGACCGACTCAACAAAGGGGAGTGGCTCGGCAATGTAACCTACACGCCGGATGAGCGGCTGATTCTCAATGAGTGTCAGCTCCTTGCCGCCAAGCCGGTGTTGTTCGTGGCCAACGTCTCCGAAGGTCAACAAGCCGACGATGCGATGGTGCAGGCCGTGCGCGAGTTCGCCGCGAAACGCGGCGCCGGAGTCGTGGTCCTCTGCGGCCAGCTTGAGGCGGAGGTGGCATCGTTACCGGAACCCGAACGGGCTGCCTTTCTCAAGGAACTGGGAATGGCCGAATCAGGCCTCGCCCGGCTCGCGCGCGAAGCCTACGGACTGCTCAACCTCGTCACCTTCTTCACCGCCGGAGAAACCGAATCGCGGGCCTGGCCCATTCCGCGCGGCACCAAGGCCCCGCAGGCGGCGGGCAAAATCCATTCGGACATGGAACGGGGGTTCATCCGCGCCGAGGTCTATCATTATGACGATCTGATCGCCTGCGGCTCCGAAGCCAAAGTGAAAGAAAAGGGACTCTTCCGCCTCGAAGGGAAGGACTATGTGATCCAGGAAGGCGACATCGTCTATTTCCGGTTCAATGTCTGACCGTCCCCGCGCAAGCGCCATCCTCGACCGTATCCTGTTACGGCTACGCTTGCGACGAACGACTTGCAGGCCATCATAAGTAAGGGGGACTACTCGCCCTTCTTCCTCTCGCTGAAAGGAGGCTTCCATGCCCTTTACTCTCATCAAGGGCCGATTCAAGCCGCTGGCTGGTATTCCCGATGGAGACTCGGTCCGCTTCCTGGCAAATGACCTCAAGGTGTGGAGACGACTGGAAGGCAAGCCGCCGGAAATCGGTCGAGGCGCCCACAACAAGGGCACGGTTCAATTGCGGTTTGAAGGAATCGACGCTATCGAAAAGATGGCGATCAAGCCCCTTTCCACGCAAGCACGGGATCACATGCTTCGGCTGATCGGCTTTGACCGCCGGACGAACCCCGAGCCGGTCGGGTACATTTTGGCCCGGATGACCGACGATACCTCCGGGCGACCGATTGCCTTTGTGTTTGCCGGCACGACGTCCCAAAAGGATGGCTCGGTGGTGCGACTCGATCGTGCCTGGCTGCGGCAATCGGTCAATGTCAAGCAGGCCAAGGCCGGCTTTGCCTATCCGCTTTACTACAACACGCTCTTTGCGGCGTTCCGAGAAGAGATCGATAAGGCCGTGGCCCACGCCAAAAAGAACCAGGTGGGGTATTGGCCTCTCGATCGCACCCGCACTGGGGTCACGATCACTGGCTACAAGGATCTGGCCGCCATTGCACCCATCTGGCCCAAGCTCTGGCGTCGCTTGGAGGAATTTCTCCGCCAGGCCAGATCGCTCGCCGGCTTCGTCACCTTCCTGGAACGTCGCAATGAACGGGTTGATATTCTCCCTCTCATGGAGGAACGGGGACGCCACGATCTCGTCGAAGTGCGGGGTGATACCGTGCGCCTGACGGAACGGCCGGAACACATTCGCGTGATAGGGAAGGCCGGCCGCCGGTGCCGGTGCGGCTACAACGAGAGGAGACAGGCGAATGGTTGACAACCGGTCACGGGGGGAATCCAGCCAGCCTGCATGGAAGCGGCCCCACAACAAAGGGGTTGACAGTCCCCAGTCATGAGAGGAAAGGGACATGGGCCATCGCCTAGGGGAATGATAGGGGGGAGGCCGGTGTGAGGCCAGAAGCGGGAGTGGCCGGCCGCGAGTCGTGCGAGGAGATCCCCTACAAACGAGGGGGTTGACCTCGACCGGCGACGAGGGTAAAGGGGCACGGGGCAGAGGGGAAGATGCGCGGGGGAGGTCCGTGTGCGGCCAGAAGCGGGAGTGGGCCGGCCGAGCGAGAGGAGTTACAGGGAAGCGAGCGGGAGGAGGGCGGAGAAAGGAGGACGGATCGGGACGCAGCAGGACAGAGCGCGGCAGAAGCAGAAGGGCTGTCGTGGGGGCGAGCAGCAGCGAGCCGGGGGCAAGAGAAGAGCCCGACGCAGCAGGGCCTTAGCGGGTCAGCCGTCAGAGTCGTTATGGAGTCGTGGAAGAGTATTTTATGGAAGCGTGCATGGAAGCGTCAGAGAGAAGAGGCAGAGGACGAGTCTAGATCGTAATTTAATAAAGATTTATAAGAAATTTTATAAGAAATGGAGGGGCCCGATGAGTCCGATCAGCGCGATGGGGCTGGGGAATAGCTTGCGGGGGCGAGGGAGGAGGAATGGAATGAGGAACAGACCGGAGGGTGATGGCGACCGGTGGGGCAATGGGGCAAAGCGAAGAGGGGTGAGGCGAGGAGAATCGCAAAGAGAATTGAGAGTCGGGGGCGTGGGGCTCGTCCATGGCCTTTTGCTGGCGGGGAGCCTGCTGCTGGGGCCGGGGGCAGGCCAGGCGGCGGAGTTCATTCCGTTAGGCATCTTGCCGGGGGGGGGCTATAGCCAGGCCTCTGGCGTCTCGGCCGATGGGGCGGTCGTGGTGGGGCAGAGCGGCTCCAGCACGGGGACTCAAGCCTTTCGCTGGACAGCAGGAACTGGCATGACCGGTCTGGGCGTCTTGCCGGGGGGGACCTCTAGCGTGGCCGATGGCGTCTCGGCCGATGGGGCGGTGGTGGTGGGGGGGAGCACCTCCAACACGAGGGAGCAAGCCTTCATCTGGGATCCATCCCAGGGCATGCGCTCGTTGCTGGATGTGTTGATCGATGACTATGGCCTGGGGAGCCAATTGACCGGCTGGTCCTTGGCAAGGGCCACTGCTATTTCTCCCGATGGCCGCCACATCGTGGGGTATGGCTTCGGTCCGAACGGCATCGAGGCCTGGCTGGTGCGGAATCTCAATCCGATTCCGCTGCCGGCGGCGGCGTATCTGTTTGGCGCGGGGCTGGTCGGCCTGGCGGGCTTGGCCCGGCGGCGGTGACGGGCCATTCTCGGGCCCTCTGAAAT
>JANDJC010000085.1 GCA_024331045.1 Nitrospira sp.
CGGAGTGGCCTGGGCGATTCAAACGGGTGCGACCGATGAGCAGCGAGTGGAGCGGCTCTTTGCGGAGACCGTTGCCCGGTATGAGCGGGTGGATATTCTGGTCAACAATGCGGGTGTCTTTGGAGGGAGCCGGCTGGCAGAGACATCCGCACGCGAATTTGATGAGGTCATGAACGTGAATCTCCGCGGCACGTTCTTCTGCTGCCGCGCCGGCTTCCGTGTGATGCAGCAACAGGGCGGCGGGGTGATCCTCAACATGTCCAGCGTGGCCGGGGTGCAGGCCTGGGCGGGCACCGGCGTGTACAGCGCCTCAAAACATGGCATCATGGCCCTGACCAAGGCGTTGGCGGATGAGGGACGGCCGTATAACATCAAGGCCAGCGCCATCTGTCCGGCTGGAGTCGCCGATGAATTGGTTGATGCCTCTCCTGAGGAGCGCCTGCGCAGTGAAAAGATTGATCCCTTTGATGTGGCGGAGGCGGCGATCTTTTTGGCCACGTTGGGCAAGCATGCGGTGGTGCACCAGCTTGTGATCGATCGGTTGGGCGCCGACTGGTAAAGGGAGATCTTGTTGGTTGCCTGATCTCCGGTAAGAAGGGGAGGAGACGGTCCATGCCCTATCTTGGTACCAAAATCCAGGCGGGCTATCGATCCCTTTTGCGGAGTGGCATCCTGTATGAGCGGGTTGCGCTGGCCAAGCAGATGCTGGCCTCCTGTCGGGTCTGCCCCCGGCACTGCGCGGTGAACCGGCTGGCAGGTGAATTAGGAACCTGTTTGGTCGGCGGCAAGGCGCTGGTCGCGAGCGCGGGGCCTCATTTCGGTGAGGAATTTCCCATTCGCGGGTGGTATGGGTCCGGCACTGTTTTCTTTGCCGGGTGCAACCTCCGGTGTCTTTACTGTCAAAATGCCGAGATCAGCCATCGGCCGAACGGTCAAGAGTTGGAATCGGAGGAATTGGCCGATCTCATGCTCAGCTTGCAAGAGCAGGGCTGTCACAACGTCAATCTGGTGTCGCCGTCTCACCAAGTGCCGCAGATCCTCGAAGGGCTGTTGATGGCGGCTCAACGTGGATTGCGCCTGCCGCTTGTGTACAACACCAGCGCCTATGACGATCTGGATATGCTGCGCCTGTTGGATGGCATCGTGGATATCTATATGCCGGACATGAAATATGCAGATTCAGTGGTGGGGCGGCGGCTTTCGAAGGTGCCGGACTATCCGGCCGTTGCACAGGCGGCGATTAAGGAAATGCACCGGCAGGTCGGGGATCTGGTGTTGGATGACGAGGGACTGGCCATCCGTGGTCTCTTGGTTCGCCATCTGGTGCTTCCCCGCAATCTAGCTGGGACGGCCGAGGTGATGAAATTTTTGGCCGACGAGATTTCCCGCGACACCTATGTCCATGTGATGGATCAGTACCACCCGGCCGCCAAGGCCTTTGCCCATCCGGTGTTGTGCCGGCCTGTTCACGTTGACGAGGTTGATCATGCTTCGCGTTTGGCGCGCGAGGCCGGCCTCTGGCGTTTGCACGAAGAATAGACCGAGGGCGCGGTATTGTCCGAGAACCTTGGTTCTTGAGCAGTGGAGAACGGAGCGAAAGGGGGAGAACTCACCGTTTGGGTTCTTGGGTTGAGGAGCGACCGAATCCCACGTCTCCTTTTGAGATGTCGAAAGAGACGCGCAGTTGCACGGCCAGATACTTTTGGATCAATCCGCCTCGATCTAGCGGCTGGTCCTGTTCGTAATACACTGCAAGTTCCGACTGTTTCCACCGCACCGCCAATCCGATGATCCAATCCAGCTCCGTCGGCTTGGCTTGGTTGCCGCCGTCTCGATCCGTGAACAGGTTGACGTCTCCATAGAGCACAATTCGGTTTTTATAGAGGTCCAGGTCGGCGTGGGCTACGTACCGGAGCAGGGCGCGGCCGGTATTGTCGGGCCTGGCAAAATAGTTCTGGTTGTGAAAGAGCCACCCGCCTCCCGCATAGATCGTCAGGTTCTGGTTGGGGAATAGCCGGTGCCATCCGGGCAGGTCCTGAACGGCCTGCATTTGGGCCGTCATGAGGACATCCGCATAGGCTTGCACCACGCCACGCCGGTCGAGTGGCGCGTCACGCTCATATTGTAGGCGCCAATTGACATGACCGACGACGCCGGTCAAGGCATAGGTGCCGTCCCATTCGCTGAGTTCGATCCAGCCGTTGGTCCGGTCTGAAAAGAAGTTTTGATCGGTGTAAAACGAGACGTACTGTTTATAGAGGTCGGTTTCAAGATGCAGCATGTGGCGCAAGCCGACGAGGCCGGTATTGTCCGGCCTGGCGGCAAATGAAGGGTTGTGCACGAAAACGCCGGTGAGGAGGTAGCCTCCGACCAAACTTTCTTCTGCCGCGCGCTCTTCTTCGCGCTCTTTTTCATTTGGACTGTCCAGTGACGGCAGCGGCCGCCCGTATTTTTCCAAGGCCCACCCATCCGTCGGCCACAAAGACACGATCGTGACGATCGTGAGCAGAATATAAAGGAACGGATTTCTCCACTCTCGCATCGTGTGGGTAGCCATATCATGGTTGCCGTTGCGTTGTCAGGTGTCGAGACGGTGTTGGTTGCGATGGGTGGGTGCTCCGCTACGGTACGCAGGCGTCGAAGATGGCTTCGCAATCGTTCGAGGCGTCGAAGCCGGGAGGGACGAATCGATAATGGACGTCGATGACACGATCGTCGGCGACGATGACCGTGGCCCAGCACCCGTGGCGGATGGTGGCAAAGCTGCTTTTGCCCGTCGGTTGCGATTCTTCCAAAATCGGCGCCTCACGGTAGTAGCGAAGAAGGGTCATCTCGCCTTCCTGCAAGGTTTTCTTGGGTGCTCCGGCGCAGGCAAGAACCGCGGACACGGGTTTGCCGACCATCCGTTGCTGATTTGGATACCGCCCGACCTCGATCGGCGCGGCGCAGGCCGCGAGCCCGATGGTCCAGGCGATTGTCGCAGCAGTGAAAAGGGACTTGTCTATACGGTCCATCGCTGGTGAGATCATGTGTCGGGAGGAGATGGCGGGATGAGAGGGATGACCATGGAGAGCAAGCTGTTGGTTAGCCCACGAGGTCTGGGTCGAATCGATTGAGGGGCTGGACGGAGAGGGCCTTGATTTCGTTGTACACGATGGCACGGCCGACTTGGCGTAGGCGGTTGAACGTGCCATGGACGATGACCAAGTCGCCTTCGCGGACTTCCAGCTTGCCCAGGCTGATGACCTTGATTGTGCCGGCTGGATCTTGCAGGAGAAACCCATAAGCCAATTGTCCTTGGCGATTGGTCGCGATTTGAACGTTGGTGACCTTGCCTGTTACCGTGACTTCCTGACGATCATACAACTCGGGATGAGCCAGGAGTTCCGCGATTTCGATCAGGGTGCCAGCCCACACCGGCCTGCTGTCGAATGAAAGAACGAAATTCCCCATTCCGGGGAGGTCAAGAACCATGGTAAGCACGAGACACGCTCTCACATAGTGCCTGATTTTCATGATGGCAGGTGCCTTTCTCCTAACAATCTGCCACGCTCCCGTGTGAGCCTTCCAACCAGGTTGACGACGCCCATCCTCCCGCTACCATTTATCGGACGCCCTGCCGCTCGCATCTTCGCCAATGAAATTGTGCAGAATCTGTTTTTGCATTTCCGTTAGCTCGCCCGTGGCACCTTCTGTTTGAGGTGGCAACGAAACGCCTGGCTCTTGAGACGGGGGGGCAGTTCGTTTGAGCAGCTCTTGTTCGAGCGCTTCAGGGCTTCGATCCAAATCTTGCTGAATAGCGACCAACCGTTGCAGGCCGAACAGAGAACGGGTGGGTTCACTGTGGACTGCATTGGAGCTGGCGCCCAGGACCAACGAGTTCCAAAATTTGGACTCGGTGGCTTCAGGGAGAGCGATCAGGGCATAGGCCGAAAGTTTTTCCAGCAGCGCGGACTCGGTTCTCTCAAGGCCGTCATAAACAGCAATGGAGCGTTCGACTGGCAGAGAGGCCAGGGTTGTTAAGGTTTCATCCCACAGGTGTAAGGGGGGTGTTGGTGGGGGGGGGGAGACGTGAGTTTGCGAAGGAGCGTCATGGTTTTTGAGGGGGGCTCCTGCCAATTTGGCTTGCAGGTTCAGCAGATATTGAGACAAAAACTTGACCTTTCGACCCGCGAACGAACCGGCGGGAATTCCCCAGATATGGCAGACTTCGTGATCTTGCAGGACCATCCGATCCGATGTCTGACGCTCCCGTTCGGCCAACACCAGGCGTTTTCGAAATCGTTCGGCGAAGCGCAGCAGAGTTTGCAGCTCAATCGCCAGTCGGTACTTCCGAAACTCTTCGGCAGTGATTGTCCCTTGCGTCCACCGTTCATCCAAGGTACGAAGAGCCTGGCCGGCTACTGCAGTCCTGGCTTGGACTTTGAGCGTGGCGATGGTGTCGGAGGCCACTCCCTGAGCTTTCAACAGTGAAGCGGCCCGATCGGCCAGTGCTTCTGCAGTGTCAGCCAGGTGTTTGAGCGCGGTGCATTGAAGCCAGGTTCGTTCGCGGCGAAGCCTGGTACGTCGCCGGTATTCTTGCCAACGGTTTGTTGTGGCCGCAATAGATTCCTGGGTCATCGTGGTCACGGGTTTCGTGCCGGACACACATCGGGGGTCTGGGCGATCCGCCACCATGTAGAGAATTTCATCGTGGGAGATATCAAAATATTGAATCAGCAGGAGCTTGATCAATACTCGCCCTTGGATCGGCAGGCTCGAGATGGTTTCCTCGATTACCCCTACGGTCAAAAGTGGTGTTGTGAGAGTCGAGGCCATCTCGGTTACGAGCGACTGAGCTTAGGCGTTTCCGGTCCGTGCCTGATGGGCTTCGAGGTAGAGGGCAACGTATTCGCGAATCTCTTGAATAGTTCCGCTGATCAACATTTCTCTTGGGATTTCCACTCGGACTAGCGTCGAGGGGTCGATTCCCCGTTCCCTGGCATAGTCTTCGTCAACGTAAAGACTTACCGATCCGTCCGCAAACCGAAGGGCGTACAGCGAGGTTGTGTCAGCCATCGAGAGCAGATCCGTCGCTCATCTCGACCTTGTACTGCTAACATAACCGGCTCATGGCTGTCAAAGTCGTTGCACCACCGGACGTTTGTCGTGATGTGGTTGGCTGACCGTGTACTGTGAACCGGATACTGTGAGATGGTGTCTTTTCCGGTGTTTCCCCATGTGAGAGAGGAGAGGCCCGGCCTTCGGGGGGGACCGAAGGCCGGGCGGGGGTGGGCGGCCACGCTGCGGGGAATCGTTAGCCGCCCAGGGTGTCGAGGGTTTCCTTGAGACTCTTGCGAATACAGGTGAAAATCGGCGTGTCCCGCAAGGTATAGCGCGACCCCTCCGTCTCCCGCAACGCCATCACCAAATCCACAAAATCCTCCGGCTTGTCACTCTCAAACGCCACCACCCACTCCTGATCATCCAACCCAAACGAATACGTCGTGTTCAACTTCACCGACGGATACCGATGCCCCACCTCAATGTGCTCGTCCATCATCCCCTGCCGCGCCGCCTTCGTCAGCAAAAACCACTCCCGCGTCTTCACAAACGGAT
>JANDJC010000086.1 GCA_024331045.1 Nitrospira sp.
TGGGTAGCGAACGGGAGATCAAGGACTGTCTCACGCTGAAAGACACCGATCCCGCTTCGCTTGCCGCCATCCGTCGGATGAAGCGGGATCTCGCCGCGGTGGTCGTCAATCCGATCCAATCGTTCCATCCCAACTCCCCTCCGCCGAGCGACGCTGTGCTGCTGACCAGTGATGTGCGGAAGGCTCAAGACGCCCACGCCCCCTACGCCCAGTGGCTCAAGCAACTCCGGGATGTCTGCACCGCCTGCAAGATTCCCTTGATCTTCGATGAGGTGTATTCGGGCTTCCGGCTCGCGCCGGGCGGAGCACAGGAGTATTTCGGCGTCCAGGCCGATCTTGTGGTGTATGGCAAGACGGTCGGAGGAGGATTGCCAGTTGGCGTCTGTTGCGGAAAGAGGGAGCTCATGCGCCGGTTCGATCCCGATCATCCGATGAGGATGGCGTATGTCATCGGCACATTTTCAGCCCATCCGCACGTGATGGGAGCCATGAACGAATTCCTGCGGTGGGTCACTCGCCCGGAAACCAACCGGCTGTACGAAGAGGCCACCGAGCGCTGCACCGCATGGGCCTCCTCGGTGAACAACGATTTAGCAGCACGGGCCCTGCCGTTGCGGGTCGTGAACTTGGCCACGGTGTGGACCATCCTGTTTCAACACCCAGGACGATACAACTGGCTACTGCAATACTACCTGCGTGCCGAAGGAGTGACCCTGAGCTGGGTGGGCACAGGCCGGTGTCTGAGCAATATGGCCTTTTCATCGGAACATTACGAAGCCCTGCGGACCAAAGTGATCGCCGCCGCCTCGCGCATGGCAGCGGACGGCTGGTGGCCGGCAGAGCTCGAACAACCTGAACGGAGGCGCACCATGAAATGGCGACTGATACGGGACATGATCGGCAGCATCGTGCAAATGCCCAAACCACTTCGGGCGTTCTACGCCGAAGTCATGAAACGGAAACATGATGATCACATGGCTTCGCATAGCCATCCGTTGAATCAGTTCTTGCATTTGTTGAGTTCCAGCGTGTTCATTTATTGCTATATCCTGATCTTCTTCGATCTCCCAATGGCAGTCACCGCAAGCTTAGCCGCACTTTTTGTCCGCCAGTTGGGCCACGCCGCCATCGAACCCCCTTGTCACGACAAAGAGCAACTGCTGCTGGGGTTCGACACCCCCAGTAAAACCATGATCGTCACGGCTTATGGCGCCATCCCCTTCGCCAATTTCGTCGGAACGCAGGACTGGAGGTGGGCATCTTTTCTGGAGCAGTGGCCGACCATCGCATGGCAATGGTGGGGGCTGACCCTCGCCATAGTCTTCGGCCGCGTAGCTTACTTGGCGTGGCGGCACGATGTGCGAACCTCCATGATCTGGTTTGTGAAGCTAGTCACCGATCCGTTTACGGACATCCTAGCCTATATGCCGCGGTCAGCGAGTGGCTGGCGAGCGTTTTTGCCACCCTATGCGACAAACCAGACGAATCCCAAACCATAATGGTTTCCCAACCACGTCGCCTGCGACGCACGCCGGCTGCAACGAGAAAGGGGTGAACGCCCCTGACGACAGCCATTGTCGGCATGGTCGTGATGAGCGTCATGCTGGTAGCGCTCTATAAGGCCTTTGAACCGGTCCATCCGGATAACACGTAACCGCCACTGAAGCTTCCTTGCGGCTCACGGTCGGCCGCGGAAGAGGATGGGGGCGGTGGCCGAAACCATCGAGCGCCCCGAATCAGGACCAAGGAGGTGGGGATCTCAAGAACCAAATACGGAGAGGGCAGAATCTGGTCAGGGCCGAACAGGGGCACGGAGGGAAACCGTTCTCTTTCTTTTTTTCCTTCTTATACCGGTTCCAGCAACGACACAAACCGCTCTGTACAGGCGCGCCAGGTGTGTCGGCGAGCGTAGGCGACGCACTCGTCCGGCTTGAGTGTCATCGCATCAAGAACGGCGCGGCGCAGGTCCTGATCGAGGATGCCCGTTTTCCCCTGCTGAACAACGTCAAGGGGACCTGGTACGGGATAGGCTGCCACGGGCACTCCGCACGCCATCGCTTCAAGCAGCACCAATCCAAAGGTGTCGGTCAGACTCGGAAAAACAAACACGTCCGCCGCCGCCATATATGCCGCCACCTCTCGTTCCGATTTGGCCCCTGTGAACCGGACGTGGGGATATCGATTCCGCAGGAACGCCAGGTCTGGTCCATCTCCCACCACATACTTGGAGCCTGGCAGGTCCAATCGCAGGAACGCCTCGATATTTTTCTCGACGGCAACGCGCCCGACATACATGGCGATCGGTCGAGCGTCAGACAAAAACGATTTCGGCCCAGGCCGGAAGAGCGTCGCATCGACGCCCCTCGCCCAGAGCTCCAAATTTTTGAATCCCCGTCCATGCAAAAGGCGCCGGATCGATTCCGTCGCAACCATCGTGCGAACAGCTTGACCATGATAACGGCGCAAATAGGCGTACGACCAATGGAGAGGGACAGGGAACCGAGCCCGCACATATTCGGGGAAGCGAGTATGGTAAGACGTGGTGAATGGCAGCGACCTGCTCAGACAGAGCGCCCGCGTCGCATGCCCGATAGGGCCCTCGGTGGCGATGTGAATGGCATGGGGACGGAACTCCTCCAACATCCGCCTGATCGTCATTTTGGGAAACAGCGCAAGACGGATCGACGGGTAGGTGGGACACGGATATGTTCGAAACTGCTCCGGAGTAATGAGCCGTACCTCATGTCCCATCTGTCGCAGGTGCTCGACCGTATGGCCCAGCGTCCGCACGACCCCGTTCACTTGGGGCAGCCACGCATCGGTGGCGATCAGAATTTTCATCGCATCTACTCCGGTTCCCCACCGCTCCGGTTCTCCACCGCTCCACCCTCACTCATCCTGTTCATCCCGGCTCCCATGGAGCCTGCCAGGGAGTCTGCTTGTGAACCGATTGTGATTCGGCAAGATGACTTGAGCTAGCCTGACGGCAGCCGTTTTTACGGCCCTGCAATGATTTTCTGATCCACTTGCAACGGGGAACCGGTATCCTTCATCGACAAGTTGCCTTTTCTTCCTTCATCATCCTTAGCCAAGGAGGCCCACATGGTCACCGTCGGACAACTGATGAAGAAAGAGCTCATTACTGTAGACCCTGGCACCTCAGTGATCGAGGCCGCCAAGTTGATGAGGCGCTTGAACATCACCAGCGTCTTGGTCCGTCATCAGTGCCGTATCATTGGCTTGGTCACGGAATCAGACATCGTGAAGAAAGTCGTGGGCGCTGACCGTCCTCCTTCTCGCGTGCCGGTCGAAGACATCATGAGCACGCCCCTCGTGGGCATCGAGGAGCGTTGCCCTCTCACAGAAGCCGCTGATTTGATGAGTCAATACCAATCCCTTCATCTCGGAGTTATGAAAGACGGAACCGTGGTCGGCGTCCTCTCCGTGGGCGACTTACTCCGCCCCGTTGCTACCGATGAACTCTAAAACGCGCTGATTATCCGGCTTAAACGGAGGAACGCCCCCACCATGCAGACACCCTGCAGAGCGGCTCGCTGCCTCCTCCAAACAGAGGGGAGCAATCCGCAACCTGAAGGATTGTCTTGCTCGATGACCGAGCGACGCTCCTCACCCACGCAGCTTATATCCAACGCCGCGGACTGTGATGATCATCCTCGGGCGAGTGGGATCCGGCTCAATCTTCTGCCGAAGAGAATGGATATGCACATCGAGCGCGTGTTCTTCCAAGGCATATCCTTCGCCCCACACTCGGTTGAGCATCTCTTGTCGAGAAAATAGACAATTGGGCGATTCTAGAAATTGCCGGAGAATCTGGAATTCCTTGGGTGTCAATTCAACCATTCGCCCGCCAACGGTCACCTCATGACGGTCCACATCCATGACGATCGGGCCAACCTGATAGCGTATATGAGCGCCTTGTTGCTGTTGCGAGCAACGTCGCAGTATCGCCCTCGCTCGTGCCAACAGCTCCCGCGGACTTTTGCTACACACGACGAGGTCAATGTTGTGCTCGTAATCTTGGAGGCACTCTTCATCGGTGCAGGAGTTCGCGGCATCCTGAACAGCCATGATTGGTGCTATTGTGACCTGTCGAAGTTGGCGGATGGCCTGCACGTCCCCCAGTCGGCGATCAATAATAATCAGGGCCACACCTGGTTCCTTTGCGGTAGAGACCGCCGCGCTGGTCGTCGAGACGGTGGCACTCTGATAGCCGTTCGTGTCAAAGACTTTCTTGAGGGAGTGAGCAAACGACTCGGATTGAGAAACGATGAGAATCGTCTTGGTCTTCGTAACGGTAGAGGTTGGCATCGGCATCATCGTGATGTTCACAGCTTTTGATGGGTCATTCGATGAAAGCGTTGACCATGATCACGAAGACCATGATCCCGAACCTTTTCGGGAAGCCTATGGTAAAAACTTGTGGGCACGGGATCCTTAGAGTCGCGTAAATTATCTGTAAACTGCCGCTGTCTCCCACAACCGTGACCGCCCATCCCGCTGGGAAACCAAGGATTGTTCACCGCAATTAACAAGGAGTTAACATGATGATGATGGAGCGGAAATGTTGCCTCGTTACCTCTACTTAGCTCTGTTTTTACTTCGTTTCTGAACGGCGTCCGCTGAAGCGCCAGCCGGCAACCGATCGCAAAAACAGCAAAACAGCCCGCGCAGGCATATGGTTTTTTGTAAAGGGCATGGGGGGTAAGGAATCACCTCAAAAGGAGGAGCACGATCTATGGCTTTCTTTTGTCGAGCAGCAAGAGTCTTCTTGGTCTCCACGATCATGCTCCTGTCGTGGAGCCAGGTTTCTGCCGTGCACGTGCACCCGATTCTTGATCCAGATTTGCCCGTCTATTCCTATCCCGACGACCAAGAACCCTTGTCGGGCAAGCTGGTCATTTCAGGATCGAACACCATGCACCCGTTAGTACGATCGTTGGTGGATGGCCTCAAGGAACGGCATCCCAACGTCAAGGCAACGATATCGGGAGAGGGCTCAAAAACCGGCCTGGAAGCCCTCCTCGAACATCGAGCGGAGGTAGCCGCCATGTCCCATCGCATGACCGCATCGGAACTCTCGGAGTTCATCAAAGAGTATGGTTACGAGCCGACGGAAGTGCCAATTGCTGTCGATGCCTTGGCGGTGTTTGTCCACAAAAGCAATCCCATCTCCGGTTTATCGTTGGAAGAGCTTGATGCAATCTTTTGCTACGAACGGCGTCGGGGTATGCCGGAGTCCATTGATTTTTGGGGCATGATCGGCCTGGAAGGCGAATGGTTCAGTGCCCCCATTCATCTCTACGGCCGGAATGAGCAATCGGGCACCACGGCGTTTTTTCGCGAAGAAATTTGCA
>JANDJC010000087.1 GCA_024331045.1 Nitrospira sp.
AGCGGCACCTGCATTCCCCCACGCTCTTGGTAGTTCCAGAAACGTCCCTGCCACGGTGTAGGGATAACCTTCTTGCCTATGGTGCGTCCCCGTGCCTCCACTCTCACGGTCTCAATCCCGCCGGCGCCATTGAAGCCGAACAACATCGTGACGGTGATCGCGCCGTCGGTGAGCATGGCGCGTGCTGACCGCGCATCGAGCGGCTCCCATCGCACGCCCTGACTGGGCAGCAGGGCTGTCGGATACCACGCTGCCTCGGCAAAGAAGCGCATGAGCTCGCCTTCGGCAACATCCCCGGCCCCTCGCAAGTCGACCAGGGGAATCAGGCCAAGCAATGCTGCATACAGGATGCCTTCGCCCGCCACGTAGGCATCATGCACACGAACAGTCAGGCCGGGCATCATCTTGATTCGACCATCCCAATCGAAGCCCGGGCGACGCGTAATGACCCGTTGATCAGAGGTAAATGGCCGCCACTGGTCGGTTGTTTCTCCCATATTGAAGGTGCCTTGGTGCCGCACGCGCACGCCAGCCACCATCGGCCGGCCTTCCTTCAGTACCGCGCGAAAGTACTGCTGCACCGGTTCAGGCAACCCCGCAAGCTCATGAAAATTGACAACCTTCGGTGTGATCGGCGTGCAGGCGTTCTCGATACGCGCTCGCAGTTGTCGCGTGCCGTCGGCCCAATTGAGGGCACCATACACAACGGCAGCCGCTATTGCCACGACCGCCAGAAGTCCGACGATGATGATCTTCCGCATGCTCATACCAGTTCAATCACATCTTCGGGCGCACGCCGCTGGGTGGACCGGATCTTGTCGACGGGGTAACCCAAGCGCAGCAGAATCTGAGGAAATCCACCTCCCTCCAAGTTCTGCAGCTTGGGGCGCAGCGCGGCAACCTGGATCGGCAGATTGAGAGACGGCGTCTGCAGTCCACACTGGAAAGCCACAAGCAGGATATGCTGAAGAGTCTGTCCGGCCAGCAACCAGTCGCGTTCGTTATCGCTGTCGATCCCGAACACCACAAGCACCGGACACCCGCGTGACCGTTACCCGCGCCGGCAAATCCGGCTCTTTGGAATCGGGCAGGGTCTCGACTTGCGGACAATAACCGAAGCCTGTAGCGGCGATACGCGGTTCATCAGCGCGCGGCCGCGCTGATGGGAAGTTCCCGATCTTCCGGATCGTTGACCAGCAGGGCGCGCGTACGGTCCGCAAGGAGATCAATAAATATGCGTTCGAGACGCGAAAGAGCCAGGTGCCAATGACAAACATGAAGTTGTTTGCCCAGTCCTGAACGTAGTAGTTCTGAAGCCGGAAGTCGTGGCCATTAAGCAAGAAATCCGCTGTGCCATCCCAGCCTTCGGACGGAATGAATCCACGCGCGGTATAGAACCGCTTGGACAGCTCAAAATCCTTGGAGGGAACGTAAGGCTTGAGGCTCGTGATGCTCAGTGGCCTGTACGTCCTCCTTGGCGTCCCCCTTGACGCCGAGCTATGAGTGAACCGCTCGGTCTCTTGCGATAATCAGCCAGGATATGTTGCACGACACGGCTCCGCGCCTACGAGAACATTCGCGAGAGCTATCTCGTATCGGCCTTTGTCAAGGTATCACTAGTCCACCTTCCATGAGCCTGGCTTCCACGAGCCTGGTCCATGGCGGCTCCGTCGTCTTCGCATCGTCGATGCTCGCCCGACCGGCTCCTCATTCATCTAACTTCTTGCTGAGTCCGGTAATGAGGGAACCGTTTGCGGATCGTCATCTGGCTCCTTTGGAGTGATCCCGTCAGCCGGCAAGGAAGCGGCATTCACCTTTTTTTTGGCCAGGTGTGCATGCCAGATGAACTCGCGCTCAAACCACTGACCGCGCACGCTTTGATCCCGCAACTGAACACGGATTTCATAGATATCGTTCTCCACCCGCTGCACACGCCATTCGCCAAGCCGAACCCCCTGCCCTCGCTCCTTCATGGAACGGACATGGTTGTTCATCGCATCGAGAATGGTGCCGCCGCCGATGGCCGGGTACGACTGCACCATGGCCAACGCCTCGGCCGCCTGACGATCCAGTGATTGGCTGGCCCCTGGCAGTCCTGTCCATACATAATATGCCCCACCGCTCACCAGCACCAGCGTGACAACCAATTGAATAACGCGGTTCACGGGCAATTGCATCGCGCCCCTCTTTTCAACATCTGGTTTCAACGTGGGGGTTTCTCTTTCTTCAAAAAACCCCGTCGCGACAGCTGCGCGGGCATCTTAGGAACAGCTTTTCTTCGATGTCAACGAGCCACCGCAAGCCACGACCGGGCCCCGTTGAGGTCCCTCAGTCCCCGGCAGAGGCAACTCCCCGCCCGGCACTCCGCGCCACGCCATGGCAATCCACACCATAGGCCAAACCGGATATGCCGGCATTACTCCGGCCATTTCGCCGCTTGTCTGGCTAAAAGACCTTGTGCTACAAGTATCGCCCGGTGTTTCAGGATCGGAGGCCGTGCCCGTTGCATGAAGTTTTTTCTGTACGCGGATCAACTCAATCCTACGCAGCTCAAACGCCGAGCCCCCGAACACAAGTTTCTTCACCTTGCCACCTTGGCTGACCACACTATCAAATTCTGCCGTTGGTCTTCCCAATGGCGATGCGGTTTGGCCAGCGTCGTCCCGTCGCCGGGCGAGCTGGTATGGGGCGGCGTCTTCGAGTTGACAGAGGAAGACGTCAAACTCATGGACGAGTTTGAAAATGATGTCCCCCAGGGCGCCTATCGTCACGTGCAGGTTACGGTCGCCGACCAGGAAGGAAACAAAGAACTGGTAACGACCTATGTCGCCGCCCCAATTGGCAAGTTCAAACCGAAAGATCATTATATCGAGTGGGTCATGAAAGGCCTCACCCGATGGGGCTTCCCCGAGGAAGTCATTCGGCAGTGGGAGGGCTACAAGGTTCGATGACCATGAGCAAAGGAAGAAGGACACCGTCTCTTGGGTTGCCGTTCACGGAACCTGTCATCTCGACCATTTGGTAAAAGGAGAACATCATGCCAAAACCCAAATACCACGTCCTTGTGTGTACCAATTCGAGGCCGCCTGGCCACCCCAAACCATCCTGCGGACCGGCCGGAGCCGCGCAGTTGCTGATGGCCTTCAACATGGGGTTGATGCAGCGAGCCATTCCGCCGGGTCAGGTGGTGGTCACGGCCACAGGCTGTCTCGGCCCCTGCGAGCAGGGACCGACCGTAGTCATCTATCCAGATGGAACTTGGTATTCTAAGGTGACGGAGGCCGACGTTGCCACGATTCTCGACGAACACATTGTCAAGGGAACGCCGGCGGCCAGTCTCAAACCAGACTCAGTATGGCAATAATCACCGCTGCCAAGGAAAATGGCACGACAACCGTAGTGCCATCATGGTGATGGTTTGAACGACATCTTGCTTCCACGGTGAGGGATGCCTCATGACCAGTCATGCCGTTCACGAGCACAAAAGCCAGGCACCGCCGTCTGTTCGGTGCCTGGTTATTACTTGTAGTGATACCCGCACGCCAGAAACCGATGGCAGCGGCCAGTTGCTGATGCGCATGTTGAAGGACGCGGGGCATACCATCGTCGGCTATTACATCGTCAAGGATGACCCAGGGCAAATTCTATTTCGCATCAATCAAGGCATTGCCAACGGCGTCGCCCAAGCGATCCTCGTGAACGGAGGCACCGGCATTTCACGGCGCGATTCGACGTTCGAAGCGGTCGATCGGATGTTGGAAAAGCGACTGGATGGCTTCGGCGAGATTTTCCGCTATTTGACCTATCGAGAGATTGGATCGGCCGCCATCATGAGCCGCGCCACCGCCGGCGTCGTGAAAGGTCGTGTGATCTTTTCGATTCCGGGATCCGAACACGCCGTCAAACTTGCCATGGAGTCGTTGATCCTGCCGGAGCTTGGGCACTTGGTGCAGCAACTTTCCATTTAACCTCTTCACTCCTGACCTCGCATGGTTCCGCGACGGCGACAAAAAGCCGTCGCAGGCTTCGCCATGGCGATCGGGTCTCGACCATCCTCCTTGACTTGAATAGATTGATCAAATCGGTTATTGAACACCTGTCTCTCCGACACTGGCGAACAAACACGGTCTCACCGGAGCGAGGTTGTCTCATGATCGATGGGACGGACGAACAGAACGGGTTCATCAGCCGCCGTGATCTGCTCAAGCTGGCGGGAACGTCGGCCTGTGCAGCCTGCCTCCTTCCCCTGACCGGTTGTGAAAACCTCTGGAAACGACAGCCGGCCATCACCGTCGATCGATGGGAGAAAGGCGTCTGTCGGTTTTGCGGAACAGGCTGCGGCGTCATGATCGGACTGAAAGGCGACAAGGTTGTTGATGTCAAGGGAGACGAGGAAGCCCATAACCGTGGACGATTATGCATTAAAGGGCTTGCGACTCGCGACATTCTTTACTCTCCGAGCCGCCTCCTCCATCCGATGATCCGAAAAAACGGCGAACTTGAGCGAGCCACGTGGAACGAAGCGATGGAACTCGTCGCTCAACGATTTAAGGACGCCATCGAAACCTTTGGACCGGACAGTGTGGCCTTCTACGGAAGCGGACAACTCCTGACGGAAGAAAGTTACACGGCCAACAAACTGTTTAAAGCGGGGATCGGCACCAACAACGTGGACGGCAATCCACGGCTGTGCATGGCGTCCGCTGTCACCGGCTACACCTCGACATTTGGAAAAGACGAGCCGCCCGGTTGCTATGAAGATATCGACTCTGCGGACTGTTTTTTCATCACCGGCTCCAACACCCTGGAATGTCATCCGATCATTTGGGAACGGATTCAAGACCGCAAGCGGAGCCATCCCAGCACGACAATCATCGTCGTCGATCCGCGCCGAACCTTCACGACACAGCATGCGGATCTTCACCTTCAGATCATTCCCGGTACGGACGTCGCCCTGTATAACGCCATGATGCACGTGTTCGTGGAACGGCACTTCATCGACCGCGACATGGTTGAAC
>JANDJC010000088.1 GCA_024331045.1 Nitrospira sp.
CGGTAAGGGTGTCGGCGGAGGTTCGAGAGGCGACGTTGGATGAAAGTGACCGATGGCGACAAGCGACCCATACTATCTCCCCCACTGCGGTGGCCATCAAAGTGTGTGACACGGGATGTGGAATGCCGGCGGCTGATGCCCAACGAGCCTTTGAACCGTTTTTTACGACAAAGGCGGATGGCAAGGGGACAGGTCTGGGATTGTTTTTAAGTCGAGAAACTGTCATGGCGCACGGAGGCGAATTGTCTCTCACAACGGAGATGGGACATGGCACTACGGTCGTCATAACGCTGCCGGGGCTGCCAGCCGACTCTGAAACCGTCACCCTGAAAAAGGAGCAAGAAACAGTTGGCCACGATTTTGGTAGCCGATGACGATGCAGTTGCCCGTGAGTTATTAGCCGAAGCCCTGAGAAAAGAGGGCTACACGGTGGAAGCGTATGCCAGTGGAGAGGAGACGATTGCTCGCGGGCGGAGGGGGAACGTGGATCTAGTTTTGACCGATCTGCGAATGGGAGGTGCCGATGGCTTGGCAGTGTTGCGCGAGTTCAAACGGATGAGCCCGGATACCGTGGTGGTGGTGCTGACGGCCTTTGGGTCGTTGGAAGGGGCGATCGAGGCGATCAAGCAAGGAGCGTACGACTATTTGGCTAAGCCGTTTAAGAAAGAGGATATCAAGCTGGTGGTCAAACGGGGATTGGAACATCGCCGCCTCTTGCAAGAAAACGCCCGGTTCCGCGAGGAACTCAAAAGCAGAGAGCAATGGTCCCCATTGGTGGGCAGCAGCCCAGCGATGATGAGTGTCTATAAACTGGTCGCGCGTGTGGCCATGAGCAAGAGCACGGTGCTGCTGCAGGGTGAAAGTGGAACAGGGAAAGAATTGATCGCCCGTGCCATCCATGCCTATGGACCGCGTCGGGACAAGCCGTTTGTTCCGGTCAATTGCGGAGCATTGCCGGATACCCTGTTGGAGTCGGAAATGTTCGGGTATGAAAAAGGGGCCTTTACCGGTGCCGTGGCTCACAAGGTGGGACTTTTTGAATCAGCCGACGGAGGGACATTGTTTCTCGATGAAATCGGCGATCTGGGGAAGGACTTGCAGGTGAAGTTGCTTCGCGTCATGCAGGACCAGGAGGTCCGGCGGGTCGGTGCGACGACCGCGACGAAGGTGGATGTGCGCATCATTGCCGCGACGAATCGGGATCTTGAGCAATTGGTCAAGGAAGGTAAGTTTCGCGACGACCTCTATTATCGGCTCAAGGTGGTACCGATCAAGTTGCCCTCACTGGCGGAGCGTCGGGAGGACATCCCAATGCTCGTGCATCATTTTTTGCAAAAATTTGCGGCGATGGGGAACCACACGGTGTACGGTCTATTGCCGGAGACCATGGAGATCTTGATGCGATATCGCTGGCCGGGCAATGTGCGGGAACTGGAAAACGTTATCGAACGTGCCGTCTCGCTGAGCCAAGGGCCACTCTTGACGCCCGAAGATCTGCCGGAGACCATTCGGCAGGGTACCGGGACGGAAGTGGAGTCCACATCACCGTTGTCTAATCAGACAGACGAAGCCTATTTGACGTTGGAAGAGGTCGAAAAACGTCATGTGATGAGGGTCTTGAAAGAGACGAAGGGCAACAAGGTGAAAGCGGCCAAGATCCTGGGAATTGACCGGAGAACTCTGTACCGCATGGCCGAACGGTTTGGCCTTGATCTGGGGGGAGATTTAGAAGAAAGCGACAAGGAGGAGATGTAGGGGGCGATGGCGCAGCCACAGAAGCCGGCACCGGGCTGCGCCAGCCCGAAGTTCTTCACTTCATCCCAAAAAATGAGACGGTTGTGTAGGGATGGCTGACGATCTTGAGTTTGTTTTTAATAAGGCGAAGTTGGTTTTCCGCGCTTTCGGGAACCGGCGTTTGTACCGGAGTGAAGCTCTCAAAAATGGTACGTTTGCCTTGAGCGAAGACTTGTAAGCGAAGGTGCGTGGTCTGGCCCCCTTCCGGCGTCACAGTGGCCTGGACCCTGCTCTTGATAACCCCCCAGCAGCAGTAATAGAGGCTGTCCAGCCCTCCTGATTCTTCTCGATAGTCCGTTTCCAATGTTGTGTCGTTCTTCCACCTCACCTCGTAACCGCTATCGGTCAACACCTCGGTGAGGGCGGTTTTCACCTTCTCAGCCGGTGCGGACAGTTTCACATCAACCACGTCCGCCTCGAAAGCCAGGGCGGCCGTGCTCATTCCCATCAGCAGTAGTGCGGATCCAAGCGCCCATTTTACATGTCGCACCATCGTGCACCTCCCCTCCGCATGCTCTCGGTTAAGATTCCGCCACTTTGTATACCAGATGGGTATCGGTCTGCGTGATGCCCTCAATGCTGTGAAGCTGTTTGAGAACCAGTTGGGTCAAGGCTTCTTGATCTTGCACTTCCACCACCGCGATGATGTCGGGTTTCCCCCAGCAAGGATCGATGGTTTTGACTTCTTTAATTTGTGACAGGGCTCGAACGACCGACGACGTTTGTCCGGGGACGACGTTGATTAAAATGTAAGCACGGTCTGACATGAGAGGAACTCCGGCCTCGGGCGCATGAATTGTGCAGGGGACCGTCGCCGACTCCATGTCAGGCGGACTATAGCGAAGGGGGGGAACGGGTGTCAACAGCCGTTTGGATCGTGAATTAGGAACAGAGACGGAAGCTGATTTTCTGGTTTTTGGTTTGTGCATAGGCTTACTTGGGTGCGACCAGGACTTCAACGGCATATTCGTTCCCGGTCTGTGTTAAATCCATTTCAAACTGCTTGGGGCTCCCGATACGACCTTCCGGGTCATACACAAAACAAAACAGGGTACCGGCAGGATGATGGCTGGCGTAAAAGGCGGCATCTGCCGTAATCTGGTCGGCAAGGTCTTTGAGGGTCACGCCGGCTCTCGTTTTCTTGGCCACGATGGCAATACCTTCTTCACTGAGGAACAAGGCAGACGATAGCATCTTTCCTGTGGAGGATGGCGCCCATCCATCGGTCATGATCTCGTCAAATTCCATTTTCAGGAGGGCCTTCAGCAAATCCCGCAAGTCCTCGTCATCATTGATTTCGATGGTTGGGCGGGAGTCTTTGCGGAGATGGAGCTGACAGGCGACGGCATGAAGCCGGAGACAGACTTTGCGAACTAATTTGAGTGATACGGCTCTGGATTCGGAGGGTGGTCCGGATACGGCCGTCGATGACAGGGGCACAGACGAGGTGCTGGCAAGTATTGGTGACGATGGAGGAGAAGCTGACGAGGTTGCTCGGGTGAGCCGTTGAGTGGAGGAGCTTGTCCGAGGCAGAGGCGGAGAAAGGGGAGAGACGGCTGAGCGAGGCGCCGACTGGAGGGGTACAGATGGGGGGGGAGAAGAGAAGGAATCCGTTTGCGCGATCGGTTGGACGTCGTTCGTCGGTTGGGTCGAAGGGTAGTGAGTGGGAGGAGTGACGGTGGGACCATGAGGCGGCGGAGAGGTTGTCGCGGCTGTCGATGCGGTCGGTGTAGAAAGGTGGCTGACGGCAAAATTCGGCGGTTTTGACGTCGAGATCGGTTGAGACTGGACGGGAACGGGAGAGCTTTCGGAAAGGGGGAGAGCATCACCCGCCCCCGAGCGTTCTACGCCAGGAGGGGGCGAGGCAGGATCGGCAGATTCCTGAGATTGTGCTTGCCTCTGTCGGATCGTTTGGAGGAGGTTTTCAACGGCTCCAATGCTCTCAGCCACTTCCGTGGGGGTTGACACGCGCAGCCGATAGTGACGGAAGGCTTGAAATTCAGGAGACCGATCGCCAAAAATCTGGCGGACACATTCGCGAACCTGCAGTTCAACTTTTGTCTTCGCGGCGTCCTGATAGGGAAATCCTTCCTGACTGAGATCGCGGATGGCCGCTAGAATTTCTTGAAGCCGGGCTGTTTGCTGCGCCACATTTTCAGAGGTGTCGGCTTGGCGCGGTGGCTGGAGGGTATCGGCTTTTCGCGAGCGTATCATAGGAATCTGTTGGTCATTCTGTGTGGGATCTGTCGATCGAGATGAAAAAAAGTTTAACGGAGTGGGGGGGGACTGACAAGAAAACAACGGATTTTAACGAGAAACCGGTAGCCAACATTCCCACCGATGTGGATAGAAGAGAGAACCTTGTTCATTGAGAAGGGCTGTGACGGGCCACATATTGCCCATGCGAACGGGTCGGAATATCTGATATGCTAGCCGCCCTCAAGCGGCAAGCGGAATGAGTGGCGGGAGGGGACATGGCTGCATGAGGACTCGTACCGGTCCTAGGGAACACAACAGTTGGTCTTCTGGAGGGTCCCATCAACGGTATTCCGTCGTATGGCTGGTTGCGCTCTCCTGTTTTGGCTGTTCGTTGGGGCCGGCTCACATTGAGCCCTCTGCACCTGATTCCTATCCCGCGATGAAGCCGCCGGCTTTGGCGACGACGGAGTCTGTCGTTCGTGTTCCCGTTCGCACGGAGTTGGTATCGCTGCGCGATGCCCTCAATGACGAGCAAGTCATCCCCCAACGGTTTGATCAGTGGGTGGGAGGTACTAAAACCCCGCAGGGAATAGAGTACAAGTATTATGCCGAGCGAGGCGACTTTACCATCAACTCGTCCCCTAGCAGTCTGCCTCCCAGAAAAGACATCAGTATCGCTTTGCGTGATTGGTGGAAGGGCATAGAACCCCTGGCCAACATCTTTGTCAGCGCACCGCTTCGATACAAAATACAAGTGAATCCCAAGACAGTTCCGGCCGGGGTCCCATATCAATGCGGCGGCGGCAACGAGGGTCTGAGCCAGGCGGTGATAGG
>JANDJC010000008.1 GCA_024331045.1 Nitrospira sp.
TAATGTCGGCCAAGATCCCCCTCGCCCATCGCACCCAACAGCGCATCACACACCGCATGGACTAACACATCACTATCCGAGTGGCCCAGCAACCCCTGGCGGTGCGGAATTTCGATGCCGCCCAAAATCAGCTTGCGTCCTGGGCTCAACGGATGCACATCATAGCCATAGCCGATTCTCATGAATCTCCTCGTGAAACATCGCTCAACGTGGCCACCGCCAATCCACCCGACGCCGGCAGGGCGCAACGAGCGTCGACCACGGCATTTGCGGTTACCTCCCTTGCTGCCTTGCTGACAGAATCGCTTCCCCGATCACCATATCCTCCGGCCTGGTGATCTTGATGTTTTCCCCACTTCCCTCAACCACCATGACCGGATACCCAGCCCACTCGAATAAAAAGGCGTCGTCGGTGGCATGCACCCCTTCCCCATGCGCCTTGCGATGAACCGCCCTCAAACGGTCAAAGTGAAATGCTTGAGGGGTTTG
This sequence comes from Nitrospira sp., assembly GCA_024331045.1. Classification (GTDB taxonomy): domain Bacteria; phylum Nitrospirota; class Nitrospiria; order Nitrospirales; family Nitrospiraceae; genus Nitrospira_D. The sequence goes on from JANDJC010000008.1 coordinate 490, forward strand.
CGCCAGCCAAAGTGGCCGCCGATCGATCGTCTGCTCGATATAGCCCTGGGCGCCGACCCGTTTGACCGTATCCCGCATCGGCAGGGCCACGATCGCCCCGCCTACCCGATAGGCTGCCTCAATCACGTCCCGCACCATAGACTCGGTCAAAAACGGACGGACGGCGTCGTGCACCAGCACCACTTCCGTCTCTTCCGGAACATGCTCAAGAGCGTGACGCACGGAATCCTGCCGTTCTTTTCCTCCGGCTACCACCTTGGTGATTTTTTTCAACCCAGCCCGCGGAATGAGATCGTCGAGACAATAGTCAAGGTCGGACGGCGGAACGGCCAAGATGATCTGCCCAACAACAGGCGAGGCTTCCAATACCCGCAGTGAATGAACCACCAACGGCTCGCCGCCCAAGGCAAGGAACTGTTTGGGAACCGGTCCTCCCATTCGCAGTCCCTTACCCGCTGCCGGAACAACGGCGACCACGAGCGGAGGCTGGCCAGGGTAACGCACCCGCTCCTCCTTCCGCCTCGTCTGGTCGCTCGCCAGCTTCATTCAATGGATCACGCGAAAGACGGCCAGCCAATCAGGGACGAAGCGTAAGGTAGATCGTGCGCCCTTGCCGCTTGAGGAGCAGTAGAACCGCTTGGTCTTTCGGCAGTTTGCTGACAATCTTCTCGTAAGACTTGACGGAAGTGACCGCCTGGCGATTGACCTCCAGGATAATGTCTCCCTCTCGTACTCCAAGCTCCTCAGCCACGCTTCCCGGCCTCACCCGGACGACAATGACACCTCGCTCACCAGACTTGAGCCCATACCGGCTGGCCAATTCATCGTTGAGTTCCCGGACATCAATCCCCGACAAGACACCGCTGGGCGTTGCTCCATCGCTTTCCCCTTCATCGCCGGACTGCGACATCGATTTCGGCTGCTCGGCGATGGTCAGTTCGATGGTCTTCGGTTTCTTATCGCGAATGATCTTGATCGTGACCTTCTTGCCCACCGGAGTCTGTGCGACCGCATTGCGCAGATGCGTGGGGGAATCCATCGGCTTACCGTCGTACTCAACGATCACGTCGCCCCGTTCAAATCCCGCCTTTTGGGCCGGACTGTCGTCTACCACATCGCTGACCAAAACACCCTTGGTATCGGGAATCCCAAATTGGGAGGCCAGTTCCGGTGTCAAGTCCTGAATCGACACCCCCAACCAGCCCCGCACGACCCTCCCCGTCTGGACAAGCTGCTGCATGATGGACCTCGCCATGTTGCTCGGCACGGCGAAGCCGATCCCCATATTGCCACCGCTCTGACTGTAGATCGCGGTATTGATGCCCACCAACTCGCCCCGCACATTCACCAACGGACCACCCGAATTGCCCGGATTGATCGCCGCATCAGTTTGGATGAAATCTTCATATTCGGCAATGCCCGCCGAGCGGCCCAGCGCGCTCACAATTCCCATGGTAACGGTTTGGGTCAACCCGAACGGGTTGCCGATCGCTAAGACGAATTCGCCGACTTCCAACTTGTCCGAGTCCGCCCACGGCACCACCGGCAACCCCGTTGCATCAATCTGGACGACCGCAATATCGGACTTCGGATCGGTGCCGATCAATTTGGCCTTGAACTCACGCTTGTCCGACAGAGTCACGCGAATATCCTCGGCCTTCCCGACCACGTGATTGTTCGTGATGATCAATCCGTTCGGATCCACGATGACGCCAGATCCCAATCCCCGTTCCTTGCGTTCCCGCGGCTGCTCGAATCGCCGGAAAAATTCATCGCCGAAGAATCGGCGGAAAAACGGATCGTCGAACGGCATGGCATGGGGACCGTCCCCCCGACCGCTCTTCGTCGCATAAATATTCACCACCGCCGGCTTCACTGCCTTGGCGATCTCGACGAACGTTTGCCCTCCTCCGCCCGGCAAGATCGGCTGCGGCGCTGTTGCAACCGGCCTGGCCATCGGCACGGACGGCGCATCTGGCACCGCATGGCCCGTCGGCGTCCAGTTGAGGTCGGAAGCCACCACGAAGCCAATGATCACTCCCGCCGTGATCAAGGCCGCCGCCAGAATCCAACCTCGGCTTCCCTTAGTAGGTTGTCGTTCGAACGTCGGCTGATTCATGCCATCCGCCCTTTCCTTAATATCTTTTGCCTACTGGATCTTACCCGCGTAAATGTCCATGATAGTATGCAGAAAGGTGATCGCCTCCGCTTTCGGTCGCTGGAATGAATTTCGACCGATGATGCTGCCAAATCCCCCTCCATCGCGAATGGCCCGTACTTCTTCAAAGACGTTCTTGTCTTCGCTCTTGGCCCCTCCAGAGAAAATCACGATACGCCTCCCATTGAAGGCACTCTGCACGACATGAGCGACCCGTTCGGCCAACGTCTTAATCGGAACCTGCATCGCTTCATAGACCTTTTTGGCAGCTGCCTGCTCCAAGTGGGCGGTGGGCAACTTGACTTTAATGATATGCGCGCCCAACTGCGCCGCGATTTGCGCGGCATAGGCCACCACATCAATCGCCGTTTCCCCTTCCTTGCTGAGCGAAGATCCCCGTGGATAGGACCACACGACCACGGCCAAGCCGTGCTCCTTCGCCTCCGCGGCGATGGCACGCAACTGCTCGTACATGGTCGTGCAGTGGGCGGAACCTGGATAAATCGTAAAGCCCACCGCGCAGCAGCCCAATCGAAGGGCATCCTTGACGCTGCCCGTCACGGACGGGATGGGGTCTTTATCCTCATGGAGCACATCATGATTATTCAATTTCAGAATAAGGGGAATCTGCCCTGCAAACTCCGCCGCTCCTGCTTCCAGAAATCCTAGCGGCGCCGCATAGGCGTTGCAACCGGCGTCAAGGGCCAGTTGAAAATGATAGTGGGGATGATAGCCCGGAGGATTGGGGGCAAAACTCCGTGCCGGCCCATGTTCGAATCCTTGATCGACCGGCAAAATCACCAGCTTTCCCGTCCCGGCCAGTCTCCCCGACCGCAAGATGCGGGCGAGATTGGTTTTTGTCCCAGCATTGTCGCTGCCATACCAACTTAAGATTTCCTGCACCCGGTCTCCCATAAGACCTCCTCCCCCTCAGGCAACCATAAACGGACACGTCATGCCTTACCTTGCACGAAGGCTTCTGCCTCTTCCACATCCAAGCGGCTCCCAATGATCAAGGGCACCCGTTGATGCAAGGTTTTTGGTTCAATTTCCAAAATTCTCGTCGTTCCCGTCGATGCCTTGCCGCCCGCCTGCTCCACGACAAATGCCAGAGGATTGGCCTCATACAACAGCCGCAACTTTCCCTCCGGCTTATCTACTTCCCCTGGATACAGATAGACGCCACCGCTAAGCAACAACCGGTGCACATCGGCAACCAAACAACCGGAATAGCGGGCGCTATAGGGGCGTCCCTTGGCTTTGTCAGGCACTTTCAGCGAGTCTATATATTTTTTCACCCCGGACGGCCACCGATGCACATTTCCCTCGTTGGCGGCGTACACCTTGCCACGATCTGGCATCATAATGCGTTCGTGCGACAACAGATACTCGCCTGTGTCGGGATCAAGCGTGAAGCCGTACACTCCCTGTCCCACAGTAAAGACCAGCATCGTGCTCGATCCATAGAGGAGATAGCCGGCCGCCAGTTGTTGGGTGCCCGGGCGCAGCAGGTCCTGCTCCTCCGGCAATCGATCGGTCTGCCCATGCTTAAACACAGAAAAAATGGCCCCGAGTGGCATGTTGGTATCTGTATTCGATGATCCGTCGAGCGGGTCAAAGAGGAGCAGATACTTACCCTGCGGCCAATTTTCCGGGAGCATAATTGGCCGTTCCATTTCTTCAGAGGCGACGGCGCAGACACACCCACTATGTCGAAACACCTTGACGAAATCATCATTGGCAATCTCATCCAGTTTCTTCACCGCCTCCCCCTGCACATTCGTCGCACCCGTTGTCCCGAGGATGGGAATGAGACCCGCACGTCGAAGATCATGTGCGATGAGTTTGCCCACCAAACCGATCTGCGTCAAAAGCGTCGAAAACTCTCCCGTCGCACCTTGAGAGGCCGCCTGACTTCGAATGATAAATTGGCTTAATGTAAGGGGAAATTCTCTCATGGCCTGTCACAGTATAGCGGGTTTGCCTTTGGTGAACAACCGCCCTCTTTTATAACCTGCTCGCTATGCTCCCCTGTCGCCCCCGCCCTCCATCCACCAGATTCACACCACCAGATTCGCGGCAAGGTCCCAACATCATGTCTGTTTGCCTTCTTGCACAAGGGAATCCAATGACCATCGGTCGTCAGCCACACTCGGATATTGCCTTGATTGATGAAAGGCCACAAAACGGCATGATGGCCAGGAGTCTGGCTGTGTTGGTGCTCCCCCTGGCTCTTGATCACCTCGATCGCCTCCACCCGAACCTCGACCGGTCTCTTTTTCTTGTTACGATAGACATGCATGGGGAGAGAGAAACCTTGTATCAGTAACGACAGACTCGGTCGCGTAGGACAAACAGAATATCCTCTGTCCCGGCCGGAATCAGCGATGCTTTGACCATGCCCCCTCCTATTGCTATGACGGTGCCGTCCCCCGTGAAATCCATCCTCGAGGGCCTCCTCGTCTCTTCATCGAGGCCAGAAATGTCCTGTTAGGAAGGGACGTGCAAAGAGCGAGCAAGTTCGGGCTCAATGCGGTGTCAATCGGCAACATTCTGGTTGACCGTGGTCTGGACTGGGCCGTTCCCACCCTCTTTGCGACTTTCGCAACTGGACCATCGTCCCGTTCGTGAGCCGATTGACTTCCACGGCCACCTCGGCGATAGACCTCTTGAACCGAGAGAGTTCATCTCTCAGCCGCTCATCCATCTGAACACCCTGAACACCACATCCTGAACACTCCATCTGAACACGAAACGAGCTGAACACTGAACAAGGTATAGAGTGATCGGAGATCTCTCTCGGCCACCTGCGCTGATCATGAGCAGGATACCACCCGCCGCCCGATCACCAACATCGGCGTGTTCTCGTGGAATTGCCTCGAAGAGCCCCGAAGGAGGCGAGTGTTTCACGCACACCCGACCGCCTGTTTTGCCCAAGCCAACTCGCCTTCGAAAAAGGATCGGATCTTGTTGAGTTGTTCAGTGGACACCGCCTCAAACCGTAAGACCAACGCCGGCTGGGTGTTGGACGCCCGAATAAGCCCCCATCCCTGGTCAAAGATTGCGCGGACGCCATCGATAGTGACAAGATCGCGTAGCATGATCCCATCCGGCTGCTCCTTGAGATACCGTTCACACCGATGTTGAATCAGCCGAACGACATCAAATTTGACCGCGTCGGGCATATCGACACGGATCTCGGGCGTCACCACAGTTCGAGGCAGATCAGCGACCAACGCCGAGAGCGGCTGTTTTTTCTTGGCAAGAATCTCGATGAGCCTGCACGAGGCATAGACGGCGTCGTCGTACCCGAAATACCGATCGGCAAAAAACATGTGCCCCGACATCTCACCGGCCAAAAGGGCCGACTCCTCTTTCATTTTGGCCTTGATCAACGAATGGCCGGTCTTCCACATGATCGGACGTCCGCCCCGCTTGGCAATATCGTCATAGAGACACTGCGAGGCCTTCACCTCGGAAATCACAATCGCCCCTGGCCTTTCTGCCAAAATCTCCCTGGAGTACAGGACCAACAGTTTATCCCCCCATAAAACCTCCCCTCGTTCATCCACTGCGCCGATGCGGTCTGCATCTCCATCGTAGCCAATACCGACGTCCGCGCCATACCGTGTGACCGCCCGCATCAAATCAGACAGATTGTCCAGCACCGTGGGGTCCGGATGGTGGTGAGGAAACCGACCATCCAATTCACCATACAATGTCGTGACCTTGCATCCCAGCACTTTCAACGCCTGTTCGGCCACAAGAGAAGCCGCTCCATTGCCGCAATCGATCACCACATGTAAATGACTCGCATCCACCGCCTCAAAGCTGCGGCGAAGATAGGCCAAATAGTCGGGAATGATCTGGTGCTCGACCCGGCGGCCGGTGCCGGATACAAAGTTCCCTCGTTCCATCTCGCGCTGCAACTCTTGAATGGCTTCGCCGTGAATCGCCTCCCTGCCCACACAGATTTTGAATCCATTGTACTCGGCGGCGTTGTGGCTTCCGGTGATCATGATTCCACCGCCGACCGGCAGGGTAAACAGCGAAAAATAGACGAGCGGTGACGTACAGACGCCAAGATCCACCACGTCCAGCCCTCCGGCAAGCAGACCTCGAAGCAAGGCTTGGTGAAGGGAGGGCGAACTGGTCCTTCCATCTCGGCCGAGACTGATGGTTGTCACGCCTTTCGGTCTGACCAACGTCGCATAGGCCAGCCCGAGTCGTTCGGCCACCTCCTCGGTCAGCTCCCGACCTACAACCCCCCTCACGTCATATTCACGGAACAGCGCCATGGTCATCACCACCTCTGCTGGAACTTATCGTCACTCCCGCAACGCAACGGCGAGGGGGCCGTTCTCCCTTTCCACCGACTCACCTTTCTCATCTCACTTCCGGCCATAGTCATCCTTGAATCGCACAATGTCATCCTCGCCGAGATAGGGGCCATTTTGCACCTCAATGATGTGCAAGGTCTCCTGACCAGGATTTTCTAGCCGGTGAGGCGTTTCAACCGGAATCGCCGTGCTCTGTCCCACCCCCAACTCAAAGACCTCTTCCCCTCTCGTCACCCGAGCTCGGCCGGCGATCACCACCCAATGTTCACTACGTTTGTGATGCAATTGCAACGACAGCCGGCCTCCTGGATTGACCGTGACCCTCTTGACTTTGAAACCTGGTCCCTCTTCCAGCACCGTATAGGATCCCCAGGGCCGCTGAACGGTCACATGCTCCAAATGTTCCGGTGCTCCCTGCCGCTTGAGAATCTCGACCACTTTCTTGACGTCCTGGGCACGATGTTTTGGACACACCAGCGTCGCATCCGGTGTATCCACGACCACCATATCTTTTAATCCGATCGTCGCCACCACCCGACGGTCGGCGTACACAATCGAGTCGTTGCAATCAAGATCGACAACTCGTCCCGTCAAGATATTGCCAGCTTTATTTTTGACGGCCACTTCGTCCAAGCTGCCCCAACTGCCGACATCAGACCACCGGAAGGAGACTGGTACCATCGCGGCCCTCGATGACCGCTCCATCACGCCGGTATCGATCGAAATCGACGCCGCCCCACGATACGCTTCATCAACCGACGAGGCTGGTGCCCCCGTAGCCGTGAGCTGTTGAATCTGATCCACAACCTTCGCCAGCCCCGGCTGATGTCGGCGAATCTCATCGAGAATCGTTGCTGCCTTCCAGACAAACATGCCGCTGTTCCAATAATAGGAGCCGGCCTTGAGATACCGAGCAGCCTTGGCCGCATCGGGCTTCTCCACAAATTGGCGGACCCGATAGCCACGCAGCCCTCCTAGCCTCCCCAGCACCGTTTTCTCATCAGGTTTGATGTAGCCATAGCCGGTTTCTGGTCTGATCGGTTTGATCCCGAATGTGACCAAGTAGTCCTGTTCGGCCAATCGAGTCGCCAATGCAACGGCCATTTCAAATTCCCGCTGCCCCGTCACCACATGGTCGGCTGGCACCACCAGCATGAGGCCATGCTGGTTACGCGCCAACACCTCAATCGCCGCTAACGCAATTGCCGGGGCCGTATTGCGGCCTTCGGGCTCCAACACATAATTGTCCTTCAAGTCGTCCTTCCAATCGGCCAGCTGAATCCGGATCAATTCAGCCTGAGGACCATTGGTTGAAATCAAGACGTTGCTGGCTGGCGCACAGCCCAAGACTCGGCGCATGGTTTGCCGAATCAGGGTATCCTCGCTACCGATCCGCAACAATTGCTTGGGGAATAGATGCCGACTCACCGGCCAAAATCGCGTGCCACTGCCACCCGCCATAATGACAGGAAACAACCGTGATTTGAGTTCGGCCTCCCTCCGTTGTGGATTGCGATCCGCCATATCTCCACCCTCCGTCTCAACGTATCAAGCCAGTCTGCCAACCAGCACAGCCGTTAATCAGCTCCTTCCCGTTTGCTGCGCCTCTAGAATCAGCTCGACGACTTCCCTGACCGCCCCTTCGCCTCCCTTTTTCCGGCACACATAATCGACCGCCCGCAACACTTGTGGCATGGCATCAGCCGGCGCCGCGGAAAATCCCACGGTCTTGAGCGCTTCGAGGTCATTGACGTCATCACCAATATAGGCCACCTGATCGAGCGAAAGGCCATAGCGGGATGCCATGTCCTGGATCACAGACAACTTATCCATGACTCCCTGATGCACCTCGGAGATCGCAAGTTTTTCTGCCCGGCGCGCGACCAACCTTGTTCGTTCCTGTGTCACGATGGCCGTAATGAGCCCGGCTTTTTGAAGCAGCTTGATCCCCATGCCATCGCGCGTGTTGAACTTCTTCCATTCATCGCCAGATTCGGAATAGTACATGCCCGCATCGGTCAAGACGCCGTCCACATCTGTAGCAAATAGACGAATCCGTCGGAGGTCAGCCTTGGCAGAGAAACTCTCACGCGCACGCGATGGAACCGATGCTCTTGGGCGCGCTTGTTTATTCATCTCGATCCAATCAACGACATCACCATCACCGCGCCATTGACCCCTTAAAACTCCCCTTTTTGTTCTCTCATAGAGAGGACTCGACGAATCGTCCTACCACGCCTAAACGCTCGTCCTTGCCATTGACGAGGGGCATCTTGCAGACCTGCCGCCAGCGCACGGCGATGGTCCATTTCTGATGGTGTTCTGATGGCGCCAGTGTGGAAGACTCCACGATCTTACTGGAAAACCGCGTGTACGCCAATCGAGAATAACAAATCCCCCTTCTCCTGGCCGAGCTGATGGCCATGAATCAGCCCGCTATTTGTCGTCCTCCCCCCTTGCGCAGCGCTCACTACCGTCTCTGCCCAGGTAGCCCGTTGAGTCTTTAACCTTCTACAGACGGTCCCACAGTTGCCGCAACACATGCCGGACACCATCGCGCCAATCCGGAAGAGCCAGACCAAAAGTGTTGCGGAATTTGCTGGTATCAAGGCGGGAGTTGGCCGGCCGTGCGGCCGCCATCGGATAGTCAGAAGAGGGAATGGCTTTAATCGCGTCAGGTGAGAGTTTGAGTGGGCGACCAGCCACGAGAGCCTCCGCTACCACAAACCTGGCATAATCACACCAATTCGTTTCGCCCGCAGCCACAAGGTGATACAGTCCATAGGGGAACTGCCCGTCCCTCCTGTACTGCCACTCACGAATCAAGTGTGCGGTACAATCAGCCAGCAGTGCGGCGGAGGTTGGCGCTCCCCATTGATCGGCCACAACATGAAGCATATCCCGCTCCGCCGCCAAACGGAGGATGGTCTTGGCAAAATTGGTCCCATGGGCCCCCACCACCCAACTGGTGCGGAGAATCAGGTGACGAGCCGTAGCCTCTTGCAGAGCAAGCTCGCCCGCTCGCTTGCTTTGGCCATAGACATTTAAGGGCTTCGTTTCATCCTCTTCGGTATAGAACCCTGGTTTACTGCCGTCGAAGACATAGTCGGTCGAATAATGAATGACCAAGGCGCCCAGCTTATTTGCTTCTTCGCCTATGACCCCTGGTGCGACCGCATTGACGGCATGGGCGGCATGAGGCTCGGATTCAGCCCGGTCCACGGCTGTGTACGCGGCGGGATTCACGATCACGTCAGGTCGGACATGGCGCAGGAGGGCCCGGACGGAAGCCTCTGTAGCGAGATCACAGTCTTCCTGATCAACGGCGTACCCCTCCCCCAGCGGTGCCAGGGCACGTTGTAATTCAAACCCCACCTGCCCATTCTTACCCGTCAAGAGGATCGTCAGCATCTTCTTACGAACCAGCACACTGGACACGAATCCCCCTTTCCACCAACCGCACCCCCATCCCCTTTGCAAGTTTCACTGACAGGCCACTCCTGGCCACAGGAATGGCCTCGCCAGCTTTCTCTAGAACCCACTAGGACACCCGCTCAGAAACCATCGGCTGAAATGTTGGCACCACCTTCTTTAAATCTTGCAGCACGTCTTCGTCTTCACAATGAAGTAACCGATCGGGCAACTCCATGATCCATCGCTCAAGATCTCCCGACGGCAACGGCTGACTGAGCACCCGCTGAATTTTGGGATGAGGAGTTGGGACCACCTCTTCGCTCGCTTCATACAATTCCTCATAGAGTTTTTCGCCAGGCCGCAAGCCGGTATAGACAATCTGAATGTCTTTGCCTGGGACCAGACCGGATAAAACAATCATGTTCCTCGCCAAATCCACCACCTTGATCTGCTCTCCCATATCAAGCACAAAGACATCGCCTCCCTGTCCCAGCACACTGGCTTGTAGAACAAGTTGGACCGCCTCCGGAATCGTCATGAAGAATCGCCTGATCTGCGGATCCGTCACCGTCACTGGTCCGCCTTTGCGAATCTGCTCGGCAAAGAGAGGAACCACGCTGCCGTTACTTCCCAACACATTTCCAAATCGCACAACCGTGAACATGGTTGTGCCTGTGCCGTTGAAATTTCGTACCAGATGTTCGGCGACCCGTTTGGTCGCTCCCATCACGCTTGCTGGGTTGACCGCCTTGTCGGTCGAGATGAGCACAAACCGCTCCACGCCGGATCTCACCGACTCTTCAGCCACCACACGAGTTCCCAGGATATTGTTCCGCACCGCTTCTTTAGGATTGAGTTCCATCAACGGCACATGTTTGTGCGCCGCCGCATGAAACACAAGATCTGGTTTGGTCTGGCGAAAGACTTCGGCCACACGATCGGGCATGGTGACATCCGCCACCACCGGGAGAACCCCAACATGGGGAAAGGCTGCTCGCAGCTCCAACAAGAGGGCATGAAGAGCATTTTCATACCGTTCGAACAGCACCAAGGATTCCGGCCGATACTGGGCAATTTGCCGGCACAGTTCCGAGCCGATCGAACCGCCGGCCCCTGTCACCAGCACGGTCTTCCCCTCCAGCAAGGGATGCAGTTCCCGGCAGTCGGCCTGAATGGGATCCCGTTGCAACAGGTCTTCGAGCTTCATCGGCCGGACCTGTTGGAGCAAGACAGGGTCGCCAAGAAGCCGTCTCACACTGGGCAAGATCTTGATAGGAACCGTGCACCCTTCTGCCGCGGCCAGAATCTTCCTCCTGATGTCAGGGGCAGCGGAGGGAATGGCCACAATGATCTCGTGGGCGCCCACACGATCGGCCACAGCTTTCACCTCGGCCGTCGACCCCAACACGGGAATCCCATGGATCTGCATCCGCCGTTTCACCGGATCATCGTCCACAAAGGCAACCGGACGGCAACGATAGTCGGGATCGGCGAGCATGGCGCGGGCCAACTGTTCACCCGCATTGCCGGCGCCGACGATTAAGACCTTCTTGGCAGTCGGCTCAATAATACGGAGCCATTCCCGAAACCATCGCACAGCCAATCGGATACCGGCCAGATAAAGGGCGCTCAGCAGACCGGTGAGGATGATGACCGAGCGGGGATACGCTCTGACCCCTAAGAGAAGATGGACCAATCCATAAAAGATCACCGAGCTGGCGAGCGACGCCCAGAGAATTCTTCCCAAGTCGTGCAACCCCACATACCGCCACAGGCCCCGCTGAATACCAAACACCCAGAGACCGGCACCGAACACGAGCAAGGTCACTGGGAGATACTCCCACAGGATCCTTCGCTGGTCGCTGGGAATATCACCATCGAATCGCAAAAGGAAGGCCGTGACATTCGCGGCAAGGATCAGGCTCAGTTGCGTGCCGACGACGAGCAGCAGCCGATGTTCAAGAAACACCTGGCCATATCGGCTGGCGAGCGCATGGAATAATTGAGCCGTTCGTTGTTTCATGCGTGACCCGAGATGAAAGGCGCCGGTATCTGGTGCCGTTGAAATGGGTGTGACAGCATGGTCCGAACCGCCTCAATCACCAGTGTCGATGGTAACTGTTGGAGGCATTCGCTTAGGCTGTTGACATGACGATCGCACCCCTCCGCGTAACAGGGCACACAGTCGCCTTCTCCCTGGAGCAGCAGAACATTGCCCTGTCGCTGGGTTCCCTTGGTCTTCCACGGACTGTTTTGACCAAACGGAAAGTCCTTTGGCCACGGTCCCCATTTGACCGGATTCGATGGTCCAAACAAGACAACCGTGGGAGTCCCCACCGCCGCTGCCATATGGCTCACCGCCGTATCGGTCCCGACATAGACAACCGCGCGGCTCAAGAGACAGCCCAACGTCGCAAGACCACATCGCCCGGCGACATTGATCGAGCCACTCGGCAACTGGCTGGTAACCTCCTGGCAATAAGTCTGCTCGGACGGCGTGCTCCCTCCCGTGACGATCACCGTCAGTCCCTGTTCTGTCAGCCAGGCTCCCAGAGCCGCCCATCCCTTTACTGTCCACATCTTGTATGGAAATTTCGGAGAGACATGAACAACGGCGTAGGGTCTGGCCATGTCGGAAATGAGCTCGCGAACCCGCTCCGCATCTTCTTCCTTCCATGAGACGACCGGCGTCGCCAGTGGGTGAATCCCCAACACTTCGACCAGCCGGAGATTCATAGCGATCGTATGGGTATCGCGATTGTCAAAGGGGATCCATGTGTTGAGCAGGCGCCGCTTCCACCAGGATTTCTTGTCAGGCAGCAACGTTCCCACCCGATACCGGCCCGCCGCCCATGCATAGATGGTCGGGCGATCGCCGGCCAATACCGAGAGGGCCAGATCGTACCGGCGCCAGAGAGACCGCAACAACCTCGCGTGGGCGGCAGTCGTCGGTTGTTCGGCCACCGTCCAGACTCGATCGATGTCGGGATTGGCCGAGACAACGTCCTCGGTTCCTTCGAAAACCAACATGTCGACCGTAGCCTTGGGATAGGCGGCCTTCAATGACCGGACCACCGGAGTCGCCAACAATACATCGCCGATGCGACGGGTACAGATCACCAGCGCATGGACAACAGGACCGTTCACTCACACCTTTCTTAAAAAGGCCAACATATCATGGCCCTTGTGGAACCACATGGCCGGTACATTCAACACTTCAGCCACGATCTTCAATGTCCGGTACACCGCACGAGAGACCTGAAACGATTCCGCAAAGCGGACACGGCGGGTCTCCAGCCGCTCAATTCGAAAGCCGCACTGACCAGCCAACCGTTCAAGCGAGCGCGGGGTGAAAAAGCTGATATGCCCTCCATATCGCTCCATGTGAAAGTAATCCCAACGCTCGCGCATGACCGCCACGGTCCAACTGTCGGCATTGCCCGTGCCGACCACCAGGACTCCCGCCGGCACCAAGATATTCCAGATTTCTTTCATCGCGTCAATCGGCTGATGGAGGTGCTCGATCACTTCCATCATCGTCACGGCTTGAAAGTGTTCACGAGGATAGCGGGCTTCTTGCACCGTGCCAGCAAACACTGGCAATCCAACAGCCTGTGCCGCCTCCGCCGCCCGTCTGGCTGGTTCTACTCCTTGGGCCTCGATGCCTTCCTTCTTCGCGCTCAGCAGCAATGCGCCACTGGAGCACCCAACATCCAGCAATCGAAATGACGTACCAGGCCGCAGACCAAGCAGCTGTCGGACCCGTGCAAACAACCGCCTGGCCCGCTGATCATGACGTTTCTGCGAGAGAGGAGTCGGCAACGTGCCGCTTTCCGTGTCAAATTTAGCAAGCGCCGCATGATAGTCGATTTCCTCAATCTGGCTCACAAGGTGACCACAGGCCTCGCACACCAGCAATGGCCCCTCCGGCATGCGGATGTCGCTTTCTCGAAACCCCGCCTCGCAACCGACGGGACATGACGTCACGAAGGGCACGGCACCATCCTTCACACCATCTGATAGCGATCAAGTCCCTTGACCGCGCGAACCTGATCCGATCGGAGGAGCGCCTCCAACCGTGCCCAGTTCTCCGGCATTGCCGATCGATCCTGTTCCGGATGCCACAAATGAAACACCGGCGCCGCGAATCGGGCACTTTTGTGCTTGACGCCGGCGCGGAGCAACCGAATGACCAGATCGGAGTCCTCGAGCCCCCAGCCTTCATACGATTCATCCAGCCCGTTGACGCGAGTCAAGTCATGCCGCCAGAGGGAGAGGTTGCAGGTCTTGATCCCTTCCCATCGATTTGGCGACCATTTGCGAAACGGCCAGTCGGGAACCGTGAGCAACGGCAACAGTCGATTGACTCCTTTTCGTCCCCACGCCCTCATCCACTCCTTCCACCCCCACCGATAGATTGGCAGGTGCTCGCGCAACACCCGTCCAGTTAACGCCTCACTCAGCAAGATACGGTTGGAACCCAAAAAATAGCCATTCTCGGCCAGCATCTTATGGGCTCGGACGAAATGGCGGGACGGCACACAGTCGCCGTCAGTAAAAACAATGTACTCGGCGTCCGTCGCCGCGACCGCGCGATTACGGATGGCCGCGGCCCGAAATCCGCGGTCTTCATGCCAGACGTGCGTGAGCGGCATGATCCCACGCTGGTGGAACGATCGAATGACCGCTGCCGTCTCTTCCGTCGAGCCGTCATCCGCCACGACCAGCACGAAGTCACGATCACTTTGATGAGAATACCCCTCCAGCACACAGGCTAGAGCGTCAGGACGGTTATATGTCGTGACGATCACCGCGGTTTTCATCCTGAAGAGAGGTGGTCCGGTCTCCGCAGCGGAGGCTGCTTGGGGATGGCCCACTGTTCTTGTTGTTCGAATCGCTTCGCGTAGCGGTAAAAGGTACCTTCGAAGTTGCCGAAAGCGATGACAAAGCCGGGCCAGCCATCCAAAAATCCCCGCTTGGCGATGTAATGTTTAAGAAAGGACCACATCGCATGCCAGAGCGCCGATCCCATTGATACCCGCTTGCCATTTAGCTTCTGCGCCCCGAGCGTGGAATATCGATTGGCCTTTTTGATCACTTCTTCAAAGTCTCGAAAGGGAACCTGCCAAATGGCGTGGCGCAATCGGCCGACCGGCTTGTCGGTCAACAGTTCATACCCCTCATGGACGGGCAACTCCATGTACTTCATCGCGCCTTTCCGGAACAATTGCGGCTGGCGAAAATTGGGATACCAGCCAGAATGGTTGATCCACCGCCCCATGAAATAATTCCGCCGCGGCACGAGATAGGCGTCGTGCGCCGGGGTCCTCGACAGAAGCGCCAGAATTTCGTCCCGCACGTCGGGCGTACAGATCTCGTCCGTGTCCAGGCTGAAAATCCACTCATATTGACAGGCCTCAACCGCCCGATTGCGCAAATGCCCGAATCCTTCAAAGGGAATTTGGACGATCTTGGCCCCGAGTGCCTGGGCAATGCGATCGGTGCCGTCCGTGCTGTGGGAGTCGGCCACCACCACTTCATCGGCCCAGAGGACGCTGTTGACGGCATCGGCAATCCTATCAGCAGCGTTGTAGGCGATAATATAGGCCGCCACTTTCATAAGGTCTCCCCCATCCTGCCAGAAGAAAGAGTCGCAAGAGGATGACCATCCTGATACCGGAGTTCCGGCGCCAACAAGACCCCCAGAAACGTCGTCACCAGATGGCCTTCGGCAAAGGTCCGAAAATGCGAACTGAACAGGCTGGTGAGACACCAGCCGCATAAGATGGCCATGGCCAGCCCTCGATAGGGACCAGCGGGGGCGGCCACGAGCGCACCTAGCCAGAGCACAAACACCAGAAGGCCCGGCAGACCGTGCTGAACCACAATTGCCAGATACTGATTGTGCGGATCACCCGTCACTTGTGACCGCCAGTCGTTTTGATCATACTTGCCGGCAATCTGCGCAGCGTACGCCCTTTTAAATCCTCCCGTGCCGACCCCCATCACCCAATGGTGCGCGGCAATCTCCAGGGTATGAACAAGGAACACCTTTCTCGCCCCCATCGAGGTTTCGTTCACCGCCTGATCCGCACTGTTCCATTCCTGCACAGCTTGGGTTACTCGCTGCTGCATGGGAGGCGAAAGAACAATGATCACAGCCGCAACAATTGGCATTGCCAATCCGAGAGTCCGTCTTTGTTTACGCGTGACAGACCATATGCCCCATACGGCGACACCAGCGAACAGCGCGACATAGCCACTGCGGGAGCCAGAGATAAAAAGAACGTTACCCGCGAAGAGCGTTGCCAGCACCAGCAACCATTGTGTCCGCCCTTGCCATTGATGATTCCACGCCAGCCAGAGACAGAGCAAGGTTGCGATAGCGAAACTCATGGCCTGGGTGACATTGTTGCGCAACAGCGCCTCTGGCGATTTCCAGAGGCTGATCCCGCTCAGCAGGCTGGCAAACGAAGCGGTCACTCCGATTGCTGCCCCAATTAAGAAAGCGTAGAGGAGCCGCCGTTTCCACAATTCACTGTCAAAGAGGGCAAACAGGATGATGAACCAGAGGACCGTCCGCCATTTCAGCACATCGGTCCACCGTTCCTGCCAGGAAGCCGGTCCATAGGTCATCCCGACGATGACGAGACCGAGAAACGCCAGCCCCCAGTACACCGGCGGATAAGACGCTACGCCTTTCAACCGTGCCAGGGCCTCGCCACTGGCCAGAAACGCGATATAGGTTGCGACCAGACCGATGCTCGCCACCGTGGGAGAATACAAGAGGCCGACCACCGCTAGAATGGCGGAGCCCCTTGCCACATCTATCAAGTTGAGACGATTGGTCTCTGAGCGACCAACCACGGAGTCGAGAGGAGCAGGGGAATCCATGGTGTCTTGCTTAGGCACGATAGAGATATTTCCTCCTCAGCTTCTGAAGCGCAAACTTGATCCGCTGCACGAACTTGGGAGGAGCCGGCTCCAGTGCGGAGCGAAACGTCCCGTTTTTACTCCCTTGGACCGCCACCGGCTCTTCCAACCAATAGGACGCAATGCTCTGTTCGCGATCGATCCGTTCGAACAGGTTGTCGGCGGGCAAGACAATTCCGTGCTGTTCAATCCATGACACACGCAGTTCCGCAGCCCTCCTGCCCACGATATAGGCTTCGGCCAATCGTCCTCGTGACGATCGATAGAGCCGCCGCCCCGGCACCAGCCGACTGCGCGGTGTGTACAGATTGCCCCCGCTCCCAATGAACAACACGAAGGGCTCTTCATAACCAGACGATTCCGCCAAGGCGTCCCGCACACCTTGCACAAAGCCGGGCAAGAGGATCACGTCGTCTTCCAAAATCAATGCCCGACGCCAGTTCCGCTCGATCAGGAGACGATGGGCCTGAACATGTTTCATCGCACAGGATTGTTGCGCCGGACTTAAACCTGGCCCCTGAAGATACCGCCGCGCCGCTTCATCCTGTAAGTCCGGCACGTCATAGTCATGAATGAATTCGTAGCGAAGCCCCAGGGGGTCCAACTGGCATTCCATGTGGCGGCGGCGCTCGATAAAACTTTTGACGTTGATGACCAAAATCCCATCAAGGCCCAAATTGTCACGATTCATCGTTGCGCCCACCGACGCTTACGGAGCTTCAACCTGTCAACTCCAACCAACCACGGTCCCGCGGCGAGCCGCCTCTCGTTCGACCAGCATGACAAGCCATCCTGTAACCAGAAACACCGCCGCCACTCCTCCGATGATGACGAAACGAACCAGGCCGGACGTCGATTGAAACACCAAGGCGGACAACCCGCACAGCATCATCAGCCCATACGCGACATACGCCGTCTTGCGATGCCCCCATCCGGCCAGCACCAACCGCTGATAATAATGCGACCGGTGAGCCTGCCAAACTTTCTCGCCCCGTAGGAGTCGCCTGGCCAAGGTCACCGACGCATCAACAATGAAGGGCGAAAACACCAGCAGGGGAACCCCCAGCGACCAACTGCCGTTTTTCCACCCGATCAGCCCTAGACCAGCCGCGAGAAAGCCCAGCGTGGTCGATCCGGCATCGCCCAGAAAAATGCGAGCAGGGTGAAAATTAAACCACAAAAAGGCCCCCGCCGCCGCCGCAATGGACAGACTCACGAGCATGAGTGAATGGTCGCCGGCCGGCCATGCCGCCATAGCCAAAAACCCAAACCCTAAGAGCGTCATTCCGCCCGCTAATCCATCCATCCCATCCATGAAGTTATAAAGATTCACCATCCACGCCACACCGAGGGTTGCGAGAGCCATTCCTGCCCATCCCAGATCATGGACCACAAGCCATCCCACCAGCCCCCCCGCCGCGAGCAGATGCACGACCAGCCGCCCCCCCACCGGCAGCCCGACCAGATCATCAACAAAGGAAACTACAACGAGAACGCCGGCGCCGACCCACAGCGGCCACCATTCAAGCGGCGACACCAACAACGCGCTCACGGCAATACCGGCTGCGATGCCGATTCCCCCGGTTCTCGGCACAGGCTGCTGATGGAGCGACCGCTCATTGGGATGATCAAGGGCTCGGCCGGAAAACCAGCGCAGCAACAGGAGCACGGTCACCCACGTCACCAGGAATGAACCAACAGGAACCAGGTACGGAGAGGGCAACAACGCCATCATGCATATTCTTGAATCGTGGCCGCAAATGAGAGGATGAGTCGCTGCCACCCGAGAACCACGAGACACACGCTCATTATGGCCGGTCGATCAGTTCTGGGAAAGCTTAAAGCTCATGGAGCAGCTTGAAAAGCACATCCTCATGTCGGTCAGACGGGAGGATCAAATGTGAAATCTTTCTTGAAGAGTCACTTCGCCATAGAAATGAACCAGCCGGTTTCCAAGCCCCTCTCGCAGCAGACCGACCTCCTGTTTTCCCGACACCTCCATCTTCCGAAGTTGGAGGGGGATGTCTTTCTATTCCACCACGGCGCGGCCAACCCTCTCGGTCAAGATTGCCGGCCCAGGTTAAGCAGATCCTCAAGCCCTCTCCGCACATACGATCCAGCCGCCGCAATGGTTCACGGATCACTGAGAAATGACTCCACGTTGTTAGCGGAAGGGACCGCAATTCCTCCCTCATCCGCCGCCCGGCACAGCACAAACAATTCATACTCTGCCGATTCGATCCACAGCGGCTTTGTACAGCAGCTCATCACGAACAATCTGCAAAGCCCAAAATGGCGGCGCTTCCATCAAGCTGGCACAATCGACCGGCCGATGCTCAACACATCTTCTCAGTCAGCCATCAACCGAACCTTCGCAGGTGGCGCAGGTGGATCAAGGGAGCAACTCTGGGCGGCAGCACGCCCCCCTCGACAACCGAGCCGGTCGAATTAGTCAACGATCGCCCGCCTTTTATAGCACTAGCAGCCTCCGCAACACGGCTCCTAAACACATAGAGGGCATCGATGCCATGTCGAGCACAAATGGACCACGCACCACCGATCTCCTTGCTCATCGCCTGTCTTCTGCACAGCATCGGAGGCCCCGCGTCATTATGTGGAATCGGCCCTGCCCCGTCAACGGACAGCCCCATGCACTGACCGTTCGTGAGACCCAGCAGACACAAACAGAATCGGCTCTTCATCGGCGCATGAACCACGCCACGGTCTCCTCAATCCCCTGATCGACCGACCAGGGAGGCGACCATCCTAACTCTCGGCGAATCTTGGAGATGTCGATTTGCAAACTGCCAGTGAGCCGCTCAACAGCACCTCGTCGACCGACAAGGCCCCCTCCCCAACGGAGCAGCAAAACCGGCACCGGCCACAGTGGGACTGATCTCCCCATCGCACGAGCAATCCGCCGAATCAAGTCCGGCGTGGACAGGTCCTCGCCGTCACTCACGAGATAGGTCTGCCCGGCCACTCGTGCCCCTCGCATGCATGTGACGAGCCCCTCCACTAAATTCTCGCGGAAGATCACGCTTCGGTGGTTGCGCACCGAGCCGAACGGCAGCGGAACGCCGGAGTGAATCAGTTTCAAAAGCGAAAGGAAATTTCCACCAACGCCCGGCCCATACACAAGCGGTGAACGGACGACCACCGTCTCCAATGAGATGAGACAACAGCCGCGCCTCTTCTACTTCCCACATCCGTAACAGCTCGTGAACCTTTCAGACGGACGCCTTGTCTGTCTATTAGCTTTAGGTGGTTCAGTGAACAAGTGGTGAGGCATTGCTTCTGACTGTTGAAGCGGAAAACGACCTTTTATTAAGAGCAATGCCACACCTGATTGTCTGCGCATAGTTCAGTCTAATAAATCTCAGCACCGTGCCGCAGCCTACAAAGCTGCGGAGGGGGACAGGGGGGTTCCCTGATGATGGCTTTTACAGTCTCTGATCACGAAAATATACGCTTCAGGGCCAACTGAAGCACCTTTTGTACACATACCTCTAGAGATTCCCTGTTTGTCTCCAGCACCAGATCCGCCTGGTCTGGCTCCTCATATGGCGACGAAATTCCTGTAAATTCCTTGATTAGCCCATCACGGGCCCGTTGGTATATTCCTTTTTTGTCACGCGCCTCACAGACCTCCAATGGGCACCGGCAATAGATTTCTAAAAAATCTTCGCCGATCATGCGTTTTGCTAAATTGCGATGCTCCTTGAACGGTGAGATGAAGGCGGTCAAGGCGATCACACCCGCGTCGAGAAACAATTTGACCATTTCGGCTACGCGCCGCACATTCTCCGAACGATCCTTGGCGGAAAAGCCTAAATCGGAACACAGACCGTGCCGCACATTATCTCCATCGAAGACATACGTCCGACACCCTCTACGGTGCAGATGTTCCTCAACAGCATGGGCGATCGTCGATTTCCCAGATCCAGAAAGGCCGGTAAACCACAACACCAATGCTTTATGGCCATTAAGTTTCTCGCGATTTTCGCGTGTGATAGTCGCATTGTGCCAAACTGTATTATTTGGTCCCGTCAATCTTAACCGTGCTTCTGTTCCCAAAGAGGAATGTGATACCAGAGTGCTCACACCTTGGCCTGGACTCGACTCACAAGGCTGATTGGTTGACATAGACTCTCCTAATCATAGGTCTGTTTGTACCATTGTGCCGTTTGTTTTAATCCTTGAGTGAGCGAAGTTTTAGCTGCCCAGCCCAAGAGACGCTGCGCCTTATTACTGTTTAACACAAATGAATCTGTTAACCGTGCCATCACACTGCTTTGCCCAAGAAGGCTGGCACCAAGGCGAAGAAGAGTAACAGGACAAGGGAGGAGCCTGGCTTGCACCCCCAAAGAACACGCCAAGCGTTTGATCAACTCCGGTGTCGAAATCGCTTCATCGTCAGCCACAAGGAACACCTCATTTGCTGCTCGTGGGTGGGTAAGACTTATCGCCAAGAAATCAACCAGGTTATCAAGACCAATGAAGCTCCGTTGATTGTTGATACTGGCAAAAGGCGTGGGTAAGCCTTTATTAACCCAATGCAACAGCCGGAGAAAGTTACCAGGGTTTCCAGGACCGTAGACCAACGGCGGGCGGACAATAACAATTTCCAGTCCTGTTGCCTTTGCCACTTCCTGTAAAGCCTGCTCTCCTGCCAATTTAGACCGCGCATAAAGGCTCTGGGGACAAGGGGGGGACTCCTCCGTGAAGACCCCCTGATTGCCCATGACGCCTGCCGAGCTGACATAGACAAATCTCTTCACGCCCGATTCAGCCACCTGCTGGGCTAACCGACGTGTCCCCTGAACATTGACCTTAGAAAAAGTATCGGCCACATCAGAAGCTCGATCATTCATCACATGAGCATGTGCAGCAAGATGAACGACACAATCTATGTCGATGAGTATGGAGGACCACGCTGTTGCTGGCCCGATGTCACCGATAACTACATATTCAATACCCTGGTTCTCGCACATGGGAGTAGTCCGAATAGCTCCCCGCACACCAAAGCCATGTTCGACAAGGTAGCGGACCAGCGCCTTACCGATAAATCCATTTGCACCTGTAACTAGAATTCTCATGCGATCTGTAGGAGCAGCGTCTTCGTTGGCTTTGGGCAATACCCCACGAGATAAGCAGCCATCCTTGTCAAAACCTCGCATACTTGAGAACGCCGTTGACCGCATAGTTGGCGAAACACCAGGATGCCTCTGCGAGACTAAGCCTCTCAACATCGCGATAGACTCGCCATACCCAGTAGGCGGAACGCCACTTGTTGCGGGAGACAGATTTGCCCACAACGCGATAACGCATGAGATCTTCCTGCAGACCGTGGGCAATAAAGCCACGCCGAAGAAGACTTAACCATAAAGCATAATCATCATAGTAAGTGCGAGTCATTCTGAAGTCACCCGTCAAGTGCCGATCAACGATCACTGTCGAAGTGGCGATAGCCGTCCGCTTGAGCAGACCTCGATAATCGAGACAATCCGGTATGGAAACGAGATGACCAATGCGAGTGCCATCTGCCGATATACGACGGAATTGCGTGAAGCTGATGGCGGCATGCCTTTCCCGCATGAAGGCAAGCTGGCGATCGAGTTTCTGGGGCAACCAAAGATCGTCAGCATCAAGGAAAGCGATATACCGCCCTTGAGCCGCATCTAAGGCCTGCTGACGGGCCATCGCTGGCCCGCTGTTGCGTTGCCGGATCAATCGGATGCGCGAATCATGTCGCGCAAGATCGGCCACAAGCTCGGCCGTTTTATCGGGCGATCCGTCATCGACGACCAGCATTTCCCAATTGACATAGCTCTGCACCTGGACAGAGCAAATTGCATCGCCGATGAATAGGCGAGCCTTATATGCCGGCATCACCACTGATACGAGTGCCTCGCTGGTCATTATTTGTACGTGTCTCCTTATTTAGAACACCTCATTGGCGTGCACCGGCACAATGATTGCGCGCTCACCGAAAACGAAAGCCTGGCACTGGTTCTGCATCCTCTTGATTAGATCAGTTGGCAGCGGTTCCAAGCCGTTCAGGTACGGACGAAGCTGACCCGTCTGGAGCCATTTATATGTCCTTGAAGAAATCACTATGGTGAACAATGGATGTTCCTTCACCATCCATTCGTGAGTTTGCCCATGCGTGGCGCCACGCGTGAGGTTGAGCTCCCCGTCACGATGTTCCTTCACCACCCATTCGTGAGTTTGCCCATGGGCTGCACGATTGCGACCTCTCAAAAGTAAACCATCGCTGTAATCAAAAACGGCAAGGACCTGTTCCCCTGTTGCAGAAGTATTCAAGGTCCGGAACAGTGCGTAGTTCGCCTCTGGAGAGACACCGTCCCAGGCCATAAACTCTTTAAATTGCTTGGAATCATAACACCCCGAGACTCGCGGAACCATCTCGATCAGGCTTGTACTGCCATTTGTCAACAGGTTTTTCAGCCGTTGTTTCACCGAAGGCGGCATGGTATCAAGGTTGGAAAAGGACACAATGCTATTCAGGCCAGCGAATGCACGTAAATTTGCCATCGTAATGGGATCCGATACCAGGATCGTCTGTCCACCATGTTTTTGTAACCAGCCAGCTATCTCAAGATCCGCATGGTCGTAATGGGTAATGACCTTTGAACCTTCATTCTCCACCATTTCCCCATACGCGTAAGACATAAAATATGCTTTCGTAAGCACGCGATCAAACGTTAAAGCTCCTATAAGCATCACTGCGAGCATCCACCTTGCGCGATGCTTCGTCCATCTGTGCATATAGAGGAGGACAGTGGCAATCAAAGCAGCTGCCACCCCCAGCAAGTACAGTTTCAGCCATCTGATAAATAGGGCCTTTTCCAATAAATGTGTTACCCCATATACGAACGCCAATGCTGCCGCCATGAATGCAACTAAGAGCAACAAGAAGCGGCTTTCCATCCGCTGCTCGTACACCCTTTCAGTCCAAACGGTAGCCAGCAAGATAACCACTAAAAAGCCAGCACGATACACGAATGGAATTCCAAGCAATATGATTAGTGTGATCAATGCTGTGGCACCGAAAGGCCACATACTCCGTCGCCCCTCATCATGCTGGACTAAGCTACCCTCACGTCCGAACATTCCTACACCAGGTGATAATGCTGCCAACACTAACCATGCGCCCACGCTGCGCGCGATCTCGAACAAGGCGACTTTGCTACCTGCACCGAGAGCAGCGTCGGTATTGACGGGTGAGAAGGATTGATTGAACTGTGTGAGCAAGGGTCCTATCCAATACGACTCCTCGATACTTAGACGGAACACCCCGTTCACGGCCGTGATCGCTATGCCCCCCAAGAAGACGAGCGCACTTGCTGTCCATGTGATGGCCATACAGGGCCGCAGCCAGCGACCGGCGATAGCTCGCCATATAGTGATCCCAGCCACCAGCGGCAGGAACGCCAACGTCGATCGATGCAGGGGTGCAATCGCGAGCGCCGCTTGCAGAAGAACCACCAATTGGCAACCATTCTGATAACTCGTAGAAAGCCCCCCAAGCCCTACCGCCATCCCGATCACTAACAAGGGCACGGCCCAGACGGTATCTTTCGCAAGAGTGTAGCCACCCACCACACCCACCGACACAACAGCGAATCCCGTGAATGCTTGAGACAAGGACGATGAGATATCCCTCTGGGGCAATAGTAAGGCAAGGATAAGGACCGCCGCGAGCATGGCAAGATCGCCATTCGTCGGGGGGAGACACCCAGAGAACACAATAAGCACCGCCACAAAGAAGATACGCTCGTTTCGAGCAGTGAACAGCTTGCGTGCGAGGACATAATAAATGATTGTCCGAAAAGGAAGCGCGATCCACGGCAATACCCAGAATTCGCTCAGCAAATCGACTTCGAACAACCGCTTCAAAATTCCCAAGGTGGTCTGCCATATAGCGAGATAGGAATCTGCGGTGAATGGATTCAATCGGTCAAAGCGAGCCAACTCATTGGCTCCTTTCATCAGATGGGTGTACTGAAACAGATCGGTGTACGGATATTTCGAAAAGATGCCAAAGTGGACAAAGTACAGAGGGGCAAACACTCCAAGCGCTGCGGCTAAAACATAAAGAAATTCAGGGTTATCAGGAAAGCCATTTCCAAGACGAAAAAGACGCATGAAACCAAGTGCCGACACCACCATGGTTCCCCACATCCAATCATCTAAACTCCCAAGCGTCAGCATTCCTCTTTCACGGGCCACAAAGACCGCAACGAGGCACAGAGCACCGGTAAAAAACGCCACCGCAGTAAGCTCAAGCCGTCCCAATCCAAGATTTTTCAATACCGTCCGGTGTGGGATCAACCCTAGCCCAATCCCCATGGGGATCAAGAAAAACATCGGCCCGACCAGCAAAGACCGCACGATCCCTTCGGGCAACATATATCCGCCAATGACCATCAAGGCATAGTACCCAACGATGGTGCACGAAAGGCTCACTCTAGCATCCTCCTCAAATTATCGAGTGTAAAATCAGGCTTCTCGTCTTTTGCCTCTCGTCTGCTCAGTGCTCTAGGGTTGTGCGTGAGGAGAACATTTGTGATGATCTCTCATGATCGCTAACTAGGATCCCGCAGAGATATCTTCAATATGGCAAAGGCCTTGCGGTGATGACCCACAATAGCGTTATGATAATCCTTAGAGGAAAATTTCCAAGCACGTCTATTGACGAGTAAAGACTGCCAGAAGGATAGACTGTCTCTACGAAAGAAAGGAACCACCAGTCCCCACAACCAGGCTAATTCCAGCCCATCTCAGGCCAAGCACTGGTGCTTGTTTCCTTTTCACGAGACACTCACAACACTACGCAGAGACTGGGCAAACAGCAGCACATTGTCCTTTGATACATCATAGAGTTCGCCAGGATAGGAAACCTCCCATACATCCTGGAAGTACCGATGAATATTGAACGGGTCTAGTTGCGGCGGTGCGTTAAGAATTTCTCGCAAGATCTCTGGTAATGCCAACAAAGAGTCAAGCTTTCGCACCAGTGCACAGTCTGTGTAGAACGCATCTCCCAACACGATCACGGGGCGACCAAGGAGTAGTGCCTCTGCCCCTGACTTGGAATTGACCGTCACAACCGCATCCGCCCGACTGAGCACCTCATAATTATTAATCCGCGGATCCAGTAGTCGTACATTGTCACACCGTACGAGCAGCTCTCGCATACGTCGACGATCGGCAGCACCGATAAGTGCAGGATGTTCCTTGATGAGGAGCAGGTAGCCAGCAGGGAGGGAGCGCGCCAGATAGTCAATCAGCGTGTACTGGTCGAGATATTGCGGCGATCGAAAGGTCAGCGCCACATCTGCGGGAACGTGCAGAGGGTAGTAGACGAATCGTTGGCCAGGGTGTGGGATCGGGTGATAGTAACGACTAAACTCTTGGGCGTTGCGCCACATGCGCAGATGGCGCATTACGTGGCCACTCAAATGGGAAAACTCTTCCTGCTTTCCCAGCAAATGCTTGTCCACGAACTTTTCGATTAACCGTCGCAAATTGTGAGCATCGGTCAATTTTTCAAACGGACCTCGATAATGCCGCATATCCTTCACGGGAATGACCGCCCGCTGGCGGGCAATCGTATCTGCCAGATACTGTGTCACCTCTGGACGAATCACCTGGCTAAATGGGCCTGGTACGCGACAGGCCCCAAAGCCATTACGAACAAAAAAAACCCGCCCTCGAAAGAACGAGGGTTCTACAAAAAAATTGTCGATGCCGCGGCGGCGCGCCACATAAAAACAAGCGACATTCGATAAGAATCCGCCCAGTTCCTGAACCACGATCACTTCGGTTGAAGTCTCCGCACACAATTCTTCCAAGACAGTTTCACAGGCTTTGAGGTAGCTGCACAGCTTGGCCTCAAGACGTGCACTGTCGTAGCTTTCAAAAGCGGCCATTTCATGGCTCAGGATAAACCTTAAACTGGGCCATTTGTAGATCGACAGATCTACACCCTCTCGACGTTCGGTATGGAAATCAAACATGTTAAACGAGCGCTTGCCGCGCATAGTCAGGTATTCGTGACTGCGCTCATGAAAACACAGAAACGCTACACGCCAGCCGACGTCTTCGAGCGCTTCTCCTACAGCCTCGAAAAACAGCGTCTGATTCATGGCGAGGGTAGCAAAAACAATGGCCGTCTTCTCTT
Organism: Nitrospira sp.; assembly: GCA_024331045.1. Lineage (GTDB taxonomy): Bacteria > Nitrospirota > Nitrospiria > Nitrospirales > Nitrospiraceae > Nitrospira_D. The sequence goes on from JANDJC010000008.1 coordinate 27,545, forward strand.
TGCTCATGTCACGATTTTAGGACAAGTTCGATACTGGCCATAGGTAACCCCGTGTGCGGATGCTTGGCCCTTCGGCACTCGATTGGGAGGGCAATTCTAGCTAGACGCATAAAGGCTTGAGCACGTGCGTGAACGTCGTTGACTGTGACGGCTTTCGCCCAGCGTGCCCGCTCGAAGACATTCCCAGCGCACGTTGTCACAGCGGTGCCCAACAGGTTTCCAAACAATCCGAAGGTAAAGCGCCGAAGATTGGTTCGCTGTCGACTAGCACGTAGCGAAGCAACCCATGACCGTTTGGCAGGATCTGTTCTACCAGAGGACATCTCGATCAGCCCTTGCGCAACACGCGCTGCCGCCTGCCCATCCAAAACACCAAACCACCGTGTGAGATGAGTTGTACAGACTTCTGTCGGCTGGTGGCGCGCTTCCCGCCTCCGTGCATCGCTTATCAGCATATTGAGATCTGCATAACTTTCGGCCCGACAACTTATCTCTGACGGCAACGGCGAGTGGCGGCGTAGGACTTCGGTATTGAGAAACTCCATGGAGATAGGCACTTTTGCCAATAGATTGCATTCGACTGAAGTGCCACAATTTAAATGTATGACACAGTCTGCATTGGCGATGGCATGCAACACGTTCCCTTCGCCACTCACAATTAAGTTCCTGATACCGGCAAATCGCTTTTGATAAAAGTGCTGATTCTCAAACGGATGGGGGCGCACAATAAAGCGACGTTCTGGATTGTCCACGGCAAGTCGTTCAATCTGTTGGAGATAGCGTGGAAAGACTGCTTTCATGTCGGCAAACAATTGCTCCACGTAGGAAGGATCCCAGCCTAGCTTATAAAAAATTCTTTTTTCGTCTTCTTCGGATCGAGTAAACGCTGGATTGATGGCGGAGAAATTTGTATTCACCAAGACATAATCTCGCCAGGGATAAGTGAGCACGCCACGCCACGGAGACAAACACACGTCATAGCGCGGGCACCCACTGATCTGTAGTGTGTCGGGCGGAAGGCCGCCTCTCAAGCGGAACGCCTCATAGAGTTCGGCTCCCCAGAAGAAATATCGATCAACGACTCGGAAAAAGCCGTCTTCGTAGAATGCCCTCGCCCATCGATGAGGTGAATCTGCACCGTTTTCGGATAGCACTCCTCCTTCTGTATCCAGAATGGCAACACGGATGCCTAAATCCTTGTAAGTTTGCAGCAATTCCTTGTTGTTACGCCTTGCATAGTTGACGAGGACAGCACGAGGTGCAAGGAGAGGAAGATCGTAGCCTTGCTCGTACATTGGAGTCAGAAGCACAGACGCTCCTCGCTGCAACAAGTGCAACGCCACCAACACCAGTCCGTCCAAATCTCGCTTAGGATGGTCTAGAACAAGCGCGATACGCTCCGGGGGGGGCATGGATCTATCAACCATCAATTGATATGGTGAATATGGAAATCTCCGCTGCGATGGAGTTCCACGGTCAATGGCTCGACAAGATTGCATCCGCTCACCTTGACCCCGACGTGTTGATGCCTGCTCAGCCAGCCTTCAAATTCGGCAAAGAGATCATTCAAGAACACGAGTCGACTACCCATAGGAGAGACAGGATCAAGGGACGTCTTTCCTAAAGTTTTTCTGTCGGGTGTGTAGCAGGTAATGTTCGCTTGCAACGTGCCGTGCTTGTGTGCAATGGGATTAACAAAAACAAGGCCATGACGTGCAATGGCGCCCATGGCTTGATCAAAAACCATATAATGAGTTCGCTCAGGCAAACACCCTCGTTCCACCGGCATCCATTCATGCATTGTGTCCACATGTCCAACCTTGTCGTGCCAGACAATGTAGAATCCAGTCCCAACCATTTTCTTAAGTTTGATGCGCCCCTCACTGTATCGAACCAGATCAAAGTCCGGTACGGCGACAACCGCAACAAGGCCTGGCCCCCAATAACCCGCATCTGCAACCTCGATTTGGACGCTATCGGCCGTCTCCACATATTTTTCAAACGCGGCAACTTGCCTCCCCTCTTCATTGAAGAAAAGGAGGAGAAGACAAACTGGCGTTTGCAGGTCAGGAAATATTTGTTGATAAAAATTATGAAAGCAAATTCGACTCGCTGCCAAAGCTGGTGGTGTACAATATTGTGTTGACAGAGCATGGCTCGGGTATTTGGTGAACAATTCGTCAAGTGTCATCTTCTACCCTAGATAATCAATAACGTTGGTGAATGCTGGACGAGAATGATCGATTCCGACGGAAATTCCTCCCCGTGCACGCAGGATGTGCAATGAAGCTAAAGAAACACCTTTAGCCTGCGCAACGGTAAACCCCTTTCCCCCGGTCGATGCAAGAAATTGTTCGGCTTCTGGAAACAGATCCGTCATCGATCTCTCAAGCGCTCCATGAGGATGAATTTCCCCGAATTTCTCCTCTAAGTATTCTTGTGGGCTCCGATACAGGCGAATCGTCGGTGTCACAATGCGGTCATACTCCGGATCAGAGGAATGGTTGATGAGCAGAATGCTCGCAACCAAGCGGTCGTCGATCACAATCTGCGGGTTGAGCCCTGTGAACCCAAAGTGCTTCTTACCATGAATCGGATTGAGTGGCCGAGCAAACAACCCCGTCCGATATCCACCAATGAACCCGTCTCCTACATAACGCACAGTCGCACTGCCTGGCGAAGAGCTCCACATATCGTTCTGCCCCCAGCTCGCTAGCAAGATGAACACACCATCGCCTAGTTTCATGCCCTCGTTCTCGGCTAGTCGATTAATTTCTACACTGATGAAATCGCCAGGGTGTCTGATTTCTCCAAGCTGCCATTGACCAATATAGTGCCCCTTCCGATCTAGCGCGATGCCTCGCAAGCGCATTGGTTTCCTGAACACGGTACTAATGTAATCGCGGATAACCTGAGGGAGGCTTTTTTTTCTCTGCCAAAGGTAATAGATGGGGCGCACAAACTCCTTCACGGACTGACAACGCACACTATCTTGAGCGATAAAGTCAATCCATGTTCTCGCTTCGGTGAACAATGGAAACACCGCTTTGGGTTCCCAAGATTTCCATAACGTCCGATCCAACATACTGCCCTCATTTATCGACAAGGACCATCATGCTTCCCTTAGCCAACTACGGACAACAACAGCAGTTTTTTGAGGCCCCAATACAGCCAATACCATAAGGACCGCCCCTATGAGAACAAGGGTGCACTTGAGGAGGACCGACAACCAAAGGGACGAATCTTCGATCCGTATTCCAAACCAGACAATTACCAAAGCCAGGATCCAGATCACCACAAGACGCATGAAGGGAGAAGGCCTCGGATAGAAGTGGTGAGAAAGCCAAATTTGCAGCGCGACCCGCAGCAACGCTGCCACGCCGAGCGCTGCTAGCGCACCATGCACTCCATAAGATGGCACCCATTGAGACATCGCGATAACACTTACAATTAACGATGCCGCTGACACCAGCGGCCAGACCGCTGTTTTCTTGGCAAGGTCCATCCCCCGCCCTAATGCAGCAGCCATGGATTGAATGTAGTACACCAGCACAAACCATGGGACCAGGTCTATCACGGCAAAATACCGAGCGTCGCCGTACAGCCTGATGAAGTCGCGAGCAAGGAGAACCACGGCCATGGCAGACAAGGTAAGCACCAGAACATAAACCATGGAAAAACCCGATAACAATATTGGGACATCTTTTCGCTCTGTGCTCAGTCGGTAAAGAAACGGCAGCCACGACGTCTTCAGGCCTGTATTGACGAGGTTGAACGCCATTCCAAATTGATTACCAATGTTGTAGAGGCCAATCTGACGTAGCGAAACATACTTGTCCAAAAAATACCGGTCGAGGACGCCTGCGAGACTGTCCAGAAAACCAATTGGGACCATGGGCAAGCCATAGCGAAGAGGATCTGTAAGGTGCCAGGGAGAAAAGCGAAGTTGACATTCCGACACTAAACAAATTGCAAAAAATGCTGCCCATGCCCCCGCGTTCAGAAACACGCCAAGCAGATACCCTGTGGGGCCCATATCCATACCAAGCACAAGAAACAAGGTCAACGCAGCCTGCCCCATAAACATAAGCGTGTTATAAACAGTAGCCTTTGCTGCCTCCTCTCGAATTCGCAAAATAGCCTGATAGAAAAAGCTGATGTTGGAGAAAAATGCCGACCACACCGCCAGCTCGATATGCGGGCGAAAAGAGGCTTGTGAAAATAGGCGCGCGAACACATGATCCCCCACAACCTCAAGCACGAGGCATACGGTGAACCCCCAAGTCTGCGAAGTGAGCCACAGCGCGGCTATGTGCCGCGGACGCTCAACATCATCCCACTCGTGAAAATAACGTTGGACCGAATCGTGGAGACCAAGGCTAAAGACCGCATTGAGCACAGTCTGAACGCCCAGGGCGATGCCGATGATCCCATAATCGTCGGGGGACAACCTCGTCCAGAATAAAGGTAGCAGAAAGATCCACCCGCCGCGGGTCAACACAATGCCGCCGCCATATACAACTGCGCCGGACAAAAATCGTCCTAAGAGCTGATGCGGATGTTGACTGGAGTACACCGGTTATTTCCAGACCGAGAGATCAAGACCGGTCAAGTCTTCGGTACGCTCAATATCTTCTCTGTAGCGCAGCAACAGATGTGCACGTGTCGCGGGATCCAACTTCGGTTTTTCATGATTGGCATAGCGAACAAGGTTGATCTGATGAAGCATCTGTGCAAGACGACTGCGCAGGACAACGCTCGGAATCAATGGATGCAATACCTTACGTAAGAACCGGTATCGAGGATGATACATGGCGCGTGCTAGGACTTTTAGACGCGGTCGACCTGTTTCATTATCCCAAACCCCCTCGATCCGGCATGGTGTCAGATCCAGCCAGCTTTGAAGCTTTAAGAATTCATCCCCTTGGCGTCGTATAAATTCTTCAAAGAGAATAAAATACACTTGTTCGCGCTGGAAATATCGGTAGATATTCTCGATTTGCTCAGCATATCTGCCACGTGTCAGCAAGCCATACTCAGCCAACGCATTCGGAATCCCTGATGCAATCCGCTCCTCCTCACATTGACACATCTCGACAAAAGATTCGCCATGGCGGCCATAATAAGAACGGTAGGTATAAAGAGAAAACGCCAAATCAACAGGATTTCTAAGCATCACGACAATTCGGGCAGTGGGGAAATATCGATAAATTCGGGCGATGCATTCTGCATAAAGCATGTAGATCGGGTCGGCCTCGAACAACACCTTCTTGCCAAATGAGGACGGGAAACACTGCTCCACATACCAAGAAGGGCCTTTGGAGAACTTCGAATCGTCGAAGAAAAAATTTGTCTCCTTGTATTTCGTGACACAGACTTCTGGATGCTGTTCCATCAACCGATAGAGCGTCGAGGTTCCTGCTTTTGCTGCACCGACGCATACGACGAGGTTGTCCTTGCTCACAACCACCTTCCTCTTCTCATTAACTGCGGCGGGCTAGCCACTTCGGCACTCTGTTATCGAAGAGCAGCCTCCCTCCTTTCGTGGAGGCTTGACCAGCAGTACGTACGGTTAACTAGAGACACTAGAGTATGGTTCACCCAAGATAAAGCTGAGCATCACCAGATATTTGTAATGAGCCCTGCGCTGATTTTTTTCTGCTGCATATGACACTGTTGGACTAAACTCTACAAGTCCCTGTCGCTACGTGGTCAATTGAAATAACTGAGCCGTGTAACTAAAAAATTTTTTCAACCCCTTCCGTCTCGCTTCAGCAGCATATTACCGGCAGCCTTAATTCCAAAACATGTGGCGAGATAGCCTATGGCTGCATCAAGATAGATATCAATTGAACATACCCAACGGTTTCACCCTTCAGTCACAGCTCGCAAGTAGCACGCAACCTCGAACCCAATGCCTCGAGAAATAAAATTAAATAGGACGCTCCTTTTCCCTCATGATCACTGACACTACCTCCACCACTCTAGAGACCTCCTGACACGTGATATGCTCTGGGGCGGGGAGGGGCTAAGATCCAAAACTGGGAGCCTGGTCATTCTATCTGCAGAAAGGAAGTCAGTATCCCGAGTCCTACTTTCCCGCTCTTTTCCGGATGGAACTGGCAGCCGTATATCTGGCCCCATTGCACCGCTGCACAAATCTGCTGCCCACCGTAGTAAGCATCTGCAAGACGGTTAGACTTATCCGCTGGCACCGCCATAAACGAATGGACGAAATAAACCGACTCCCCCTCTTCCACATTAGCCAGGATCGTACCGGCCCATGAGTGCCGGTTGACCGGCCGTCGAAGCGCACTCCACCCCATATGGGGAATCTTATGAGGTTTGCCATCAACATCAGTTTCGGGAACGGCAACAACACGGCCAGGCAAAAGACCTAAACCGCGATGCTCACCAAACTCTTCACTCGCCTCAAACAGCAATTGCATCCCTAAGCAGATGCCAAGCAAAGGCCGCCCGCTGGCAATGTACTTCTTGAGCGGCTTGATTAGCCCGCGCCTTTCCAGCTCGCGCATGCCATCCGCGAATGCCCCAACACCTGGTAGTACCAATCGGTCTGCCTCTTCAATGCTCTCAGCAGTATCACTTATCTGTACCGAAGCACCCAGATGTTCGAGCGCGCGCCCGATGCTGTAAAGGTTTCCCATTCCGTAATCAACAACCAAAACGCTGCTTGTCATACCTCTCGCACCTCAATGCCCGCACGCGCCGCAGCCTTTTTCAACTCAGCGATGGAATGCTTTTGGTAATGGAGCACATGGGCGACAGCGACCGCATCAGCGCCGCCGTCATGCACAGCTCGCACGAAGTCATCCGGCGTGCCGAGCCCCCCACTTGCAATCACCGGCACGGGGACCGCGGCAGTAACCGCCCGAATCAAATCAAGATCAAACCCTTTGGTCGTGCCCTCGCAGTCTACAGAGGTAAGAAGAACCTCACCTGCGCCAAGACTCACCCCCTGGGCCACCCACTCAACAACGTCAAGACCAGTTCGCTCCCGACCATTATCGGTATAGGCCTCCCAGCGTTTTGGCCCAATACGCTTAGCCTCGATCGAAAGCACCGTGCACTGAGAGCCGAAGCGACGGGAAATTTCTGTGATAAGCTCAGGACGGCGGACGGCGGCAGTGTTGATCGCTACCTTGTCTGCCCCAGCCCGTAGCAACATCTTTACATCGTCTGGACTACGTACTCCTCCCCCAACAGTCATAGGGATGTACACGTCTCGCGCCGCCTTGCTGACGATGTCGGTCAGATTATTACGGCCATACAGGCTCGCCACCGTATCCATGTATAGCAATTCGTCGGCACCATCCTCGTAGTACCGCCGCGCGTATTCGTTTGGATCGCCAATCACCCGTAGCCCCTCAAGATGGACGCCCTTAATTAGGTTTGGTCCTTTTATGTCGAGTCGGGCAATCAAGCGAACAGTGGGCATGCCTGGAAGCTACTCCTTGTGCCAGACAGCATACCGAAGCTTCCATTCACCGCCCTCGTATTTCCAGAGGTGTGGGGACCGGAACCGGTCGGCCAGGCGCATAAAGTACTCATGATCCATGATTGGCTGTTCAAACATGGCCGATGCCTGGGGGAACTCCTTGGGATCCAAGCTCAGGTAGCGAAAGATTTCGTCGGCAAAACGTTCAGGGAACTCACCATCGAAACGCCTTGCCAACGCGATCCCCTCCTCCCGAGTTATGTCCCCCGACCGAATCTCCTGCGCCGCATCATATGTCGCACGGCCGATTCCAAACTTGATGTAGGTCGTGTAGTAATGAAAGTCGTCGATGCGATCATCTATACTGTTATATTTGCTATAGGTGCCAGGCGTGCGTTCGGGTGATGCCTGAAAACCACCATGTTCAACCGCATAGTAGTAACAACTTTGTGGATGCCACTTGAGATAATAGCCGAGATAATGCACTTCAACCCCTGCCTTCTCGATATCGTGGGGATCCGCTGGCATATAGACGCGAAGATCATTTTCGTCAACGCCGAAGTATTGCTTGAGATTGGCCACCGAAACACCACCGAGGAAAATCGTTGATTTATCCTCGGCAGCAAAATATGACCAGCTTCGTTTAGCGCTTTCCATATCTTGGATTGGATTACCATACTCTGCCTCATTCTCGCCGTAAAACACGAGGGGGATTTTGTGCAACAGAGCCATTTTGGGCGCGAAGGCCTTCTGCCCAATGATGAATGGTTGAAACGGATGAAAAAGATTCTCAACAGCAAGCCGCGTCAACAGCCTGTGAATACGACCATTAGGCGTGCACAAATAATTGTCGAAGCCCGCATGGATCCAGGATTGCAAATTCTTCCAGCCCCAATCAGTATAGATATGAGGAGCCCACGTGACGGTAAGGGGATGCATGCCATATTTGTATTTTAGGATGTGCGCAGCATAGAAGCTGTCCTTGCCTCCTGATCCCGGAACAATACAATCATAGGAGCCGTCATTTTTTCTGAAACGGTCGCATAAATCCCTCAGCTCACGCTCCCGTTCTGCCCAGTCAATCCCTTGGCGCTTCTTCTCTGCTAGGCGGCACGCATCGCACACCCCTTTGTCATCAAAGTGTATCGTCTGTTTGCGGCTCGCGGGGGTGTGCTGATATTCGATTGCAGAATTAGGCCGCTGATTCGAAATGATGCAACGCCTGCAGAAATCAACTTTCGGCGGCAAGCCGTATTTGACTTCCAGTTCTTCAGAATTTTGCTTCTCGTATGGTCGAGTATCGATTTGATCAGGGTACGGGTATTTGTTCATGCGAATCTTGCTCTTGTTCAAGCCAAAGTTAGCTGAGTCTGACCTTCATCGGTTGGAAAAGCGAATTGACAACACGGATGACACGTTCTTGTTGCTCGGCGGTCATGTTCGAACCAGACGGCAGGCAAACACCCGTCGCGAACGCCTCGTCAGAGAAACTGTAATCCGGTTCGTGTGGATAGTACGCACACCCATCAAACAAAGGCTGGCGGTGCATTGGTCTCCAGACGTGTCGAGCCTCTATCCCACCACGAGAGAGGACTGAAATCATCTCTCCTGGAGTAATAGAGGTCCGCTTCACATCAATAACGCAAACGCTAAGCCAGCGAGTGCTTCGACCATAAGGTGCTTCCGGCATCCATCCAAGTGCCTCTATCGCAGCCAGTCCCTGTCGATACCGTTCAAAGATCACTCGTCGTAACCGAACGCGATCCTCTAGCACTTTGAGTTGCCCACGGCCGATACCAGCAAGGACGTTACTCATACGGTAGTTGTAGCCGACCTCGCTGTGGGAATACCATGGTGCCGGTTCTCGCGCTTGTGTGGAGAGATAGCGCGCCTTATCAATCAAGGCTGCATCGTTTGAGACCAACATGCCGCCGCCTGAAGTGGTGATAATCTTGTTTCCGTTGAACGAATACACGCCTAGCCGGCCCCATGTGCCGCTGGCGCGCCCCTTGTAGGTTGCGCCTAATGACTCCGCAGCATCCTCAATCACTGGTACTCCGTATTGGTCGCAGAGCGCATTGATTTGCTCCATATCTGCGCTTTGGCCATACAAATTCACAACGATCACTGCCTTAGGTAATTGGCCGACCGTGGCGGCATCAGCCAGAGCCCGGGCAAGCGCCCCAGGTGACATATTCCAGGACTCTGGCTCAGAATCAATAAAAACAGGACAGGCCCCTTGGTACAGAATCGGATTGGCACTGGCCACGAAGGTCAGTGTTGAACAAAAGACCGTGTCACCACGATCGACACCGAGCACCCGTAATGCTAGATGCAAGGCGGCCGTACCGGACGAGACCGCCACCGCGTGACTAACACCCACATAGGCAGCAAGTTCGTGCTCAAATGCATCTACATTTGGGCCAAGTGGTGCCACCCAGTTGGTACGGAACGCCTCCTTGATAAATCTCATCTCGTATTCACCCAAGTGCGGCGTGGAAAGGAGGATCCGCTGATCCAGTTCACGACGAAGGAGGACTGCGACTGGTCGGCCCATCGCGTCTACCACCGGCAAATGATCCAACTGCCGTTCATTTAATAATTCCAGTGCAGAGTCCGGGGAAATACCCTCACACGCCACCAAAGAATCCATCGCGGGTAAGGTACCAAGTCTGTCGCCTAGCAAGTGGCCCGCCAACAACAACCGCCGAATGTCGCCGTCGGTGACCGTGCGCAACAACTTGCCTGCCGCGTCTACTAGCAACAAGATACCCTGGCCGGTCTCGTTCAGTTGACGCAGAGCATCATGCAACGTGGCCTCAGCCGAAATGGTTAGTCGACTGATATCGTTCATTCCTTCCTCTCTCGCGCCGGTACACCAATAACGGTGGTACCAGCTGGCACATCATGCGTGACGACGGCGCCTGCAGCCACCACCGCCCAATCACCAACGCGCCTTCCTGGCAAGACAACAGCGCCAGCACCAATTAGAACACCTTCTCCAAGTATTACCCCTCCTCCCAGCACTGCACGGGGTGCGATATGACACCAATTTCCCACACAATTTTCGTGATCTACCACTGCTCCATGATTGACGATTACTCCCATGCCAAGACAAGCTTCCGGTCCCACAATAGCGCCGGCGGCAATTAAGCAGCCGGGGGCAATTGTCGCACTGGGTGACACCACCGCGGTAGGATGCCGTACCGTGTGCATGATGGCACCTCTTTCTAGACACGTTCGGGCAATGCGCATGCGCGTTCGGTTATCCCCGATAGCAATGTGTACAGATTGTTTATCAGAAAACTCCGATGGAGCAGGAGTGGTAATTTGCCTGCCTAGCAAAGACATTCCATTTAAACAAGCGTTGTCATCAAAGATCTGAACTTCCAGATTCGGGTGTTCCAAATGCACTGCTTCACACACCACTTTGCCGTGACCGCCCGCGCCAATCAAAATAATCGTGTTAGTAGACATTTAGCTTGCACAGCACATCGGGATCTAAAGAAACTTCCGACAGCAGGCGAACAATCCGTGCCGATGCATGACCATCTCCATAGACGTTCGGTCCCCAATAGCGCCCCATTGCGAGCGTCCGTTTGAGACTCGCACAGATGAGACCGCGTTCAGGTTTGACATCGAGCACGTTTGCACTGCGCTCACGAAGCCTTTGCCTTATTCCAACATTCACAACTCTCAGCCCCACACTCGCCGCCTCAATGATGCCGCTGCTTGAATTACCCACCATCACATCTGCAGCGGCCATCCAGGAAACAAAATGTGGGCGCGAGAGATGCGTGACCAGCCGAATATCAGGATGATGTTCGTAGCGCATGAGAACATCTCGCACAAGTTGGCCACCGGCATCAGCATTCGGCATAAAACAGAGCGCTTGTACGCCAACATCGAGCACGGCCTGCATAATCTCGCCCGCATGCATGCCAGCTGCTGTCGCCTCTTGCAGCACAGGATGAAACAATACGAGCGCAATCGGGCGCTTAGGATCAAGTGCGGCCTGCGCACAGAGTTCCTCACGAGACCGCTTCGTAAGTTCTCTCAGACCGTCAAGGCCTGGTGCTCCTGTGACGAACACACACTCGGGAACCTCCCCCATTTGAATGAGCCGCCGGCGTGCCCCCTCGGTCGCAACGAAGTGATAATGCGCAAGCTTCGAGATGGCATGTCGCACTGGCTCATCCACTGTCCCAGAACGTTCACCGCCATGAATGTGGACGATGGGAATATTTAGGTGAACGGCGGCGATCGCACCAGCGAGCATTTCCCCGCGGTCACCAAGCACCACCACTACATCAGGACGTTCCTGTTCAAACGCATCCACCATTCCAGCAAGCTCATCTGCAATTGCATGCGCCATAACGGCGCCCGAGGAACCATCAAGATGTACCGGGATGCGAGCACAAATTCGCAAACCATCGGCTTCGATCTCTCTCACTGTCTCGCCATATTGCGGGATCAGATGTGTCCCCGTCACACAAATAGTTACGTCAAGCTGTTTGCTGTCATGCGCAAGTTTCAGCGTACGCGACATCAAGCCGTAGTCAGCTCGCGTGCCAGTGACGTAGCAAACTTTCCTCAAGATTCCAAGTCCTCCCATGTCAGCACGGTACCGGCTGGCAGGGTACGGACCACTCGACGTCCCACAACAATGTCAAGGTACCGAGGCTCAATACCAACACCAGGGCGCAATAGCGTCAGGTCATTGCGCGACAGCCTCTGTCCCTCGGAAATAGTATGACGGAGCACGATACTGCGTCGCACGAGAGCACGAACCGGTAACTCGGCAGGACGGGGAGCTTTGATGCCGTCACCCAGTGCCTCTTCGACAGCCCGAATATCTTTTACCATGATAGCGAATTCGTCAGGAGTCAAGGATGTGTGGTGATCCGGCCCCGGTAGGTTGCGATCCAGCGTAAGGTGCTTCTCAATGATTGTAGCTCCCAAGGCAACAGCCACAGGTGCGATCAATGTGCCTTGCGTGTGATCCGAATAACCAACGGGTAATCCAGTTTCCTGCCTAAGAGTCTGCATAGCACGAAGGTTAACGTCTGCCATTGCCGTCGGATAGTTGGAAGTGCAATGGAGCAGGGCGATCCTTCCCCCTGACAAATCATCCACACCGGTTAACCTAACGGCCGCACACACTACCATTATCGCTTCCTTGACCTCATCCAGAGAAGCCATACCGGTCGAGAGAATAATCGGTAACCGTTTGGTTGCAGCATACCTCAGTAGAGGGAGGTTCGTGATTTCCCCTGAAGGGATTTTGATTCGCATCATACCCAGGCCAACGAGCATATCCAGGGCCTCTTCGTCAAATGCTGTGGACATGAACTCGATACCCAACGAACGGCACCTTGCGATGAGAGCAGGATACGAGGCCCAAGACAGCTCAAGGGTTTTGAGCATCGCGAACTGATCCCCCGTACCGGTGTGTGCTTTCTGGTACTCGGCTTTGGATGTACCGGGGAGACAGAGCGTTTCTGAGCGAAAGGTCTGGAATTTGACGGCATCGGCGCCCGCTGCAGCTGCGGCCTCGATAAGCTGCAGCGCCATTTCCTCGGAACCGTTGTGGTTGACCCCAGCTTCAGCAATAATGAAGCAAGAACTTTTCATTAAGATCGTACGAGCTAAATAGCTAAATAAGGATAGGGCGTTTGACACAAGTCCTAAGGGACGAGCTGTCGACTACCCTGCCTGCTGGTTATCCAGACTGCCGCCTCCTCTTGCCACACATAGTCCTGCTCCTTCTGTCGGCAGGTTTAGTGGTGGGCAGGCCTTGGCTTCCGAAATGTGCAATTGTCCGTTGGTCAGACGCATAACCGATCGGGGTTCCCACGTGATGAAATCTATGTCACCTCGATTGGTTTTCATTTGCATACCATCACACGTGCTTTCTGATACCAGAAATGCGTGATTACGACTCAGGCTTCTATCAATATCAAATGGATCATCATAGTTGCTACCTGTGGTACCGAGGTCGTTCACACACCCTTTATCGTTAATGGCTCTGATATCCCTCATTGCATATCTCCCACCGATTGATTGTAAACAACGACCTCAAGAGGCCCATTCCACGAATCCTGTAAAAATAAGAGCCGCTTCTCAGCCCGATCACGAGCATCAGTCCATGAATAGCTGAGCAGTATTGCAGCAGCCAAGAAGCATTGTTTTTTCATCGCTCCTCCTCCCCCTTGACGCGGCTGAGAGCATATCGAATCTCTCACCACACGGTCAGTCCGCCATCCACGATGATGTTCTGCCCTGTGACATAGGAAGAAGCTCTAGAGGCAAGGTAAATCAATGCACCGGACATCTCGTCTGGTTCAGCCATACGGCCCATGGGAACTCGCGCGCTATAGCGTCTGACGAACATATCATTCTGTCCACTGAATACGCCTCCAGGGCTGATGGCATTGACACGTACACCATGATTTCCCCAATAGGTTGCAAGATAGCGGGTCAACCCCCAGACCGCCGCTTTGCTGGTGCTGTAAACAGCAGGGGTATTGATAGCCCGTCCCTCATACCAAGAGCCTTCATAGATTCGCTGATCCGGAGCCACGACACCATAAATGGATAGAATGTTAATGATGCTGCCGTATCCACGCTGAGCCATTGTAGGACCGAATACCTGGCACCCCAACATGACACCGGTCACATTGACATCCATAACCTGATCCCAATCTTCCAGCGGGAAATCCTCAAATGGCGCGAAGAAATTCGGACTTTTCGCCGCAGCATTATTGACTAAGACGGTGACCTGGCCCAACTCAGACTCGACCTGCTGCCCAAGGGCAACCATCTGTTCTGCACTTGCCACATTGGCAATGTAAAAACGGACTTCCCCGCTAAGCTCCTCGGTGATCATTCGTGCCAGCGCCTCAAGTTTCAACCCATCACAGTCTACCAGTGCTACACGCGCACCATAGCGGACCAAGGCTCGCGCGAACTGTGACCCAAGTATCCCAGCAGCTCCGGTCAGTACCACGAGCTCTTGCGACAGATCAAATTCCACCTTCGGCATGGCCGAACCTCTCTCGCAACAGCAACTCAACGAGCTTGAAATCGAGCGGAGTGTCTATGTCTACCGATCGCTCACGTGGCATGATGTGGAGTTTTACCCTTCCCCCCCACAGTCCCTTGCCAAGCGTTCGACGGTGCCATACATAAATGGAGGCGTTCATAGCATATACCGTAGGCGCCAACTGCCGAGCTTCGACCGGATATGGCGGAGGTTTGACCAAAGCCACGCTGCCATCAGGGCGACACTCTACCATGTTGAAGTAAGGGTTTTTCTCAGCTTCGTATCCCGTGATGACAACGTCCGTCTTCTCGTCAAGGAGGCACATACATGCCTCAATATCCTCAACGGTACGCAACGGTGAGGTGGGGTCGAGATCGACAATCCTGCCAACCCGCACGCCTGCGCACTCTATGTGCTCAACCAAATGTTGGATAACGGGGATTTTGGGGGCAGTTGCAGTGGCCAGTTCAGCAGGCCGCAAAAACGGAACCTGTGCTCCAGCAGCACGTGCGATCTCCGCGATCGTAGGATCGTCAGTCGAAACGTACACTCCATCGATACCAGGACAGGATCTGGCTTGCTCGATGGTATAAACAATCAACGGCTTACCGAGTAACGGCCGGATATTCTTTCCCGGCACTCCTTGTGAGCCGCCACGAGCGCAAATCGTGACAATTGTATTCACAAACCGATAGCCTCTCGTAGTCGGAGAGTAAGATCCACGCTACGCATGCCTTCGAAAATATCCTGCGACGTCGGGCAGTTATGTTCAACACCTTCAACGAATTCTCGCATCGCCGTCACGTAGGTCTTGCCCATGTCAAAATCATCATTGGTGCACTTGATCGGTGTTACGCTACTATTCGTAATGAGCTCTAACCGAGCCAAAGAGAAATCCCAGATCAGAGTACCTTTCTCTCCGATGATTTCATAACGACGCAGTCGACACCGCGAGACATAATCCAAGCCGATCGTAACAACAGGGCCACCAGTTCTCTTGCCAAGCACCAGGCACGCTGTGTCTTCTGCTGAGATGTCCAGACTGCTCAGCTTTCCGGCTATGCCGAAGACTCGATCAAAATCGCCAAACAACCACCGTGCAGCATCGATCTCGTGCATCAGATCTAAAACGACACCGCCCCCTTCGCTAGACTGTGCACTGTAGGTGGCCCGATAATCCCTTCCAGGCCTCCAATCCGGCAACCACTGACCCGCCTGCAGCGAGGCGCGTACAACGTTGCCAATTACACCATCCACAACGAGCTGACGCAATTTCAATAAGGAAGGCATATAGCGAAGATTGCACCCGGCGTGTGTAATCGGCACATCGGTGAGTCCGGCTAATAGAGATGCCAACTTCCTCAGATCATCGCGCCGACTGACTATGGGTTTTTCCACATAACAGGGAACTCCTGACTCTAGTAATGGAAGAAGCACATCAATATGTCGTGCTGATGGTGTGGCTACGACGGCGAAATCCGGACGGCTATTAAGCGCCGTTTCGAGATCTTTCACGACATAGGCTCTAAGATCACGGATAGCTGAGTCCATGCGGCCTTCGCGCCGCAACACAACAAGTTCCACAGGATTTAGAATCGCCCGCAAATTAGTTGCATGTCGTTGTCCAATCGAGCCAAAACCTATGATTAACGCCCGCATTTGAAAATGTTTCCTCTACCAGACACTGCGTCCGCCATCCATCACAATATTTTGCCCTGTTAAATAGCTTGAGGCGTCAGAGCACAAGAACTGTACCGCAGCGCGGTACTCGTCGCGCCTTGCTATCCGTCCTATCGGGATAAGGGTTGTAAGCTTGCCGACAAACTCGTCGGACTGGTTGACATATACCCCCCCCGGAGACAATGCGTTAACTCTGACTCCCTTATTCGCCCAGTAGGTCGCAAGATACTTCGTCAGACCAATGAGACCCGTTTTGATGACGGAATATGTCACCGGCTTGACTGGTTGTCGGTCATCAGGCAAATCGTCCCGCCGGTAGATACGCTGATCTGGGGCAATCACGGAAAGATCCGAGGCGATATTTAGAATGACGCCACCACCGTTTTTTGCCATCCAACCTCCAAATGTCTGACTACAGAGAAACGCCCCGGTCAAGCCGACACGGATCTGTAAGTGCCATTGCTCCAGCGGAAAGTTCTCAAAACGAGAGGTCTCAACGAGCATGTTGTGCGTGACCTTGGGATCGATGGCAGCATTGTTAACCAACATGTCCACGCGTTGCCAACGCGCCAGTATCTCCTCACTCGCAGCATGCACCGATCTGGGATTCGAAACATCCATTATCGCGGTGAATATGCGCATTCCTCCATACTCAGCCCTGAGTCTGCCAGCCGTCTCTGCTAGTGCCGCCTCTCGTACATCGGTGAGCACAACAGTAGCTCCACTCTCAAGCAGAGCGGCAGCATGCTCAGAACCAAGCAGTCCTGCGGCTCCAGTGATGATTGCGATTCGACCGTCTAAGCGAAACCGGCGGTATGTGCCCACTTCGACATCCACGTGGCGATCGCTCAACTCTATGAGAGCTTTTCTATGAGAGCTTTCCCGGTTCTCACACGATCAGCGCAGACGTGTGGCGCAACGTAGGTGCGTACCAAAGGCGTTCCCGGGCAATGGCTCGCAATGTACCACTCTACTCTCGCTGCTGCAAGTTGGTGAGGAGATTATCGGGATAGTCCACGGGAAGTGAATACACGATACAGTTCAGATCAAGCAGACGGAAAGGGTTAAGCAGTTCTCGCGCCGGTTCAATATGAATGACACGTCTAGAACGCGCTTCCAAGATCGCATCGATCACTACACCCATGTAGTACCACAACTGTTCAAGGCAATGGTACGCAAAGACTGGTTTCCATTCCAACGCGTGAAAGGCTGGATATGCTTCGTCAAACAGATCAATGTGTCGAAGTCCACATCTGGGATTCGGAAATGCGCCACAATTTCTCGCGCGGTTTGGAGTGCTGTGAACAACCCCTCCAATCCCCAGTAGTCTACGAAAGATGGCAGGGACGCTCCGCAGCGAGAAGAGATTAGTCCCCACCTCCATAACCAAGTTCCACCCACTCGTCTTTCTCCCACGCACATCGCGGCAACTCGGCCACAACATTGTCACGCCGGAACCGGTAACAGTCCTCTTGGGTAATGTGCTGGACCTGCCCAGCAATCAGACAAGTGAACAAGCGACGATTGCCTCTCTCACAGAGGTAGTCTTCAAGACCCTCCTACTGCTTCCAGGGCTTTTCCAACACGATGTGCTGCCAGCTCTCCTCGTCGTCCTCCATGTGGGGTGCCGACTGATCGCGCTTTGGTTGCGTGAACAGGCAGCGCGTCAGGCATAAGAGGGAATTCCGCGCTATCTCCTTATTCGATCACTAGGATCGCACCTGACCACCATCAATCACGAAGACTGCTCCAGTCGCAAACGAAGCCCGAGGAGAAGCAAGAAAGACGATGAAATCGGCGATCTCCTCTGGCCGCCCTAGTCGTTTGAGCGCCACTTCTCGATCAAGCATCTCCTTCACAACGTGGGGAGACTCCGCCAGCTTCCGCTCCCATACAGACCCTTCAAACAACAGATTGCCAGGTGCCACAGCATTTATACGAACGCCTCGAGCTGCTAATGGACGGGCAATACCCCGCACATACGCATTGAGCGCCGCCTTTGCCGCCGAATACGTCACCGGCGCGCCCAAGGCCTCAATGCCGCAGATCGAAGAGATGCAGACGATCGCTCCACCCGTGCAGGCCAGGCTGTCCGCCGCTGCCTCGACCATGTTGGTGGCGCTGGCGAAATTGAGATCGAATACGCGACGCCATTCCTCAGGAGTCTCCTGGCCTGGCGAAACGGAACGACCGCTCCCAACATTGCAAATAAGAATGTCCAATTGTCCGAAACGCTTTTTCGTTTCTTGTACGAGATCGCGACAGGCCACTGGGTCAGTCACATCAGCGGCCATCCAGGCGGCAGACTCACCTAGGATCTTCGCCCGCTGCACCAGCGATTCGCAGTCGCGCCCATTGAGCATCACATTGCAGCCTTCCCTGCAAAGGGAAGTAGCAATTGCAAAGCCAAGGCCGCGCGAAGAACCGGTCACGAGGGCTACCCTACCGGAAAGTCCAAGATCCATGATCAAGCTGCCTTCAACCACTCCCAAACCATGTCTCGGTAGTGGCATAGCGTGCCTGCGTGATCACCATCGGCTGCGCGAGCAGTCTGCAAAATAAAATTACCGCTATACCCGCAGTATTTGAGCGCTCGGAAGACCGCACGGAAATTCGCGTGACCGCTGCCGAGAGGAACCGTCGTTCCCCCCAGAATGCGGTCTTTGACATGTACATTCACGATGCGATGACCGTAGGCACCTATTTCTTCTTCGGGGTCGAAACCCAAGGATGCACTGTTGCCAATGTCATAGTTAATGCCGAAACGTGCCGCAGGGAACCTATCGATAAAATCCGCTAGCTGCGTCGGTGGATAATCAGATTCGAAGATGATTTTCATCTCACCTCGCAACAATGGCTCAATTTCCTTCAAGCCAGCAATCAACGACTCTTCCTGGGCACTGTTTTCCAATCTTCCGTTGTCCACAAGTGGAACGACGATATACTTGATGCCAATCTGCGCACAGGCCTCAAGGACTTTGCGGAAATCAGCGAGTAATGCATCCCGTGCAGTGCCAAACGCCTTGTAGAAAGGTGCTTGCATGAAACAATCGCCGGTGAGCGACTCTATCTCAACACCATAACGAACAGCGAGCCGACGCACCTCATCGCGCCCAGTGGGCGTCATGAGAGGATTTTCGTGAAGGCGGTCCTTGTCAAGAGTCCATTCCATGAGCGTAAAACCCAGTCGCTCGGCTTCGGCAAATTCCTCACGCCAGCGCCGCCAGGGGAAAGCTTGTATCTTGCCATCCACCGGTTCAGAAAGGCGTCCTTGCATGAACCCAATTTTCACTTCACAGTCCTTTAGCGGTCCAACCACCATCTACATACAAATCTGTACCCGTGACGTACGTGCTGGCATCGGAAGCAAGAAAAATGGCGGCGCCAACCAGATCATCTGGCGTTCCCCAGCGTTTAAGCATCATACGGTTCAATCGCTCCTGATGTCGTTGGTGATCCCTAAAGCTTCTATCCGTCATCGCAGTGTGGATGTAACCCGGAGCCAAGCTATTGACACGGATCCGCTTGTCCGCCAAGTCCAAGGCCAGTGCCTTGGTCATCATCCGAAGACCACCTTTAGATGCAACATAGCCCGGATTGCCGGGAAAACCTTGAACAGCACCAATACTGGTCACCGTGATAATAGAGCCTCCGCCACTTCGTTCCATGTATGTGCTGACCGTCCAGCAACATCGATAGGCTGCCTTGAGATTAACGTCTATCGTCCTGTTAAAGATATCAACGGGATTTTCAGCGCCATCGCCCGCTAAGGATATGGCTGCCGCGTGAAGATAAACGTGCAAAGCACCGTGCTCACGATAGATCGATTCGCATAGTGCCTGGAAACCGTCGGCATCGGTAACGTCGCATTGGGCATAAGAGAAATTTCCTCTTGGAACCTCAACGGGCTTGGCGGATGTTCCAATGCCAACCACAAGGGCACCTGCTTGTTCGAAGCCACGTGCGATGGCCATCCCAATCCCACGCGATGCGCCGCTCACAAGCGCAATGCGTCCGCGGAGTGAAAAAAGTGTTTCAATAATTGAATCGCTCACTTATCAAGTCCGTACCCTCTCATGATCACTTCACAAAGCGCGATATCTTGCGGGCTATCAATCTGAAACATTTTGTACTTTTCCATCACGTATAATCCGATTTTTCCACCCAGTCGATTCTTGTAATGTCGGAGAATACTGGGCTTGAAGATATAAAACGATCCATTCTCAAGGTAACGCTTTTCTATAAGCTGGCGTCGACGACGGTTCCGATAGTCATGATTGACGCTCTCAGGTCGGCCATCTCCACCGTATTTCCACATGAAAAAATCTTCGATTTCACAACAACTCAGTAGAGAGTCGAGACCATCTCGTTCAAACTGCACAAGGGCTTTCGAAATATCAGATAATTCACGGATTGGCGACGTAGCTTGCATACCGACGATTTGCCCTACGTCCACCCCCTCAGATTCGATGACATCCAGAGCATGAAGCCAAGCAGACTCTGAACTTGCCTCGTCCCCCGAAATCTCCGGAGGGCGTACAATGATTCGAGCTCCTGCCTGTTGGGCAACTTCGAGTATTTCCTCGCTGTCGGATGAAACCCAGACTGAATGGATAGCGCTGCACCCACGTGCTTGAAGGATCGACCACACAAGCAGTGGTCTGCCACACAGCCTTACCAAGTTTTTTTTCGGGATGCCCTTGGAACCACCTCGTGCAGGAATGATTGCGACAGTTGTTCCCACGGTAGCTGCTATTACCGGTTATGACCGCGCTTTGGCCAGATGCTTGCCATGATTGAACCGTCATCACTTCTTAGGCTGATATACCGTCCCCTCAAGGGAATCCGATTCCCACGCAAGGTGAGCACGAAGTTTTTTGGCAACAGACACTTCCTTGGGGTTCATATTCAGCGAGCCATCTCCCAGGGCCTTCTCGATTTTTCTGACCGCACCTACCAGTTGCCTAAAGCCCGGAGGCTCTACCGACGCAGCCTGGTCGGAACCATACATCGCACGACTCAGCGTTATATGGCGCTCAAGGGACGTAGCTCCCAGCGCTACTGCCGCATACGAAATGGAAAGCCCTACCTCATGACCGCTATAGCCAACTTTGCAACCGTATCTTTCCCTCAACTTGACGATTCTTAGCAGGTTGGCATCCTCATCAGCCATAGGGTATGTCGACACGCAATGCATAAGCTCGAATGGGCAACCAACCTTTGTAAAAATTTCCACCGCGCGATCAATATCGCGGATAGTACTCATCCCTGTTGAAATAAAGGTATATTTTTTCTCTGACGCGACTTCATTAAGAAGTTGTTCGTGGACAATCATTGCTGACGCAATTTTGTTATATGGCAAATCGAAGCGCTGGAGAAATCGCTGGCTCTCTAAATCCCACGCAGAAGCAAACCACGGGATTCCTTTTTGTTTACAATATCTATCTATCTCATGGTATTCATCAAATCCAAATTCGAGGCCTTCCTTCTGATGACGCTGCGTCGTGCCCCACGGGCTCTCGCGCGGTGAGTCGAGGAATTCCTTCGTATAGACTAAATCTATAGTGCGCTTTTGAAACTTGACGGCATTAGCGCCTGCATCGACTGCGACATCGATAAGCTGCTTGGCAATGTCCACATCGCCGTTATGATTGATGCCGATCTCCGCTATTATGAATAAGCTCATACAATTCCTCCCTATTCATCTGGCCTAACCGAAGCAGGCGTTCAACAAATTCTCGAACGAACCCGCATCCGCCCAGTGTGTTCAGTACCACCGATGCTGCTGATCGCAACAAGGGATGTGCATCAGCAGGAACTACCGAGAATCCTGCACATTCAATTGCCGGCAAATCGTTCAAGTCGTTTCCAAGGTAAATAAGTCCGGTAAAAGGGGCTATATCGTGAGGTCGCGTGCTCTCAAAAAACGTTTTCAGCCAGTTCAACTTATGATCCTTCCCAGAGACACATCTGATCCCAAGTTTGCGGGCTCGCGCAGCCACAACTGGATTTTTCTCTTTAGAAAGGATGATCATTTGAAAGTCGAGGGCTCTAACTCGCTTGTAGCTTCGCAATAAATCTATTGCCAAACCGTCAGCACGATCACAACGAACGTGCTCCATGCCCGTCTCGCTGACATAAACTTTGTTGTCCGTAAAGACCCCGTCAAAATCAAAGGCTATAGTGTGGATTGCTTCAAGCTGGGGCCACGGAATATTGGTTTTCATGACACAGCCACGAACACCGAAAATAAGTTGGGTTATAGCCTAAGAAACAGAGAAGACACAACACCGCTACCCGGAAGGCAACCTGCGTCTCTTTCACGCCTATACTCACGCAATAAGCTGGGTTTTACAAACCCAGCTTATCGAGGACGTGATCAGTCAACAGGGGAGGCACCCGCCTCTCTATACCAAGAGGGAGAAAAGTAGAGCCCGAAGGACTTAACACGTTGACGGAAGATACGAAGCAACAGACATCGCACCGAGTTGGAATAAGCGAAGGACTTGTCTCATTCCCGAATTAAAATGATCTTCATCATTAACGCAAATCGCTTTTAGCCAGCTAGCTCAGCGGCAGCTATAGTGTTGCGAAAATCGCAATGGCAATAATAATGTTTGTGGCTTTCAGTCTTGGTCGAGGACTGGCAACAATCTTGTGCTGAGAGGCTTTTCCATAAAAGATGGCTGAGGCATTTTATTGTCAGTTTTCACGACGACACCATGAAAAAACTCGTATATGTGCAACGAAGACCATCGGCTAATGTTGTCTTTGCCTCCCACCCCCGCGCATACAATCGGCTCACATCCAACAGTTTCCTCGGCGTCCCATCTGGTTTGCTCGTATCGAAGACGATCTCGCCTTGATAGCCGACGACATTTTTCAGCATCCCGGCCAGCTCGCGGATGGTGACATCTTCTCCCACACCAATGTTGATGAGCGGGGGCAGGCTGTCGTTACGCTCCTGCTCTAACAAAGGCAGAAATTGTTCATCCGTCAGGTTCATAAGGAACACGCAGGCATCGGCCGTGTCGTCCGAATACAGGAATTCCCGTCGTGGAGCACCTGTACCCCACAAGGTGACGCGGGGTGCAAGGCACCCTCGACAAATGTCAACCAACTCCTGGCGCAAGGGGGCAGGAATCTAACCATGGCAGCGCTCGTCGGCTTCGATTGTAGACCAGTTTCTTTCCGCCGCCAGCTTCGCCAAATGGAACTTGCGGATCATGGCTGGAATGACGTGGGAGGTTTCGAGGTCATAGTTGTCACCCGGACCATAGAGGTTGGTGGGCATGACGGCAAGAAACTGCGTACCGTATTGCGGGTTATAGGCCCAGCACATCTCGATTCCTGCAATCTTCGCCACTGCATAGGGACGGTTGGTGGGCTCCAGTGGACCGGCGAGCAAATATTCCTCCTTGAGTGGCTGTGGCGCCTGTTTAGGGTAGATGCAAGAGGAGCCTAAGAAGAGAAGGCGTTTGACTCCCACACGCCAGGCCTCGTGGATGACGTTCGTCTGGATGGCGAGGTTGTCGCGGATGAATTCGGCCGGATAGGTGTCGTTGGTATGAATGCCGCCGACCTTAGTGGCGGCGAGAAAGACATATACGGACCGTTCCTGCTCAAAGAAGTTCCCTACGGCGAATGGGTCTATAAGATCGAGCTCCGCATGGCTAGGGGTGATGAGATGGGAATACCCTTTCGACGTCAGCACCCGCAGAAGGGCGGAGCCAACTAGGCCCCGGTGACCAGCAACATAGATTGCCGCGTCTCGCTCCAGGGTCACCCCCTGTTCACTCGTGGCAGTTCATGGTCCGATAGCCGTACTTTTTGACCAGCTCATCACGCTCAGCGGCTTTGAGGTCCTCGCACACCATCTCGGCGACGAATGCGGCAAAGGTGGTCTTGGGCTCCCAGCCAAGTTTTTGCCACGCCTTGCTAGCATCCCCCACAGGGTCTCCACTTTGGTGAGGCGAAATAACGGGGATCAATGGCGACGATGGAGCGCCTCCGGCCATCATAGCCCTTCTCTTCGATACCGTGACCTTCCCAACAGATTTCCATGTCTAGCTCCGCGGCGGCGGCATTGACAAAGTCGCGCACCGCGTATTGCTGCCCAGTGGCAATGACGAAGTCTTCCGGGTGATCTTGCTGGAGCATCAGCCACATAGTCTCCACGTAATCGCGCACATGGCCCCAATCGCGCTTTGCATTTAAGTTGCTAAGATACAGGCAATTCTGCAATCCCAATTTGATGCGGCCAACGCCCGTGTAATTTTTCGCGTGACAAAGGCTCTCCTTGGATCGGCGATTCATGGTTAAAGAGGATGCCATTACACGCATACATTCCGTAGACTTCCCGAAAGTTGACGGTAATCCAATAGCCATAGAGTTTAGCCACCGCGTAGGGGCTTCGCGGATAAAAAGGAGTAGTCTCCTTTTGTGGAAATTCTTGGACCAGGCCATAGAGCTCAGACATGGAGGCTTGGTAAAACCGTGTGGTTTTTTCCAAGCCGAGAATGCGAATGGCTTCAAGCACCCGTAACACCCCCAGGGCATTGGCATTAGCGGTATATTCGGGCTCTTCGAAACTCACTGCCACGGGCTCTGCGCAGCAAGGTTGTAGATTTCGCTGGGCTGGATTTGCTGAATGATGCGAAGCAGGCTTAATGAATCGGTCATGTCACCATGATAAAGATAAAAAAGGCGACCGGCCTCATACCGGTCGTGATACAAATGGTCAATCCGCTGGGTGTTGAACAGCGAAGTGCGACGCTTCACACCATGCACTTCATAACCTTTTTTCAATAAAAAACTCAGCAAGATAGGCTTCGTCCTGGCCAGCAATACCAGTAATGAGCGCTTTGGGATAGGGTTGCATCATCTTGCATCACCTTTCGGTCATCGTGCCGACACGATAGTTACGCAGGTAGCCGGATTGCCTCGCTTCTCTGCTTGCACGAGCTCCTGTCAACCGCCAGCGATAAGAACCTCTCTTTTTTATTTCTTCTATCGAAGGCATCCCATCGAAGCACTCTCTCGCACGATGGTTGTCCAACAGATCCAGATCCTCATGTGATCTACCGTCCAGCGTTGACCACCTGGCGAGCCGTTTGGAGAACCAGCTCGGCACCCCGATATGCTTGGCTGGCCTCTTGCACCGTGTATTCTTCCGTTGGAATGAAATCAATGTCTCCGTAGAAAGCCAGCTCCCATTCTTTTCGCAGCCGTTTTGAAATGTGAGCCAGATCATCAAGGACAGAGCGCACATCTTTTGGAAAGCGATCGTGAAGGTCCCGCAATAATCGTCCCACAACATGGAGCTTCGGCGGTTCAATCCCTACCGCTCGCAACATGCCTTTGAGCGCCAATTACACAAGCTCCTGCGCTTCCCAGACGACGTCCGAGCACGCTCCCTTCTTGAGCAGAAGATTGAGAACATCCACATGGTCGGCGGCTTTCTTCAGATAGCTTCGGGCCAGCGATTCGTTGGTCATAGTTCAAACACCTCGCCCGGCCGAAAATCCGGCTTGAGATCCCAATACCAGGTATTGCCCTGCCACAGACGTTTGACCCCCCGTTGGGTCAGGCGCTCTCGCAGCCGAACAAGCCGCTGAGCAAAAACCCGTCTCGGTCGTACAGGATCCGCGCATCCTCCACCATGTCTAGAAACAGCGGGCCGCCAGCCGTCACTTCTGCTGGCGTTTTCAGAACCGGCGAGAGTTCGGTATGCACACCCCCGTGGCGTGCCTGTTCGAGGTCGCCCGCGATTGCCGCTTCCACCGCCTCGAACTCTCTGACCTGATTGATTCGGCCACGTGGCACATCATGCGCGCCAATCAGAAGATCAATATCAGAGTCCTGCGCATGGCCGTCCTCCCGACGGAACCATTACAAGACAACCGAGACCAACCGGTCGCCATAGACCTCGCTGATGGCGGCAACCGCTTGATCGATCAGGGCAGCAAACGTGTCTTTCAGCAGAATCGGACGTCTTTCAGGATCTTGATCTTGGAGCGTCAGCCGTTCCGCTGCCGATCACACCCCCACCGACCATTACTCAAACCACTCCGCCCGATCGAACGTGACCCCCTGACGGTCCTTTGAGGACAAAATTGGCGCTCCCTCCAACGGCCATGTGATCCCGACCGTCGGATCGTTCCAGATGAGACACCGCTCGTGCTCCGGTGCGTAATAGTCGGTCGTCTTGTACAAACATTCGGCGACCTCCGACAGGACGACAAAGCCATGCGCAAAGCCTTCTGGAATCCAGAGCTGCCGCTTGTTCTCGGCCGAGAGGATCTCACCGACCCACTGTCCAAATGTCGGCGACGAGCGGCGCAGATCAACCGCCACGTCGAAGACGGCTCCCACTACGATGCGCACCAACTTCCCCTGCGGTTGCCGAATCTGATAATGCAACCCCCGCAAGACTCCCTTAACCGATCGGGAGTGGTTGTCTTGGACAAAGGTGATGGGTTTGCCGATCGCCGCCTCGAAACGAGCCTGGTTGAAACTCTCAAAGAAAAACCCCCGGTCATCTCCGAAGACCTGTGGTTCAAGCAAAACCACATCGGGAATGGCAAGTGGCGTGGCCCGCATCAGAACACGTTTTCTTTGATGATCCGCATGTCGATCGTGACACTGCCGTATGGCTTTGCATTCAGATCTTTCTCGATATGTCCCTGACGATGACCAGACAGACTCATGTCAAGTCTTGTGCCCGAAGAGCAATCTCTTGGCGTTTTCCTGCCAATTCCAGAATCAGATTTCCTCTATCTTCCGCCAACTGCTCGTTGGCGTTGAGAAGCTCAATGCCGTAGACGGTCCCGTCTGGTGCCACATCAACATTCATCTCGTCGCTGATCTTAAGGGTGGTCACCGGAGCCGTTTTCTCGTGGAGTCGGATATACGCAACATTGTACGCAGGATCGTATGTCAGCCTCATTTCGCGGTCTCCGAATTAGAAATATTTCACGAGTACCGTAATGACGACCCAGTCGCTCCCCTCCTGCACAGCATAGGCTTCTATCTGCCTGTTTGCATAGATCTTTCCTTGCCAGGTCCCCGCAAACGGGAAGTTGCGGCGAAAGCCTATTCGACCGAACTTCGCCTGAAAACGCTCGCCGGTCTCCACGCTCAGCCTCACCTCTTCCTCCGTCCCACCTCGTTCTCGTAGTCGTTCCAACGCGTGAGGATGCAGTCGAACAGCCATTGGCGCTCTTTTAGTCTAATCGCATGAAAACAACTCCGCTTCCCTTAACCGCGCATGTCTCTTCGACCATTTTCCGACAGGGGACCGTTCGTCGGGAATGGCAAGTGGCGTGGCCCGCATCAGAACACGTTTTCTTTGATGATCCGCAGCAGATACTGGCCGTAGCCGTTTTTGGCCAACGGTTGCGCTAGCCGTTCCACTTGAGCCGCATCAATCCAGCCCTGCCGATAGGCGATCTCCTCAGGACAGGCTACCTTGAGGCCCTGGCGGTGTTCCAGCGTGGCGATAAACTGGCCGGCATCCAACAATGACTCATGGGTGCCAGTATCAAGCCACGCATAGCCCCGCCCCATGACCTCCACATGCAGCAACCCCTCTTGCAGATACAGCCGATTGAGATCCGTAATCTCTAACTCGCCACGGGCGGACGGTTTGAGACGCTTGGCGTACTCGACCACCCGTCGATCATAGAAATACAGACCGGTCACGGCATAGTTCGATTTGGGCCTCTGGGGTTTTTCCTCCAGTGACAAAACCCTGCCCTGCCCATTGAATTCGGCAACGCCATACCGTTCTGGGTCCTGCACATGGTAGGCAAAGATCGTGGCTCCGTCGGTGCGGGCCATTGCGCTGTCCAGCAACCGTTGAAAATCATGGCCGTAGAAAATGTTGTCCCCCAGTACCAAGACTGAGGCATCATCCCCTATAAATGATTCACCGATTAAAAAGGCCTGCGCCAATCCATCCGGAGACGGCTGAACCGCATAGTGAATCCTTATTCCCCACTGATCACCTCTACCAAGAAGCTGTTCAAACCGTGGCGTATCCTGAGGGGTGGAAATGACGAGTATCTCTCTGATCCCCGCTAACATCAGCGTGCTGAGGGGATAGTAAATCATCGGCTTATCGAACACCGGCAACAACTGTTTGCTGATCGATAGAGTGGCCGGATGGAGCCTGGTGCCGGCTCCCCCGGCGAGAATGATACCTTTCCGCTTCACCGTTTGGCCTACGCGATCTCCCTTGCCCATTGAGTTTTTCTCCACTCAATCCATTGAGAGGCTTCCCCTGTCATCGGCTATAGTGTTTCTCGATCCATCGACGATAGTCGCCACTGGTCACGTTTTGCACCCACGCGTCATGGTCTAAATACCAGCGAATGGTTTTTCTGATGCCGCTTTCAAAGGTCTCAGCCGGCTTCCAGCCAAGTTCCCGTTCGATCTTTGTTGCGTCGATGGCGTACCGGCGGTCATGACCAGGACGATCTTTGACGAATGTCACTTGAGCTCGATACGACCGTCCATCTCGACGCGGGCACCACTCATCCAAGATATCGCAAATCGTATGCACAACATCGATGTTCTGCTTTTCGCTCCAGCCACCGATGTTGTAGGTCTCGCCCGGTACCCCTCGCTCAAGCACCAAACTGATCGCCTGACAATGGTCCTCAACATATAGCCAATCGCGCACCTGCCGGCCATCGCCATAGATCGGTAACGGCTTGCCGCGTAGGGCATTGTGAATCACGAGCGGAATCAGTTTTTCAGGAAACTGATAGGGCCCATAGTTGTTGGAACAATTCGTGGTCAATGTCGGCAAGCCGTACGTGTGATGGTAGGCCCGCACGAGATGGTCGCTTGCAGCCTTGCTGGCTGAGTAGGGACTATTGGGGCGATAGGGGTTCGTCTCCTGGAAGGCTGGCTCATGTGGAGCAAGCGACCCATACACTTCATCCGTCGAGACGTGAAGAAACCGAAACGAGGCTTGCGCTGCCGCATCAAGCTTCATCCAATGGCCCCGTACTGATTCCAGCAGGTGAAACGTGCCGACAACATTGGTGCGAATAAAATCGTCCGGTCCATGAATTGATCGATCAACATGACTCTCAGCGGCAAAGTTCACGACAGCTCGTGGCCGATAGCGATCGAGCAGCGACGTGACCAACGTCGTGTCACCAATGTCTCCGCGCACGAAGATATGCCGCTCATCGCCCTGGACATCGGCGAGATTCTCCAGATTCCCGGCGTAGGTGAGCTGGTCGAGATTGACCACCGGCTCAGCACTATGTTGGAACCAGTGCAGGATAAAATTTGATCCGATAAATCCCGCTCCGCCCGTCACCAAAATCATGGACAACCTTTTTCTTGTGGGCTCTGATCTGCCTTCCAGCCAGCTGCCAACTCAACGCCCATCCGTCAAGGTCCTTCCCTTTCAATGGGTTTCACAGTTCAGCCTACAAGGCTATCTCCTCGCATTCCGTTCCGCATAAAACGACGCGATCGCTTCAACCACTTGAGTTTGCTGATCGACGGTGAGTTCAGGATAGATGGGAATCGCGAGGGTCTCCTTCGCCGCCCGCTCCGCTTCGGGGAAGTCTCCTTCGCGATAGCCCAGGTATCCGAAACATTCTTGGAGGTGAAAGGGAACCGGATAGTAGATTTCGGCTCCGATCTCGTTTTGTTTCAGATGCGCCATCAGCTCGTCGCGCCGCTCGACCCGGAGTACGAACTGGTTGTAGATGTGGTGATGCTTCACACCGGACTCGCGATACACGGCTTCGGGTAGCCGGACGACTCCCCGCCGCACCAAGCCGCTCTGCTGAAACAACGAGCGATACCGCTCCGCATTGTCCTGCCGGCGCTTCGTCCATCCATCAAGATAATTCAATTTGACGTTCAACACCGTGGCCTGAATCGTGTCGAGCCGGAAATTGCCACCAATCATTTTGTGGTAATACTTGGGGTGGCTTCCGTGAACGCGCAGAATTTTCAGGCGATTCGCCAGGTCGCGGTCGTTTGTGACGACCATTCCGCCATCCCCCAAGCACCCCAAGTTCTTGCTGGGGAAAAACGAGAGGCAGCCGACCGTCCCCATGCTGCAGGCCCTCCGGCCATCCTTATACTCCGCCCCGATCGCCTGAGCGGCATCTTCGATAACAAAGAGACCGTAGCGCCGCGCCAGGTCAAGAATCGGCTCCATCTCAGCACACTGACCGTACAGATGCACGGGAATGATTGCTTTGGTCTTCGGCGTCACCGCGGCTTCAATCTTCGACGGGTCGATGTTGAAGCTCACGGGATCGATGTCGACGAACACGGGCTTGGCGTGAAGTCGGGCGACGACGCCGGCCGTCGCAAAAAATGAATAGCAGGGGGTGATGACTTCGTCGCCCGGGCCAACTCCCAGCGCCATGAGCGACAACAACAACGCATCGGTACCCGACGTCACGCCGATGCCATGCTGGGCTTGACAGTACGCGGCCACCCGCTCTTCCAACTTGCCGACATCCGGCCCCAGGATGAACTGGCTGCTGGCAAACGTTTGCTCGAGAGCGTTCAAGATCTGCTCGCGGATCGGCTCATGATGAGCCTTCAGATCAAGTAAGGGGACCGCCATACTCACTCCTTGCTTCAAATGAACTACTCACCAGCTCCACATCTCTCGCATCGATTTCCACCGCTGCCGCCTGTTGAATCAGCTTCACTCCCACCACTAAACGATGACGTTTGTCTTTGCGCAGCAAGATGCCACGCACCCCCTGCAATGGACCGCGAACAACTTCGACCATCATGCCCTTTTGTAAATAGGGATGGGCGTCGTATGGCAGCACACTCGACATCAACCTTTTGAGGTTTTCGATTTCACAATCCGGAATCGGCTCCGGCCGGCCACCGCTTCCAACAATCTCAACCACACCACCGACTCTCTGAATCGCCGACTTGGCCGTTTGACCAAACCGCACAAAGCAGTAGCCAGAAAACAGCGGCACCTCGATCTCTTTTTTGCGATCTTTCCATTGACTCAACCGACGGACGGTCGGAAGGAGCGGCTCGATTCCTTGTTTATACAATTGGTCCCGTACCACTTTCTCATGGCGCGGTCTGGTGCGCAGAACGTACCAATAGAGAGGCTGGTTAGCCTGATCCATTGCCCGACCCATTGGTGATTGGTTGGTTTTCGCTCCACGGTCATTGCCCCGGCTTAGGGTCGACACAGCTTCGCCCTCTCACTTACAGTTCCCTCCGTCGGCCACTGCAAGCGCTTCCCTGCTCCTCGTCCGGCGACACACTCGGCGTCCCTCAAGACGCAAGGCCGGCTATGTATCGATCAACGGCCGCTACGAACTCGTCCGCCTCTTGGACGGCGCGACGCGCGGTTTCTTCGTCCAAGTAGGACAAGGCGTCGTAGTCGCCGGTTTCGCGATCGTCTTTCAGGTTGCTCAACAGCTTTCCCCACCGTTTGTCCAGCTTGCCGGTTTTCACCAGCAACAGGCCGAACAGGGTCACAACACCCTTGTGGGGATCCGCGCATTGTCCTTCCGTCAAGAGAGCCGCCTGCGCCGCGTGGTAGGCGGCATAGTAGGCGCGGGAAATCGCGTCGTCCCACTCTCCCTTGGCGTACAGGTCGCGGGCCACCCGCGACTTCTCGCGCGCCTTGGCCAGATAGCCGCGGATGAGTTCCTGTTGCGCCCTATCCAATGAGCACTCCTTCCCGATTCACGTGCTCCATGAAGGGACTCTTCAACGATTGCAATCTGGAAAACTCCCGTTCCGGAAACACCTTCAACGACACCAACCGCCCGTGCTCCAACAGGATGTCCATCACCGCGTCATAGAGGACATCGAACAACGCGTCATCTTTCCGAGAGACGACAAGGAGCACGTCATAATCCGAGTCGGATCGATGGGTTCCCCTGGCGCGTGAACCAAACAGGACGATCCGTTTGATCAACGGACGGACTGAAGCGATTCGTTCCAAGAACGCACGGAGGATGGGATCCGACTCAATCGATGCAGTCACAGGTCTCTCCGGTCTATCTTTGTCGTTCTCGTGCTTCTTCGACGCGTTTCACGTCGCAAGAGGCGGATGCGCCGTCGGCGGCGAGGCCAATGCTGACAATCTTCGTCTTCGGAATCCCTTGCCGCACCAGCCGGGCCAGGATTTGCGAGCCATGCTCCAAATCGGCGATCAACAGGCCGTCATATTCCCACTTGCCCAGTGAGGCAACCGGCCAAACCGGATATGACAAGAAAGTTCCTGTCACGTGATCATCTACGAACCCCACCAGGGTAAGCCCCATTTCCCGCGCCGTCAGGTACGCAAGTTCGGCTAGTTCGCCCGTCCCTACAATGGCCAGCTTCCTTACCCCCGCCCGAACCGGCCGTTCCAACACCGCCTTGAGCCGTCCTCGCATGTCGCGGTAATACGACAGCGAATACTTCATGTACTCTCTCGTCAATCGAGATTTCTCAGCAATCCCCTGTGGCGTGAGCAGATACCGAACGCGGTGCGGAGGAATCGTCGTGACTTTGATGTAGCCTTTTCGTACCAGCCGTTTGAGATAGAGATTAGTCAGTCCCAGCGCAACCCCCAACTTGGTTGCAAGCAAACGCTGGGTAACCGCCTCTCCTCGCTCCAATTCCGTCAATAGCAGAAGGTCTCGCTGGCCTTGCAGGTCCATCATGGACAAGTACAGCAACCCACACACTTCTCACGTTCACGATATGAACATAAGTGCGACCAGCCGTCAAGGGAAAAAACTGCGATCAACTGGCGTCTTAGGGAAAACCATCCCCCCACGCAGGCAAGCTCTCATATTATGAAGGAACCCCCATTACAGAACCTTTTTAGAGATGGACCACCGACAGCGGTAACCGAGTCCGCCCCACCTGTTGAACAGCCTCCACAACCTGAGCGACAGTGACTCGATCCAGACAGTCCCAAAAAGGACACGTGGTGCCGAGACATTTTTCGCAGGTGGGGACGTCGGGACGGAGCAACAGACCGGCCCCCAATGGCCGCCATCTGGTCGGTAGATTGTTGCGACGCGGATCAAAGAGACTGACCACCGCCGTCCCCAGCGCGGCCGCCATGTGCGCCGGTCCAGTCGCGCCCGACACCACCACATCGGCCGTGGCAATGACCATCATCAGTTCTCGAACAGAGAGACGGCCCATGAGATTGGCGATGCCCATCGGAAGAGAGGTTTGCAACGCCACCTCTCCTTCAAACTGATTGCGCTCCCTCTCGCTGCCGGTGAGAACAACCCCCATTTCCCGTTTCGCCAACTCGACGGCCAGATCGCGAAAATGCTCAAGCCGCCACCGGCGCGCCGAATGGCCACCCGGATGAACAACCACGCGAGGTTTCGGCAACCCTTGCCAGCGTTGTTCACCACCTTGCCGTTCCTCCTCACTTACGACCAAAAACGGAAGGTTTCCCGTTTGCGGATACAAGCCCAATCCCTTGAGCATCTCCACGTTGTATTCTGACTCGTGCTTCAAAAATTCGCTGCGGTGCTCGTAAATCCGCCGATTGGCTAAGAAACTGTACCAGCGAAACCCAGTCGCCACACGGGTCGGCACACGCGCCAGGAAGGCCGCCCACATAAGCCGCTGAAACGGCTTGAGGAATACTGCGGCATCCACGTCGTTGGAAAATGCCGTGCATAAGGTGCGGAGCGAATCCGTCCAGCGGACCGTGCGGACATAATCCACCGCAGGATGGTAATCGAGAATGGGCGCGGCCAATGGGCTGGTCAGGAACCCGATTTTCACACCGGAAACGAGTCTCCTCAATTCCATGGCAACCGGAATCGACAGGATCAGATCACCGATGCCGTCCGGCCTCACAATCAGCACGTTCATCGAGAAACCAGCGTGGCTGCCCAGACGCGCCGAACTGCTTCGGCCACTTCGGGGGGAGTGATGAGGCTCAAACACTCACGTTCCGGATCGTGTCGGCAGACGCGGCTCAGGCAGGGGCGGCAGGGCACAGGTTTCGTCAACACATAATGAGCCGCTCCATAAGGGCCGGTGCGCGTTTCGCTCGTTGGCCCAAAGAGGGCGATGACACGAACACCCACCGCAGCGGCGATATGCATCGGACCGGAATCGTTGGTGATTAGAAGAGTCGCTTTCGAAAGAAAAGCCGGCAGACAACCTAGCGGAATCCTACCCGTCAAATCGATGAATGGACTACTGGTGATCGCCCGCAGTTGCTCTACCTCAGATCGATCGCCGGTACCCCCGATCACCACCACTGGCCCCATCCCCTCTTGGTGCAAAAGATCCAACAACTCGGCAAACGACGAGAGCATCCACCGTTTGGTCGGCCAGCGAGCCGAAACAGTCATAGCAATCCACGGCCGATCAAGCGAGAAGTTTTCGCGCGCACAGAGATCTCCTATGATTTCCCGGTCGCGGTCGGAGAAAACAAACGAAAACGGAGGTGTGGGAGGCAACGACAGCCCCAGCGACTGGGCCACGAGCAGGTACCGGTCGACCGCATGCATCTCCGCCGATGGAACACGGATTCGCCTTGTATAAAACCACGGGCTGCCTTCTCGCCCGTTAGCAAAGCCGACTCGCGTCGGAGCACCACTGAGCCATGCAAGCGCACCGCTGCGGAACAGCCCCTGCAAATCAATCGCGAGATCGAACCCCTCCGCCCGCATGCGTCGTCCCTGCATCACCCAATCGCGAACTGTTTCGTTGACCTGCCATACCCGATCGATTCCCGCGATCCGCTCAACCAATTCCGCCCATTGACGCTTGACAACCCATGTCACACGACTCTGGGGCCACTCCCGCTTAATCACCGACACCACCGGCATCGCATGGACGATATCGCCAAGAGAACTCGGTTTGATCAAAAGTATGCGATCAAAACGTGGCTTAGAAACAGAGAGCGGAACATCGGCGAGTTCGGCACGCACAACCCACTCCTTCCGTCACATTGACGAGGGAGGTCGGCAGAATCGACCTGGTTCACATACACACACCGCCTGCCCCTGACCCGCTCGGTGCAGCCTTGGCTCCAAACCGATCATCTCCCTTTCGAGCGTAGAGGGTATCCAGCAGTTCTTTCCCACTGGCTGACCCGGCGGTCTCACGCCGTTCTTCAATTGATCGACACAACCGTTGCCATACCCGTACATAGGGCGCCGCTGTAAGGTGATGCCGCCATGTCCGGTGTCCTTGTACAATGCGGGCAATCCACTCGTAATTACCCGGGATGACCAGCTCCGCCTGAGTTGCGAGTGGAGAACCGTCCCTTGCAAATACCATCGTGATATTGCCACCGTCGCGAGAAATGACGTGCCGGACCTCGCGCAATCCCTGTTTCTTGGCCAGCCGACGCAGCGTCAGGACATTGAAATTGTAGAGATGCGCCTCATGGAACGTGTTCTTGGGGGCCTGGCAGGTCGCCTCCACGTTGGGCACTTCGACGACCACCCTCCCATCAGGTTTGAGCCAGGATCCAAGCCGCGCCAAGACGGCACCAGGATCTTCCATATGTTCGAGCACATGCCAAATCGTCACCACATCGAACGACGCGGACGGGAAGATCACGTCTTGCACAAAGCCGACTGTGACCGTCAACCCATACTCGCCGATTGAGTACTCGGCGTAGCCCCGGTTGGGTTCAATGCCGTGGACCCGATGACCCAGCAAGTGCAGCAGGTACGCAAACTCCCCTCCGCCACTACCTACATCCAACACGGCCTTCGGGCTCGCCAGCAGGTCCTTGATCTTTTCAAAGCGAGAGAGCGCCACTTTCCCAGCCCGCAGCACATGTTTGGGCTTTGGCCGATACGTGTGTTTATAAGAAAGACGATACTCTTCTTCGTAGAACTGCCTGGCGTCATGGGGTCGAGGATCGGACCAGACCAACCCACAAGCGCGACAAATGACGGTCCGCAGCGCCTTTCCACTGCGGCTACGATTCGACAGCGAGACAACCTCCGTCCCGCCACATAAGTTACAGGGAATCGAACAGGGCTCCGCCTGCTCTTTGACCTGTTTGTTGAGTGACTCCTCAAGCGACTGAATCATACCAAGCCATTTTTCCACGTGATCTCATCAAGGAATACCCTGGCCAGGTTCCAGCCAGGATTGCTCAGGCACCCTGGTGTCGCTGCAACGCATCGGCAGTCTTCTCATGGCGTCTGTCATCGTTGTCTCCACACCCGCGGGGTTCGGACCGACTGTAGAGGGCGGGGGGATCAGGATCCTTGTCTTCCCATGCCCTCGTCCCTGAAGCAAACCTGGCTTGCACATCCGCCAGAATCCACTCCACCGCCTCTCCAAGCGAAGACGCCACCCGATCGGGAACAAGGCCGGCGTCACGAAGGTCGTTCACTTGCATCGGACCAAGAACACCAGTAGTCACCAACACGGCCCGTGCCCCTACTCGTTTGGCCAATTCCAGATCCCGCCCCTGATCTCCAATCAAGTACGAACGAGACATGTCGATCGCATGATCTCGGACGGCCCGATCAATCAGGCCAGTGTTGGGCTTCCGACATTCACAGCCGTCATCGGGATGGTGCGGGCACACATACATGCCATCGAGAATCACCCCCGCTTCACCGAGGAGGCGGGCAAGTTTTTCGTGAATCGCCTCCAAATCCCTCTCCGACAGAAATCCCCTGGCAACTCCTGATTGATTCGTCACCACAATCAATCGCGCACCAGCCCGTTTGAGTCGTGCCAACCCCTCCGCCACACCGGGAAACAGCTCGTACTGATCCGGCGAACGAATATAGCCCGGGTCAGGGTTCAAGGTTCCATCCCGGTCCAGAAACACCGTGACCCCTTCCAACAGAGAGGGGGCATTCCCACCCTTACTGTCGGGATGCGCTGCCACCAGCGAGCGTGCACCATTCCACCTCGCAAGCTGTGCAATCGCCGTTTCACAAACTCGATCAACTGACACGTTGGTCATACAGCGATGATCGATGGGACATTCTCTCAACAGACAGGGAGCACACTCAACAGATTCGCGCACGATGCCGCTTTCTTGTCCATAGGGAGCCGTCGTCCTCCAATCCGTCGGCCCAAAGATCGCCACCACGGGCACGCCAAACGCCGCGGCAATATGCATGGGACCAGTATCATTGGTTAACAACAGCCGACATCGCTTGATCACGGCCATCACATCTCGAATCGTAGTCGTTCCGGACCAGACCACCGTTCGGGCGTTGATCTGTTCCGCGATCTGGCGGCCCAACACTTCTTCCCCTTTGGCGCCGATGATCACGACCGCTGTCTCCTTTTTTTGATCTTCGCCCAGCCATCGGGCCAGTCGTCGGGCGACTTCCGCGAAACGATCGGGAAGCCATCGCTTGGCCGTTCCATAGGTAGAGCCAGGGTTCAGCCCGATGACACAATCCGACGGCCGGACGCCTGCCGACATCAGTCTCTCTCGTATCATCTGTTCCTCAGCCAGCGAGACCGTCAACGTCGGAGCCAGCGGTTCGCCATTCAACCCCAGCGGTTTGAGCAGGTTCCAATAATAGGCGACTTGATGAACGAGCAACCGGTCGTCCGGTACCGCCACCGGATCGGTAAGCAATAACGAACGCCCATCGGTGGCATATCCATACCGACGCGGGATGCCGGCCAGCCAAGCCAGGAACGCAGCCTCAAACGCATTTTGAAAGAGCACGGCCAGGTCAAACCGATGCCGACGCAACGTTTCGGCAAGCACCCATTTTCCGGTTACACCCGCGTGAAGGCGCTGATCGTCATAGAGCACGACATGGGTGACGCTTGCATGGCCTACGAACAGCTCTGCCACTGGAGGTTTTGCCAGCAAGGTCAGTTCCGCCTGGGGAAACAGAGACCGAAGCCCGCGCAGCGCCGGCTCACACATGACGGCGTCGCCAATCCAATTCGGCGCCCGCACCATCAGCCGTTTGATTTGGTCCGTTCGCACAGGTCCCTTGCCTCCCCACTCGCCTGTTTCGTTTGTTGCGGGGTCCCCAACACAAGCCGTTGCAATTGCTCAATTCCGCTGGTAACGTTCGCGCGAATCCGCAGAGCCCACCAGTACTCATTCGGCTCAAGGAGCGTCGACAGTTTCCCCGCATCTTTTTCCGTTGTGAGCACCAACTCGGCACCACCGGCCTTTGCCTCAACTTCAATCCGATGGACTTCGTCCATGCGATAGTGGTGGTGGTCGTCCAACACCGTCTCGCCGACAACGGTGCTTTCGATCGCCTCGGCAGACCGGCGAAACGATTTACTGTTGCCGATGCCGCTGACCAACCACACTCGTTTCCCTTGGACCCCTTCCAGCGGCCGATTTTCTCCATTCACCACCGACACCAGCGATTCCGGTTTGAATGTCACCTGAACCAGGTCCTTCACGACAAGGCCTGCGTTCCGCAGTCGACTCCTCACCGCCTCAATGTCTTCTTGGGAATCCGCCCTTGTTAGGGCCACCACCGTCGCGCGAGCCAGGCTCTCCAATGGCTCGCGCAGGCGGCCAGCCGGCACCAGCGCATCGAGGCCCCCTGCGTCGGTCGCATCAAGCAACACCACATCTACATCCCGATGCAGTCCTCGATGTTGAAATCCGTCGTCCAAGACCACGCAATCGACCTTGTATCGATCGAGGACCCAGCGGCCCACGTCGCTTCGCTTCGCCCCCACCGCCACAATCGCAGAAGGGCATCGCTTCGCAATGAGATACGGTTCATCTCCCGCTTCCAACGGCCCCGCCAGCAACCTGACGCCATCGGAAACCAACAATCGATCGGCTCCCTGCAAACGTTTATAGCCTCGACTCAGCACCGCGACATTCATGCCTTGAGCCACCAACCACTCCACCAGCAAAATGACAACGGGCGTCTTGCCGGTTCCTCCCAGGGTGAGGTTGCCAACGCTCACAACCCGACAGGGTAAGCGAGCCGGTTCCGCCCACCCTCGATCGTACCACCACCCCCACACCCGTACGACCATCTCATAGAGGAAGGCGGCCCCCAACAGCCACTTTCGGATCGGCTGCCCGGGCTCTAAGAGCGCCATATCAGATTGCGATACCCATGAAATGGGAAACAGGAATCAAGACGCGAGGGGAAACGTACCCGCCCCCACCCTCAATCGCCTTGCTTCGGATTGGCCGCTCCTGTTTCTACGGAAGATAGCGGGTTTGCTATTTACACCAGCGACCGGGCACGTGGCCACCGACATCCCTTCTTCCCCCATTTCTCAAACGGCCAGGGCCAAGGAGCGGAACAGTGCTCTCTCTCAATGACGACTGACTGAAGCTAGGCACGATTCGATCAGATCCAGACTGCGCTTTAATGCTCCTTGATTTTCCAGCACGACACGCCGCGCAGCCTGCCCGGCCTGTTCGCGCACCTGTGCCTCGGCGAGCCATTCGTCGCATACACGGATCAACTCCTCCATGTTCCGTACGCGCTTGCCTCCTCCTGCCTTTTCCAGCATGGTCGCCACTTCTGCACAGTGATCGGTATAGGGCCCAAACAGAACCGGTTTGCCCCACGCCGCTGGCTCCAGCAAATTATGGCCTCCCACCGGCACCAATGTGCCACCCACAAAGGCTACCGCCGCCTCACGATAGGCATGAGCCAATTCTCCCCTGGTATCCAGGATGATCACGCGAGGTCCTTTTCCCATGGCATTGATACGGCTCTTCCGTTCCACGGCCAGCCCTCTTTCGCGGATCATGGATTCCACCTGTCCCACCCGCTCGATATGACGAGGCGCCAACATCAGAACTGCCGACGGATGAGTGTCCAGCATTCGGCAATAGGCAGTCACCAGCATGTCTTCTTCCCCGCCGTGCGTACTCCCGGCCAAAATCAGCATCTCCGATCGGCCCAACCCAAAGTCGCGATCCCTTGTTTCCCACACCTGTTCAACCGGCAGAGGTTGATCAAACTTGATATTGCCCGTCGTGTGCACACGGGTTGGATCAGCGCCCAAGGCGATGATGCGCTGTCGATCCCGCTCCGATTGCATCAAGCACAAGGTGATTGACTGGACAACCGACCGATACAACGAGCGCACACCCAGTAGGTTTTGCCGACCGAACGAACGCGAGGAAAGCCGTCCATTGACCAGAATCACGGGAACCTGCCGATCGCGCAACGTCCAGAGCACATTGGGCCACAACTCGGTTTCAATAAATAGGTAGGCAGTAGGCCGCCACCGATTGACCATGCTCGCCACCGCCCAGGGAAAATCAAGTGGCGCGTACCGGTGCTCCGCTACTCCCATCAATCGCTGCTCGACCGCCTCCCGCCCCGTTTCCGTCACCGTCGTGACGATATACCGGAATTCGGGGCGACGTTCTCGTAGCGCCTTGACAAGCGGTGTAGCCGCAACCGCTTCTCCCAGGGAAACGGCGTGCACCCAGATGACTGGCCGATCTTCGTGGAATTTGTCTCCTGCGTGGGCTTGCCACCCCATCCGTTGAAGAAACCCCCGGCGGCAGCGTGGCTTCGCAAGCAACAGAACGACCACGATCGGCATCGAGGCCAGAAGACCAAGATTGTAAAGAAGACGCCACATGGCAGCCGCCGGCCACCGATTGGGCTGTACGCCCGACGTTGTCTCCGCCCCTGTACCGCGCCGTCGCCTGGAGGCTGAGGTTCTGCTCTGAACCACTTCGCGCTCTGCCTGCTCCGTCAGCCGATTGAGCGTGTGTTCCAAAGCCAAGCGGGCTGTTTCGAGCATCTCGTCGTCCGCCTCCTTGGGAACCCAGAGGGGCTCTCCATAAAGAAACAACCCTTTTGAGAATGGATAGGGGACCATGTATCGATCCCAACTCGCGAAGAGTTTTTTTTTGAACAGGCAAAGGCGAGGGGTATGATCGGCAAACCGGTCGCCTTGGCCAACTGAATGACGCCCAGCTTCGCCACCTGGCGAGGCCCCTTGGGACCATCCGGCGTTACGACCACGTCTCGTCCCGATCGACCCACTTTGATCAAGGCACGAAGCGCGCCGGCGCCTCCCCGCGTGCTCGATCCCCGCACCGCTTGGTGACCAAAACGAGCAATGATGCGCGCGATGATCTCTCCATCCCCATGTTGGCTGATCAACACATGGGACCCCGTCCCCCGGTAGCCCATCGGAATCATCAACTGTTGGGCGTGCCAAAAGGCGAGCACGATGTGACGACCATCTCGGTAGAGGGCATCGACTGCCTCATGGCCACGGGTTTCGCAGCGCATGGTGCGGAACAAGACACGAATCAAGACCGCCGCGATTGGAGGCAGCAACGAACAAGCCGCCCACCGTCCAATCCGCTTGCGCAAGCCGTTTTTCTTCTCCCTACTCAATACTCAGCCCTTGTCATGCTCTCGGATGTGATGTCTTGAAACTGCATGGTATAGAGGCGATGGTACATGCCTCTCCGCCGCAACAGTTCCTCATGAGTTCCCATTTCTACGATCGACCCGCGATCCAGCACGACAATACGGTCGGCATTTTGCACGGTGGACAACCGATGGGCGATGACGAGCGTTGTCCGATTTTTCATCAAATTCACCAACGCCAGTTGTACCATCCGCTCGGATTCCGTATCCAACGCCGACGTCGCTTCGTCAAGAATCAGCAAGGGCGGATCCCGCAGAATCGCCCGCGCGATCGCCAGCCGTTGCCGCTCACCGCCCGATAACTTCACCCCCCGTTCGCCAATGACCGTATCGTAGCCCTGGGGAAGACGCACGATGAAGTCGTGGGCATAGGCCGCCTTGGCCGCCTGTTCGATCTCGATCATCGTCG
Organism: Nitrospira sp.; assembly: GCA_024331045.1. GTDB lineage: Bacteria > Nitrospirota > Nitrospiria > Nitrospirales > Nitrospiraceae > Nitrospira_D. The sequence goes on from JANDJC010000008.1 coordinate 69,487, forward strand.
CCCCCGTTCGCCCAAAGGCCAAATTGTTTTTCACCGTGTCGTCAAACAGAACCACATCTTGGGACACAACGCCGATCTGCGCACGCAACGACCGCAACTGATAGTCCGTGAGGGGCCTGCCATCCAACAGAATCCGGCCCTCCGTCGGCTCATAAAACCGCGGCAACAAGCTGATCAACGTCGTCTTGCCGCTTCCGCTGCTCCCCACCAATGCCACGACCTCGCCGACTTTGATCGAAAGGTCGATCCCCGCAAGAGCGGGGATCGCGTGATTGTCGTAGCGCAACGATACCTTCTGAAATTCGACACCAGTGTTGATCTTCTCAAGCGGAATAGCCCCCGGCTCCTGCAATCGCTCGGTGGGAAGATCCATCACGTCGTAGACCCGCTCGGCAGCAGCCAACGCCTGCTGGATGATATTGTTCGCGCCAGACAGTTTGCGGATCGGGGTATAGGCCATCAGCATGGCAGCCATAAAAGAAAACAAGGAGCCAGGAGTCATGTCGCCGTGAATCACTAGATATCCCCCGTACCAAATGATGCCCGCCACCCCGATCACCCCGATCACTTCCATGTGCGACGATCCGATCGACCAGACTTGATTCGCCTTTAACGTGGTCGCCAAGAACGCTTTATTGTACTCCTTGAATCGGGCTGCCTCGGCATCCTCTCTCCCAAACGCCTTCACCATCTTGATTCCCGCCAGCGTCTCTTGCAACATGGATGAAAGGTCGCCCATCTGCTCCTGTCCGCTTGTCGCCAGTTTCCGCAACCGTTTGCCGATCCTGACCATCGTCGCCACCGACAGGGGAATGACGATTGCTGAAATCGCCGCCAACTTCCAATTTTGATAGAAGATGACACCCACCATGGCCACGAACGTTAACGCGTTCTGAAAAATATCCTTCAAGACGTTTGACGCCGCGCCGGCCATCAAGTTGACGTCATTGACCACTCGCGACACCAAGCGCCCTGACGTATTGGCGTCGTGAAATCCAACCGGCAGCCGGACCAGATGATGCACCAGCTCCTGTCGAATGTCGGCCACAATGCGATTGGTGACATAGGCCATGAGATAGCCAACACCATAGCTGAAGAGTGCTTTGAACACTGCAACACCCATCAACACCACGGGCAAGAGCAACCACAGACGTTCGTTCTTCTCGATAAAGATGCCATCCAGCACCGGCTTTGCAAGCCAAGCATAGACTCCACTTAACAGAGCCACCATACCCGAGCAAACCAACGCCCCGATGAACCGGCCCCGGTAGGGCTTGACGTACCGCAACAGTCGTTTGAATCGATCTATGCTCGACATGACGCCAACACAATCTCTGCCGCTCTAAGCGACGCCCCTGGCTGGCCGAGCGCCGCGCGCACCTTCGCCAAGCCGCGCTTCATTTCATCATAGGCCCATCGATCTTCCAAGAGGCGTCGGGCCTCCTCGTACAACCGCTCGCCAGTCGCATCCCACTGAATCAGCTCCGGCACGACGGTCCGGCCTGCCACCAAGTTGACCAACCCAATCCATTTCACCCGGATCAGCACACAGGCCAGCCAGAACGTAAGGGCATTGGTCCGGTAGATCAAAATCAACGGCGTGCCGATCACTGCCGCCTGAAGGGTAGCAGTGCCCGATGCGACCCAGGCCAAATCCGCCGCTGCCATGACGTCACCGGCCCGTTCTTTGACGATCTGGATGGGGATCCTCGCTCTTTGAACCAACAACTCGATGAGGCGATCGTTAATCGTGGGAGCCTGCGCCAACAGAAACCGTGCACGAGGGTCCCACTGGGCCAGTTTTTCCGCCGCCTCGATCAACACCGGCAACAAGAGCTCTACCTCTCGCTTCCGGCTGCCGGGCAACAACGCGATGACCAGCCCATCCGACGGCAACCCAAACGACTGGCGAAGCCTGTCGCGGTCATGCCGAGGGGATTCCGCATCCAACAAGGGATGGCCCACAAAGGTGCAGGGAATCTGCGCCTGGTCGTAAATGGCCTTTTCGAACGGTAGAACGACCAACACATGATCGACCCGCCGTTTGATCCAATGAATACGCCCCTCTCGCCATGCCCAGATTTGCGGGGCGATGTAATAAAACACGCGCAATCCTGCCGCCTTGGCAAAATAGGCATACCGCAGGTTCAGTCCCGGATGGTCAATAAACACGACCGCGTCCCACGGCTCGGCTTTAAACAAGCGGCGCACCGCTAAAAACCGTCGAATCACCTTGAACACCATCAGAGGGCCAACCGCCCCGATCACGTCGAACTCCCCGGATTCCTCCACCAGCCGCACCCCTGCCTCTCTCATCGCCGAGCCGCCGATGCCTGCTACCTCGACAGTAGGATCGCACGCTTTCAACGCTCTGGCTAGACTTGCGCCATGCAGATCGCCGGAGGCTTCACCAGTGATGATCAGAATGCGTAGCATGACGAGAAGGCCGGAACAGACCGTCGGCTCGATCCATCAGGATGATCCCCAGAATTAGTCCTCCCTTTCCATCCCCATCACCCACGAAGGAGGAACATGAATGAGATCACCGGCTTCATCACAAGCCAGAATCCTGGGCACGGATTGCTGGCGGTCTGCCGTTCTCCAAACAGCGGCTTCTCGCAGAGACCACCTTGCCGATCGATTTCCAGATTGATTTCCAGATCGATTTCCAATCGATTTCCAATAGAGCGGTGCCTGCCTGAGCCAAATTCCTATACGATTGCAGGGCCCTCGGTGCTCCTCTCCACGGCTGCCTCGTGATCCACCTGGCGCTGGATGAACGAGGCGATCGCGGACAAGATCCGATGAGCGAGCGCCACCGCCGCCACCCCCTCCTCACCGGACACGGCGGGGGGAGTGCCGGTGCGTACGGACCGAACGAACGATTCGAG
>JANDJC010000089.1 GCA_024331045.1 Nitrospira sp.
CGCCGTCCCTTCCAGCTCCGGGAGACATGCTTGGATGGAATCACCGACGAGACCGCGCCCTTCTTGAATCAGCAACGCCACTGCGGTCACCGTCGCCAAGGGTTTCGTGAGGGACGCCAAATCGTAGATGATCGAGGAGGTGACCGTTCGACTGGAAGGTTGCCAGGAAAGACGGCCGGCCGACACGAGCCAGGTCTCCGCTAAGTGACGGCGAACCGCCAGCACCGCTCCTGGAAAAATGCCGTCGGCAACCCCCCGTTCCAGCGCCGCACGGAGCGACGGCGGAGCCGGCACAATCGTCTGTTGATCGGGCCGCCAACGACCAACAGCGCTCACAACATTCTCTTCTTATCGAGCCGGGCTTGCGTCACCGTGCCCCTTGAGCTCGGACACCATCTCATGCTCGTGATAGACCTCACTCGCCTCGATCTCTAACATCCGCTCGAACGACTGAAGCGTTGCGCGCATGCGCTCCACCAGCAGCAACCGCTGTTTCTGGAGGAGAGATACCTCTCGTTGCGTCTCGGCCAATTCCATGCGGGCCTGCCGGAACAGCTCTTCGGCCTTGAGCTCCGCCTCCTTCACGATCAACTCGGCATCGCGCTGCGCATTCCTCTTGATGTCATCAGCCAGCGACTGCGCCGACATCAGCGTGTTGGACAACGTTGCCTCTGTCCGTTTCAGCTCCGCGATTTGCTGCTCCAAGGCTACGGCCCGTTCGCGCAAGCCGGCGTTCTCCCGCTTCAACGATTCGACGGTTTGCGCCACCTCTTCCAGAAATCGGTTGACCTCGTCCTGGTCATAGCCACGGAACGTTGTACGAAAGGTCATCTGCTGGATATCAAGCGGTGTGAGGTTCATGACATCCCCCATTGATTGAATGATTCAATTCATTCGCAGCGCCAAATCCTTGAGCGACTGCACCAACGCAAACTGCAAAAACGTGATCGCCAAAATGGCCACCAGTGGAGAAAGATCCACCCCCATTCGCCACCCGATCCGACGGCGAATCGGCGACAGAACCGGCTCTGTCACCCGATCGAGGAACTGTACGATCGGGTTCCAGGGATCCGGATTCACCCACGAGATGAGGGCGCGCGCGATGATGACCCACATGTACAACCACAGAACGTAGTCGAGCACGGTGGCAAGGCCCAACAGAATGTTGCCCACGACAAACATCAGCGTCCCAACTCCTGCGACCGCTTTGTAGCGGCCTCGACGGCCTCGATCAGCGCAGCCCGTATGCCGGCCCGTTCGAGGCAATGCAAGCCGGCGATCGTCGTTCCGCCTGGCGACGCCACGCGATCCCTTAAACACGCGGGGTGCTCGCCGGTCTCCAACACCATGCGCGCCGCTCCCAGCACCGTTTGCGCGGCCAACAAAGCCGCCACCTCTCGTGGCAACCCCATTTTCACCCCTCCATCCGTCAAGGCCTCAATGGCAAGAAACAGATAGGCCGGTCCACTGCCACTCAGCCCGGTCACCGCATCCATCAGCCGCTCTTCAACCGAGACGACCTTCCCCACCGCCTCGAAGAGGCGACGGACCAGCGCCGCCTCCTCCTCCCGCACGTCTGGCCCATAGGAGAGAGCTGTCACTCCTTCCTTCACAAGGGCAGGAGTATTCGGCATGGCCCGGATGACGCGGCAAGAGGCCGTTCCCGCAAGCCCCATAACCCGACTGATCGACCAACCGGCCACCACGGACACCACGAGCTTACCCGCCAACTGACCATCCAACTCCCGGAGCACCTGTTCGGTCACTTGGGGCTTGATCGCCAAAACAACGACCGTGCCCCAGCCAGCTACTTCCCGATTGGAAGGATGGACAAGGATGCCGAACCGTTGTTTCAGGCTATCGCGGCGGTCGCCATCGGGATCGGCGGCCCGAATTTGATCAGGGCGGTAGAGTTTGGCGGACAACAGCCCCCCGATTAGTGCCTCGGCCATCCTTCCCCCACCGATAAACGCAATGGTGGTGTCGCAACTAGCCACGACGGGCCCCAAAAATAGCGGAACCGACTCGCACGAGCGTCGCGCCTTCTTCAATGGCGACACGATAATCGTTCGACATTCCCATGGAGAGTTCCTGCATGACGACGCCGGGAACATTGCGCGCGGCAATGGCGTCCCGCAGAGACCGTAGTTTCTGAAAATAGATCCTGGCGCCTTCCGCCTCCTGAGTTGGAGGAGGAATCGTCATCAGCCCCTTGATGCGAATATGAGGCAGCCGCGCCATTGCGGGAACCACCGCCTCGAGAGCGTCAGGATGGAAACCGGCCTTTGTGGTTTCTCCTCCCACGTTCACTTCCAGCAGCACCTCCTGCACCAGACCGGCCTCTGCGGCCCGCCGATCGATTTCTTGCGCCAGCTCCAGACTGTCGACCGAATGGATCAACTCAAACAATCCCATAATCGAGCGGACTTTCCGCCGTTGGAGCTGACCGATGAAATGCCATCGAACCGGTGCGTCCTCTAACGCCCTGATTTTGGGAATCGCTTCTTGAACTCTATTTTCTCCTAGAATTGAGAGCCCCGCCCCGAGCCCCTCGCGAATCCGTTCAACCGTCACTGTTTTGGTGGCGGCAACCAGCTTGACCGCATCGGCAGGTCGTCCTGCCTTCTCCACCGTCTGACGGATCGCCGACAAGACTGATTGGACTCGACGGGCGATTGTCTCGGAATCAGGCACCTCCATTGCCGAACCATCATCCTCCGGACCGGTGGGCGTCCATCATCGGGCGGTTTATTGTAACGAAAGCCCTCGGCGATTGGCACGCGTCACTCGCGCGATCGAGCGTTTCTTGCCCCGACACAAGGCCGATGGCACTCACCATGGTTCCGACCACACGCCCTTCCCGCCGATAGGAAAAAAACAGGGGTTCCTGACAGATCGTGCATAGGTTCACGGAGAAGACGGCTTCTGATTTGACCCCGACCGCCAGCGCCTGTTGCCTGATGAGCCGTTTCAAATCGAGATACCCCTTGGAGCCCCGCCGCTCACCCACCGCTTGAGCGGCGTGGGGGCCCAGACGATCGATCGCCTCCAACACCGGGCCATCCACCTCGTAGCAACAGCCCCCCGCTGACGGGCCGATGCCGATCCGCAGGTGCTCCGGCCGTGTTCCGAACCTTGCGCCCATGATGGCAATGGTTTTCTCCACGATATTGGCCACGGCCCCGCGCCAGCCAGCATGCACAGCCGCCACAACGCTCCGTTGGGGATCATGCATCAGAACGGGTACGCAATCGGCCGTCCTAACCGCCACCATGATGCCTGGCTGGTCCGTGACCAACGCATCCCAGCCAGCGGAAAACCGGTCGTTCTCCATCACCGGCCGATCCGCAATCAACACATCGGTTCCGTGAACTTGTTTAACCGACAGCAGCCAAGAGGAAGCTACCAGGTCTCCTACCCGCGGCACCGGCGAGGGCGCTCCGATCTCCAGACACAGCTCTTCTGACAAGCGGCGGGTCCCGAAGAAATGCTGCACGCCGCTCCCCCTTGCGGCAAAGGCCGGGATCGTTATCACCGTGTCGGCGGCTATCGATCCTCGTGTAGGAGACGACATCGCCCGGATCCCTTTAATCAGCCTGTTTTCGAAGGAAGGTCGGAACATCCCATTCATCCTCCGCATTTAAGGCCACTCGATCCATCGACTCGCGCACGTCATGCATCCGCCGCAGGAATGTTGGCCGGTCGAGATTGACCGTTGTTCGCTCAGGCGCTGTTGCCGCTCCGACACCATTCAAAATTGGGGAAGTCAATTTGGTAGCAGGACGAACGGGGCGGCGATCGATGCCGGTCCCGATTCCTCCCCCACCCGCGCCCACCACCCCGCTCCCACCGGCCAAGACGGATGGTTCCGCTTCCGGTTCAAAGCCAGTGGCAATGACGGTCACGATCAAATCCTCGCCGATGTCGGGATTGATCACCTGGCCTACAATGATGTTGGCTTCAGGGTCAGCCGCCTGTTGAATGATGGACGCCGCTTCTTCCACCTCGTGAAGCGACATGCTGGGTCCGCCCGTGATGTTCAGGAGCACCCCCCGTGCACCCTCCACACTGCCTTCTTCCAGCAGCGGGCTGCAAATGGCCTTTTGTGCCGCTTCGATGGCTCGGTTAGGCCCGCGCGCCACCCCCATGCCCATCACGGCTCGCCCCGTATGGGACATCACGGTCCGAACGTCCGCAAAATCGACGTTCACCAACCCCGTCGTGGTGATCACATCAGCAATCCCTTGAATGGCCTGTCGCAAGACATCGTCGGCCACCTTGAAGGCATCGAGCAAGGGAGTCGATTTATCAACGATCCCCAACAACCGCTGATTGGGAATCACGAGCAACGTATCGACATGTCGTCTGAGATCACGGATCCCTTCTTCAGCATGTTTCTGCCGCCGTTGTCCCTCATAATGAAACGGCTTCGTTACGACGCCGACCGTGAGGATGCCCAACTCACGGGCGATGCTGGCCACAATCGGCGCGGCCCCCGTGCCGGTCCCTCCGCCCATGCCCGCCGTCACAAACACCATGTCTGCCCCTTCGAGACATTCGCGAATCTGTTCCCGGCTCTCCAGCGCCGCCTCCTTGCCGATCTCCGGCCTCGCTCCTGCGCCCAACCCGCGGGTTCGCTCAGGTCCAAGCTGAATTTTAAACGGAGCCAGCGATCGTTCCAGCGCTTGGAGATCCGTGTTACTCGCAATGAAATCCACTCGAGAC
>JANDJC010000090.1 GCA_024331045.1 Nitrospira sp.
GGAAGTCTTGGATTCACGGAACTGGTGCTGATTCTCTTCATCGTACTGATTATCTTTGGGGCGGGAAAGTTGCCGCAGTTGGGAGAGGGGCTGGGCAAGGCGATCAAAGGCTTTAAGAAATCCGTCCACGAAGCGGATGCGATCGAGGCCGAGGCTCAGGCGCAGGTCGTCGCGCAACAACAACCGACTCCCCCTCAGCCGGCGAGCACGCCGCCGGCTCAAGGAACGGTAGTGAGCCAGCCAGCGACGGGGGCGCAACCGGTCCCACCCTCGTAATGTTTTGCGCAAGTTCTAGCAGAGGGAAAGGATTGCTCCGTGAATGCTGAGATGATCTCTAAAGGAATGGGTCTGCAGACTCCGGTAGGTGTGATCGAGACGTTTGCCGGTAACGGCAAGGGCCGGAGCACCGGTGACGGTAAACCAGCGATCAAGGCTGGTATTCCTCTTCCCCATCATGCCGCGCTGGATAAAGACGAACAATGGCTCTACTTCGCGGAGTCCGGTTCGGATCGCGTCCGCCGCATCAATCTTCAGACGGGGACGATTCACAATTTTGCCGGTGTTGGTGAAACCTGTTATTTCGGGGACGGCGGCCCCTGTGGCGAAGCCGGTCTTTATCTGCCCCTCGATGTGGCCTTTGATTCCCAGAACAATTTATACATCTGTGATTCCGGCAGCAATCGAATCCGCAAGGTAGACCGAGAGACGGGCATCATTACGACGGTCGTCGGGACAGGGCACCATGGGTTCAATGGCGATGGTCCTGCGTTGGAAGTAAATCTCACCTGGCCAGCCGCCATTGCGTTCGATCAGGATGATGCACTCTACATTGCCGACACTCAAGCGCACCGCATCAGACGCTATGATCCGAGAACCGGTTTGGTCACAACCATCGCTGGGTTGTGGACCGAGGAAGATGAGGCCCGTGACCAGCCGTTGGTCGCCCGCAACTTGGTTGTGCTCTCGGGCGACGCCATCGGGATCGACTTTAGCGATGATCAGGGCTGGCTGATGCCGCCGTGTTCCGAGGGGGTGGACCTATCTCTCTATCTTGACGATGGCAAACCGGCTCTGGAAGCGCGGTTGTACGACATCGTGGGGCTTGCCGTCGATCGGGATGGTGATCTGTACCTTGTGGACAAAGGCAGCAATCGAGTAAGAAAAATCGACCGAAAGACCGGCATCATCAGTACGGTCGCGGGGGTGTGCTGGTATGGGTATGACGGAGATGGAAAACCAGCCGTCCGGTCCATGTTGCATGCGCCGGAGGCCGTGGCGATTGATCAGCACAAGAATTTGTATATCTCCGATACAATGAATCATCGGGTGCGCCGAGTGGATGCCACGACCGGTCTCATCACGACGGTCGCCGGTACAGGGGACAGTGGCTATGAAGATAATCAGACGGGTGGCTGCGGCGCCGCGCGGTTTGTCGCCAAGGAGTCGGCCGGTTTGCTCAAGCCGGGCGACGGTGTGCTCGGCATCGAGGCGGTCGTCAACGCTCCCGTGGGATTGGCGTTGGACTCTACTGGATGGCTCTATGTCTGCGAACGGGGAGAAAATAGGATTCGCCGACTGAGACTTGCATGAAGGGCGGAGGGTTCCCATCTTTTCCGGATCTATTAGGTTCCACAAGCGAGCAAGAGGAATGGACGTGTCTGGATTACCGCGATGCACCGGTTAGCGGGGGGGCTTCGTGGGGCGAATGACGTTCCTCAGATCTCGATTGTGGTCGCTTGCCTGTCTGGTCACGCTACTCACCCTCGCTGGGCTTCTCGGCGGGTTTGGAATCTCGCTGGTTAGTTCCGAAGGAATCGGCATCCGTTCGTATTGGATCGAAGGGGACTTGCCTGTTGCGCCGGACGATGCCGCATGGGGCAAGATTCCGAAGATGACGATTCCGTTGAGCGGACAAATCATTACTCGTCCTGTCTGGCCTGAACCATCGGCCCGGGTGCTCGATGTACGGTCGGTTCACAACGGCCGTGAGATCGCATTTCTTCTCGAGTGGCAGGATAACACGAAGAACGATCGGCTCACGCCCGGGACGTTCCGCGACGGAGTGGCGATCGGCCTTCCCTTGGGCGACGCCCCGGCGTTCTTTTGTATGGGCCAATTGGATCACTACATCAACATGTGGCATTGGAAAGCGGACTGGCAAAGCGACATCGACAGACGGGCGGCTCGGGCCTCGGAGAAAAAAGAAGGGGGCGTACGGACGTTCGAGGTGATTCCCCGCCGTGTCTCGTCGGTGGAGGACTTAATTGGCGGAGGGTTCAGCACCTTGACCACAAAAGAAAAACAGGGTCGGGTTCAGGGAAAGGCATTGTGGAAGGACGGGGTCTGGCGTGTGGTCATGTATCGACCACTTGCAAGCGAGGAACAGGAAAACGAGGCAAAGCTGATTCCCGGTCGCGTCCAAGCCGTGTCGTTTGCCGTATGGAACGGGGAAAACAAAGAGCGCAATGGTCAAAAAGCCGTGGCCCCCTGGTTTCAATTAACCATTGATCCGATTCCCAAATAAAAGGCGAATGAAAGGGAACCGCATTGGGCCGGCGCTGCTGCTTGCCCTGTGGATAGTCGTCGCATTGGCTCAGGCAGGTGAGCACGATGTCATGACGGAGGAAGAGGCGGCGCGGCTAGGCGAGGAATTCGGTGTCGTGGTCGGTGAGGTGGACGAGGAAATTCAACGCGAGCTCAAGCTCCAACGGCCCCAGGGTGTGGTGGTGTTTGAAGTCATCGGTAATTCGCCGGCGGACCATGCTGGGATCAAGGTTAGATCGGTGATCAAAGAGATTGACAAGCAGGAAATCCGCTCTTTGAAGGAGTTTGGATCCGCCTTGAAGAAAGCGATGAAACATTGCAATTTCACCGTGGGCACCTATGAGCCAGCCGACCCCGGTGATCCGGTCGGATGGGGCGTGAATTTTCACTTTGTGGGCTGCAAACGGGATTAGAACCCCTTCCCGATGAATAAACCGCGCGGACACGGCATGGGACGAGGACGACAGAACAATGAGCGGGAACCTATCCGAAGGCGAGGGGGGATCTTCCTTCTCATGCTCGTCCAGCTCGTCCTTTTGCCGGGCGACTGGTGTCAGGGGCAGGTCGCAGCTCAACAGTCGGAAAGTGAGAACAAACCGGGGTGGATGAGCGAGATTGAGAAGGTCTTCGTCCGGTCGGAGGAATGCAAGCAATGTCACGTTCGGCATTACGAGGAATGGAAGGGAGTCAGGGAGCAAACGCCGGACTTAAAAACGTTTGGGCGAGTGGATGCAGCGTTGTTGCATGGCACCTCGTTGGAGTCTCCGGTGTTTCGGACAGTGTTGGGACTGTGGATGCAGACAAATCCCACGTTGGAGGAGCAAAGTCGTTGTCTCTCTTGTCATGTGCCCGCTATCACGATCTTTCCTCAATATGCGGAACAGCTCACGGCGCGCATCTTGGCCGGTCAGCCTTCCATTGAGGGAATTGGCTGTGCCTCGTGTCATCTGATTCATACGGTGGACCAGACGCCGACGGCTCCTCCCACATTCCGGCTTAAGCCTGGGCCGGTCTTCTATGGACCTTTCGCCGACCCGGAAGAAAATCTTGTCCATCAGGCGGCCCAACGGCCGCTGTTTCACGAGGTGGCGTTCTGCACGGCATGCCATTTTGACAAGGTCAAGGATGTGACGCAAAAAGAATTATCGGGTGAAATTCTTGCCGGGATGGTCTGCCAAGACTGTCATATGGAATCATCGACCGGTAGTTCGACGTCCAGGCGGGGAGCCGCTACTCGCACCATTGGTCGCCACTGGTTTCGCGGGGTGGTCGGAGCCGGCACGATGTTGAGGAATCGCAATCTCCAGGCGGAATGGACCCCCCGTGTCGATATCGAGGTGAAGCGGACGGGAGAAGCATCGGCCTTGGATGGAACGGTGCTGGTGAAAATCGGTAGCCTGCCGCACAGTTTTCCTGACGGAGATCCGGTACTTAAGCAGTTTTTTCTCACCGTGACGGTCAAAGATGAGCACGGGCGCGTGTTGGCTGAAGAGTCAAAACAGTTTGGGGTGCCCTACGATCGGATTCTTCGTGGCCCCATTCCCGAACCCTTTATCAAGGGAGGCCATACGAGGCGGGTTCCGTTTGCGTTGGCGCTTCCCGCCGGCTCCACTCCCACATTCGTCGAGGCCGTCCTCACGTATGCGCTGATCCCCACCCCCGATGCTGGGTTGCGAGAAAAGTATTTGTCCACGTTGAAGTCGGACAAGGAGCGGGAGGAAGCCAGCCGAATCATTGACGACTACGCTCAGCCGCGCCTGTTGACCTATCGCGTGCGGACCCTGTAGCACGCCTGGCTCATCCATGGATCGCATTGATCCGGCGAAGCCTGTGAGAGGAGCAATGGTTTCCAACGGTCCAGTGTGTGAAGTGCCGATAAAGCGAGTAGAGAGGGAGGGGTCATCAAAAATGTTGAATGGCGAAAGGAGGCCTGGCTGGCGATCTGTCGAGTCGGTCCCGGCGATGGTGATCACATGTTTGATGCTGGCTGGCTGGACATCGCAGGGCATGGCTCAGGAACTCAAGCAGCAGACCGTCATTGAAAAATCCTTTCCCCACTCCAGCAAGTGCAAACGGTGCCACGAACGAGTGTTTGAGG
>JANDJC010000091.1 GCA_024331045.1 Nitrospira sp.
CTATATTGCTCCCTATGACGTGATGCTCTCCGACGAAGATGTGGTCCAACCGGACCTGTTGTTCATCTCGACCGCGCGGCTGTCGATCGTCACCGACACCAATGTGCGGGGCACGCCCGATCTGATCGTCGAAATCCTCTCCGAGGCCACGCGCAAGAAGGACGAAGTCACCAAACGCAAACTGTACGAACGGTATGGGGTGCAGGAATACTGGCTCGTGGACCCGGAACTGGAAACGGTCAAAATTCTCCGGCTGAGTGGAGCTCACTATGTGCGAGCCGCCGAACTCGCCAAAGAGGCCCAGGACGTCTTGACGACCCCATTGCTCCCCGGTTTGTCTCTGCCGCTCGCCGATCTCTTCGACTGACGCCGCGAGAGCGGTTCTGAGCCTTCGCATCGGTGATCGCCGCATTCTCCAACAGCAAAGACGGCATCCGCATGGATTCGATCCTCCCCGATTAAGATCGGTATTGGCACGACCAAGCCAGAGCGCTCGGGCCGATCTTGACGTCTTGCTCACGCCTGCTAGGCTTTCAGAAGTGAAGCGCACAGTCCGTGCTCTGCATGGGTGGGAGACTTGCCAAGACCATGACCAGAGAGCGGGGCCACCGAGCAAAAGCCTGGGCTGCGATCGTAAGCGGCCTCCTGTTGCTGACGTTGCTGACGCTGTCAGGCTGCGCCATGAGTCCCAAGCCGGATGGCGAGACCTACGAGATCCCGTCGCTCCGCGTCGTCTTTTTGGACCGGCCTCAGATTCAGGCAAAGTATGAGGAGATCACCGGGCAATCGGCTGTCATGACGACGCCGCGCCTGGCACTGGACACTCAGCGGCGAAAAGAAGTCGTTGTCGGATTTTATGATTATCGCACCCGCACGATCTATTGCCCCAAGATGGATTTCGAAATCTGCGGCCACGAATTGCACCATGCCGTCCTGGGCCGTTTCCATCTCGAATCCTCACGCGAGTGATTCATGATCGCGTCAGTTCAGCCGCACAATCCGCCCCTCAATCGAGGCGGAAAAAGGTTGAGCAAGAGTCTGGATAAAGGCGATCAGCGCGTCCAAATCCAACGGTCCTCCGATTTGATTCCTCCCTCCCAATAAAACAGTGAAATTGTCCCCGCCGGCTGCGAGAAAACTGTTGACCGTGACGGTATAGGTCGCCAGCCGATCGATGGGGACGCCATCGCGCGACACTTCGACAATCCGGTCACCGATGGGCCGGTTGCCGTCCCAGACATAGGTCAAACCCGACGTCTTGAGGATGCGGGGGAACGGTTGATTGACCCACTGTTGGTTGAGGAGGTCATAGATCTGCTGGCCGGTGAGTTCCATGCGAACCAAGCTGTTGCCGAACGGCTGAATCGTAAAGAGTTGCCCATAGGTGACCGGCCCGGCGGCCAAGTCGGCACGAATGCCTCCCGGATTCATGAACGCGAAGTCGGTTCCCAATGCCGCCCGCTGGGCATCGGCAATCAGATTGCCCAAGGCCGACTCGCCGCTCGGGCTTTCCGCCCGTACGAGATCCGTCGCCGCCGTGCCGATCACGCGGTTGACCAGCGGCGCCACTGTGGCCTGCGCCCGTTCAACTAATTGAGCTACTTGAGGATGGGGCGTGAGCCCCGGGCCGGCATCGCGATAGGTCGTGACGATCGATGCACTTTTGGCGACCACGTCTCTGCTCTGCCGGTCGATCAGCAGATCGATGTCACCATACGCAGTGCCCGCTGAAAAGGCCTGGGTGACAAGGATCTCAGCACCATTGCGGTTTTTGAGCAACGCGTTCGTAAAGGCGTGGGCATGGCCGGAGATGACGACATCGACGTCGTCATCCAAACGAGAGACAATATCCACCAACTCCCGGCCGTTGACGAGGCCGTTCGACTGCGTGGGGCCTTCGTACGCTGTTTGCCGTCCGCCCTGATGCAGCAACACGATAAAGGTTCGAAGACCATGGGTCTTGCGTAACCATCGCACGTAGCGGTTGATGCTGTCCGCCTCGTCCAAAAATTTGAGACCGGCCACGCCGGTGGGCGTCACGATCGTCGGGGTTTCCTTCAGCACCGCGCCGATAAATGCCAAGCGGACATTCTTCACTTGCTTGATGACGTAGGGAGGGAAAATGGGTTTCCCCGTCTTTTCATCGACCACGTTGGCGGAGACGGTCGGAAACCGGGCGCCGCGGTAGGGAGCCTCCAGAAACGGACCGGACGGATGATTGCCGCCGTTTAAGAGCCGAAACAGTTCGTCTTTCCCTTCGTCGAATTCATGATTGCCCGGCGTGCCCACGAGGTTGCACTTCGGATGAAGGCGACGATCCCGGCGTTCATCTTGCGCGTCATACTCATCCCATCCCAGCTCATCCCATCCTATGCGTCCATCCTCCGCGGTGCGCCGTCCTTTGCGCTCGCGACGGTCATCGTACCGGCAATGCCGATTCGCCAAGAGATTCAAAAAACCGATCGACGGCTCATCCTGTAAAAGAGCCGATTCCGGCGGCGTCGCCCCGACGTGGTCGCCGGCATGGACAATGAAGGTCCGTTCCGATAGATCCGGATCTCGTGGATCCTGTTGTGCCGCCTCCAGATAGGCGGCCAGCACCGCCGCGCCCCCCACCGGTCGATTCGCCACCCGGCGGCCTTCGGAGAGTTGCCCATGAAAATCGTTGATCCCGAGCACTTGCACATGAAGAAGCGACTCGTTTTTTCCCCGGTGGAACTCAGGGCTTTTCCATTCCAGCTTTCGCTCCGCCTCTTTGCGACTCTCAATCGTATCGTCTCGTCCGTCGTCGCGGTCCCAGTCGGGGGAATATCGCTCGACCGAACCGGCGGCGAAAACTGGTGACGTCGCGCACGCTACGTCGAAACACAGGAGACTCATGGCGGCGAATCGAGCGATGAAAGAACAACGGACTCCGTCGAGGCGCATGGGGAAACTCCTTTCGCGCGACGCGAGCCATCGGAACCTCAAGATCGATTCGTGTGATCAACGGATCGCCGGCAACACCGGCCAGTGAACCATGCAGGAACCATACAGATGGAGGCGTTATCTGTTGATCGGAGAACGGTCAACGGCGGGTAAACTTTTTTCCATCGCGCGTGAAAGCTAAACGGATCGCCGTCGCGTTGATGAGATGGCACGCGCCCCCTTCCAATTCCTCGTGGCGCTGCGCTACAGTGTTGGTGAGCCCCCGTAGCTCAGTCGGATAGAGCAGCGGTTTCCTAAACCGCGGGTCGCACGTTCAATTCGTGTCGGGGGCACCACACCTCTCCATCCTAATGAGACGGTCCCCATCCCTCTATCTTGACTCTATCTGAGATAGTTTTCCGGGATAGTTTTCAAAGTTTCCTCTGGCGACGCAACGGGCGCACTCCGTTGCTTTTGGGAACCTTGAGGCATCGGCACCCGCAAAGAATATTCCGCGAGTCGCCCATGCCGGTGGGAGGAAGACTTGGGAGAGAACTTGCAAACCTTTGGGCAAAGACGACTTACGATCCCTCGCTCGTCAACAGATCGAGCGTTCCATCGGCTACCACTCGAACCTGGAGGGCAGTTTCGTCGGCAAACACGCCAATTGCCTGAAATGATGATAGTTTCCCCTGCATGACCAGATCAGGAGTCAACCGTTGATTGAGTATGGGAGCAATAAGACTTTGCATTTTCTTCGTGGCCTGAGTCACACCAACCACCGCTTCGGTGGCGATGAATTCGCGAAACATCGAGCGGAAGAGCCAACTGGCGGATTTGCCCAATTGCTGGGCTGTCGCCTTGTCGTAGCGAAGGTTTTCAAAATAGACCGTTTGGGTTAACGGATTCAGTCTGGGTTTTCCGACAAAATATACATGCCCATAGGCGTCTCCTCTGAAATCAACCCGCATGACCACCTGATTACCACCATTACTCCGCATGGAAATGTCGGTAATGATGATGGACCGATCTTCATTGGACACCCGCTCCCCCCTTAACCGATCGACAAGCGCATCCGAGAGTTTTTGATAGTCCAATCGGACATCTGTGGCCACACGAAAGCCCATGACGGCCGGACGGGGATCAAGCGGTGGAAGCACCGTGGCTTCAACTCCGGGCTGATCACCGAAGAGAATGACGGGCTTCGCGACAATATGAATGACATCGTTTAAGTGATGCCCCTCACTGAGAAGTCCCCTATGAGCAAGCCGTTCCACATTGAATAGTAACCACGCATCCGGATTCAGGCGGACTGGCTTGTGAAGGACGGTCCACACTTCCTTCACCTGGTCTCTGATCGCGGTCTTGCTGAGCCGGGCGACTGCCTGTTGCATGCCAGGTCGGATGGCATCTCGCAACATGTTTTTGAACGCTTCCACCACCGTCACCTCATCACCACCGAGGGGACACGGATCGATCATTTGGACGGACACATCATTGACCGTTGTTGTCAACGTCAAATCGGGAGCGAGATCAACCGCCATGAATCCCCCTATCACCGCCTGGCTCAGACCCTCCTTGTCGCTGCCGCATTGATATGGAACCCCGGCCGGAACTGTCTTGGGATTTACTTGTATTTTGTATCGGAGCGGTGCGCTGACAAAAATGTTTGCCAGGGGCTCTACT
>JANDJC010000092.1 GCA_024331045.1 Nitrospira sp.
TGAACCGTTTAGCAACCTTGACCCCGACATGGCCGCTCGCATGCGACAAGACTTGAGCGAGCTCCTCCGCCGAATGCACACGACCACCATTTTGGTCACCCACGATCACGACGAAGCCTTCGCCATGGCCGATCGCATTGCCGTCCTGAATGAGGGCCGCCTCGAACAAATCGACTCGCCGGAGCAGATCTACCACATGCCGGCCACTCCGTTCGTCGCCGACTTTGTTGGACAAGCCGATTTCATTGCTGGCGTGGTCCAAGAGGGCAAGGTCCTCACGGAACTCGGCCAGTTCCCCAATACCGTAGCCGCCGCTGAAGGAGCCTCGTTGGTCGTGATGATTCGGCCCGACGACGTTGACCTGATTCCCCATCCGACAGCCGAAGCCAGGATCGTCAGCCGGCTGTTCCGCGGATCAGAAAACCTCTACACGGTTCGGCTCGGTTCGGGCCAGATCGTGCACAGCAGCCAGGACTCGACCACGATCTACCGGCCGGGTACAGCCGTTGAGGTTCGGGTGTCAGCAAGCCACACGGTCTTGTTCGCCTCTGTCACTCGTCCCCTCTCGACCAAAGCCAACTGGAACGTCCCGCCTTTTCCCGCATGACCAGAAGTTTCCCAACCAGAAGTTTCCCATTGACAGAGAAGCAGTTGAAGTGGTATTGAGAAGCATTATCAATACCGAAAACGGGACGCTCTTACGCTATCAAGAACAGGAATTTGGAGCAGGAATTGGAGATGGAGGCTCTAAAAGACATCATCGACTACGGAATTATCGGACTCTTGGTGGCGCTCAGCGTGTGGGCCGTAGCCGTTGCTATAGAACGATGGCAGTTCTACCGACGGATTGATCCCTCTCTATACCCCAACCTTCAATCGTTTGAAATCGCGTTAACCAAACGGTTGGTCATCATCGGGACTGTTGCAGCCAACGCGCCCTACATCGGGCTTTTGGGAACGGTGTTGGGCATCATGTTGACGTTTCATACGATGGGAACCTCCAAAACGATTGCCGTGAGTTCCATCATGGTGGGGTTGAGTTTGGCGCTCAAGGCCACGGCCGTTGGTTTGCTCGTAGCTATTCCCTGCGTGGTGTTAAATAATGCTCTTCGCCGTCGGGTCGCCGAGCTGATGACCGAATACAAAATCCGTCATTCCCATGAACCATGAACTGAATCAGATCAACGTCATCCCATTGGTCGATGTCATGCTGGTGCTACTGGTCATCGTGCTGACGACGGCGACCTTCATCACCACGGGCCAGATTCCCGTTGATTTGGCTAAGGCGTCGGAGGCTGCCGATCGAAAGGATGTTCCTATCGTCCTCACCCTCACAGCCGAGGGGCGGCTTTACCTCAATGACGCGGCCGTCCCCGACAACGGGCTCCGCACCGTGCTCGCCTCGCAGCCGCGGGAGTCAATCGTGGTCGTCCGCGCCGACAAGGTGACGATGCTGGAACGGTTTGTTCAGGTCGTGGACGAGGTCCGCAGCTTAGGATTCTCACAGGTGAGTTTGGAGGTAGTGCGGTCATGACGCATGTCGTCCCCTTTTCGCAAAATGACCCCCGCTTGCCTTATCGGAGTTGGGTGTATTCCATCCTGCTCCATGGCATCCTCGCGGCCAGTGTGGCGAGCGCGATCGCGGGCCTATCTCTACCTCCTGAACAGGAGCCGTTTCAGTGGAATGTTGCTCTTGTTGAACCGACGAGCGCTCAACCAACAGACACGCCATCGGAAATCGCTCCTTCATCAGCGCGGCCCGCTCCGGTCCCCCAGCCGGTTCAACGTGCAATCCCCCAGCCGCACACCATTCAGCCCGTTCCTCCCCCCACGGTCCCTTCCATCAATCAAACGGCATCTACCTTGTTCTCCCAACCGATCATCTCTCCGCCAGATGACCCCCTCGAACAGTCGGAGCCTATACCGACACGAGACGTCCTCGCTCAACAGAATCTTCCCGTTCAAGAAGAGCCACCTCAAACCGCGTTACTGACAACACCTGAGCCTACCCCACAACCCATCACAGACCCTCAACCTGTCGCAGCTCCGCTTCCTCAGGAAGCAA
This sequence comes from Nitrospira sp., assembly GCA_024331045.1. Classification (GTDB taxonomy): domain Bacteria; phylum Nitrospirota; class Nitrospiria; order Nitrospirales; family Nitrospiraceae; genus Nitrospira_D. Next base: position 2,066 of record JANDJC010000092.1, read on the forward strand.
AACCGGCCGAAGTGGTCACCGCCGCTGTACCGTCGTCTGCCTCTCTCTCCACTCACCCCACAGCAACGTCCAAGACCGATTATGGGTGGCTCATGAAGGCACTGCTGGGACGGATCAATGAACTCAAGAGCTACCCCCATTTGGCCCGCATCAACCATTGGGAGGGCAAGGTCGTGCTCCGAGCTGTCATCCGGGACGACGGCGAGGTCATCATGATCAATGTGCAGGAAAGTTCGGGACGATCCGTCCTCGACAACGACGCGATGGAGACCTTGCGGCGAGCCTCGCCGCTCAAACTCGAGCGCCCGCTGGGCAAGCCCCAAGTGGCGATTCTGATGCCGATCAGTTATTCGCTTCGATAGGATTTATGAAGAGGAAAGCCGACTCTCAGTCCGCAGATTCATTCCGTGGTCCTCATCTAATGTCTCGCAAGGGGACGCATCCGTCGTTACTCTCAATCCATTGAGGCCGCCGAGCCCATGCAAAAGGAGAAAAAGCATGGTGTTTTTTTTGTTGATGAGAATGAGAATGATAACTAAATTTATATTAGGAGCGCTTCTAACCAGTACAGTTTGGGCACAGATGAATCGCGAAGTAGCCGCCGAAGCCCCCTCCCCCCCAACGACAGTCGCTCAAGCCTCGAGCGAGTCTTCGCTCGAAGACAGTGTGAGCCATGAAACAGAGGGGCCGGCATCAGATCAACGGCCGATCAGAGCCCCGCTGACGGAAATCATCGGGACGGCGCCGACCGCCCTGGATCATATTCCAGGCTCTGGAAAAGTCGTGACCAGCGAACGCATCGAACAGAACCACCGGTTCACCATCAACGAGGCGTTGCGCGAAGTGCCCGGTGTCCATGTGCGAGATGAGGAAGGTCTTGGCATCCGGCCTAATATCGGCATTCGAGGCCTGGACCCGACGCGCAGCCGGAAAGTGCACATCATGGAAGACGGCGTGCCCATCATGCTGATGCCGTACGCCGATCCCTCTTCCTATTACTTTCCTCCGATTTTCCGCTTCGATCGGATCGAGGTCTTAAAAGGCAGCGGACAGCTTCTCTATGGACCCCAGACCATCGGCGGCGTTATCAATCTCATCACGCGCATGCCGACTCTCCACCCCGAAGGCCATTTCCAAGTTTGGGGTGGCAATCTCGACTACCTCAATGTCCATTTCGATTACGGCGGAACGTGGGGCAAAAGCGGCTATCTGGTCGATTACACCCACTCGCAAACCGACACACCACGGTTCACCAATATCCGCGCGAAGATCGATGACCTGACATTTAAGACCGTCCAGGAATTAAGCGACCGGACCCAGATCCTGGCCAAGTTCAATTACTACCGTGAAAACTCAGGGGTCGGCTACCAGGGACTGACGCAGGCCGAGTGGGCCACCCGTGGCGAAGACCGGCAAACCCCGTTTACCAACGATCACTTCGACTTCATGCGACTCGGCTACCACGTGGCGGTCAACCACCTGTTCACCGCCAACTTGACCTCGACCACGAACTTCTTCGGCCATTATATGGAGCGGGACTGGAGCCGCCAGTCTCAACAGGGAGTGGACATCACCGGCAGTCCGGTCGGCGGTATCCAAACCGGCAACAGCATTCCGGCAACCGCATACGGCGTCGTACCAGCCAATCAGCGATTCACCAACGAACGAGAGTATTGGGTTTGGGGAGTCGAGCCTCGCTTCCACTATTCTCATGCCTTTCCGTTCTTCGGGCTCAAGGGCGAAGCGGACTTCGGCGCTCGGTACATGTACGAACAGTCGGACCGCAAACAACTGCTCAACACAGTTTCAGGAACGGGGGCGCCGTCAAGCTGCATCAACCCAGCACAGCCCACCTGTTTGGGTGAAAACAACAAACGCACCACCAATGCCTATGCCTTCTTCGCTCAAGAGCGGTTGATTCTGGGCCCCTTCACCTTGACGCCGGGATTCCGGGTGGAGCACATCAGTTACGATCAAACCAACCGACTGGCGAACAACGGGAGCGGCAACTACGGCAAGACCAATTTCACCGAAGTGTTGCCGGGGGCCGGCATCACCTACACGCCGTTTCAGAACACCACCTTCTTCTTTGGCGCCCACCGTGGCATGGCGCCGCCTCAAATTTCCGATGCGGTCGCCCTCGCTACTGGGCAGGTGGTCGATTTGGGCCCGGAACTGAGTTGGACCTATGAATTGGGGGTCCGAGGAAATGTGTCGCACTGGGCCGCGTACTCCATCACCGGCTTTCAGATGGACTTCGACAACCAGATCATCTCCCAATCGGTGGCCGGAGGTGTGGGGGCCACCCTCACCAATGCCGGAAGAACCCAGCATCGAGGCGCCGAGGTGGCAACCCAGATTGATCTCTGGGACGCCGTGACCGGCCGAGACG
>JANDJC010000093.1 GCA_024331045.1 Nitrospira sp.
ATCCATCGGCGAGGCTTGTGGGCCAGACTTCCATTCGTCGCCTCATGCCGTCGAGGACGTTCGGGGGCGATGGGACCATCCGGTGACATCTCGTTCAACCTTGCCCGGCAATTCAAGCTCCATCTTGGCGGCCAGCACCCGCAATAGATGATCGCGCGTGATCATCCCCACCAGCCGATCCCCGTCCACAACCGGCACCTGGTTGATGTCCTGCCCTTCCAACAGTTGCAACACTTCCAGGATCGGGCGATCCGGCGACACGACCTGCACCTGGGAGACCGGCGTCATAGCCTCCCCGACCGAGACCCACGGCCACTGGTCCTGCGGCACCATCTTGATCTGATGCAGAGTGACCAGCCCCCTGAGCCGATCGCCATCGGCCACCGTAAAGCACCGTTGCCCGGTTCTGAGCACATGGTCTTGGACCAACTCTGCCAAACTCATCCGTTCTGGCACGATCGGGCAGTCGCGACTCATCACGTCCTCTGCCACCAACCCACTCAACACGGACCGGACGCTGACTTGCACGACGCTCTCCTGCGCCGCGTTCATGAGGAACCAGCCGATGAACGCCAGCCAGAGGCCGCTGAACCAATTGGCGGTGAAGCCGGTCCAGATGCCGAAGAAGATGAACACATACCCGATCCCCTGCCCGGCGCCCGCCGCAATCCTCGTGGCCCTGGTGAGGCTGCCGGTCACGTGCCACATGAGCGCGCGAAATATCCGCCCCCCATCGAGCGGAAAGCCCGGCACCAGGTTGAACACCGCGAGCATCACGTTGATCGACGAGAGCCAGTCGGCCAGTGCCGCGAGGCGTTCAAACTGATCGCCCGCGAGGGTAGCAATGACCCAAAACCCGACCGCCAAGAGGCCGCTCGCGATCGGTCCGGCGATCGCGATTTGAAATTCCGTCATCGGCCGGTCCGGTTCCCGGCCGATCTGCGCGACGCCGCCGAATACGAAGAGCGTGATCGACCGAACCGGAATCCCCTTCGCCAATGCGACGAAACTGTGGGCCAGCTCATGGAGAAGAATCGAGACGAAGAACAGCAGGCTCGTGGCAACCCCGACCGCGTACTGTTCGGCTACCGTCCAATGGGGATGCTGGGCGGAAAACCGAGCGGTGAGCGAAAAGGTGATGAGGACAAAGATGATGAACCACGAATAGTGGATGCCGACGTCGATGCCGCGAATCCTGGTCAGCTTGACCGACTGGCCGATCATGCTTCACCTCCCTGTTCTTGCTCCATGAATCGACCTATAGCCGATCAAAGGCCTGCTTCACAGAGCTATCGATTCAGTAGTGCTCTTCAAGGGGTAACCGTTCCACTTTCCCCGCGAAGCTCGCGTAGACCCACGTTGTATAAGCGATGACCAACGTGATTCCGACCCCGAACCAGACGAGACTCACTTGCAACCCATAGGGTGAGGCCGCACTGTTGAAGATCGTCAAACTGTGCGATGGATCTCCCGTCGCAATGAGCAGATGGGGGAAGAGCCCCCAGGCCAAACTGAGCAACCCAACCAGGATAAATAGGCTCCAACTCACAAAGACCAGGCTATCCCGCCCAGACCGGCGGCCGTACCATGCGGTCAAGAGCACGGAGGCAGCAATCAGCGGCAAGACAGTCCCAAACGGATGGGCGACATAGCTCTTCCACAGGGCCGGTTGGACGAAGGGCAGCGCCGAGGTCGCCGCGATCCCCAGCACCAATACGATCCACTGCCCAATCTCGGCGAACCGGCGTGCCCGAACGTTGACCGGGCCGTCCGTCTTGGTCACCAGGTAATTCGCCCCGTGGACCGTGAGAATCGCGACGGAGAGCAATCCCATCAGTACCGTGAACCAGTCTAAAATGCCGGGACTGTCATCTGGCAAAAATGTCGTCCAGAAGGCGGCGAAGAAATACCCATCAGGACCGAGCGGTACGCCGCGAACGAGATTGCCCAAGGCGACGCCGAAGACAAACGCCAATAGCACGCCCGTCACCGCGAAGATCGCGTCCCACAATGATCGCCAGAGGGGGTTCTCCAGATGCGACCGCAATCCGATCGCCAACCCCCGCATGATCAGGCACCAGAGGACCAGATGGAGCGCCAGATAAAACCCGCTGAACGCCGCCGAAAAGGCCGTGGGGAAGGCAACAAAGAGAAGACCTCCTCCCGACACCAACCAAACCTCATTGCCCTTCCACACCGGGCCAATGGCCTTCATCACCACCCGTCGTTCCTCGTCCGTCCGGGCGACGAACAGGTAGAGAGCGCCCACACCGAAATCGAACCCGTCCAAGACCGCATAGACGGCGAACACCAGGGCGATGATCGCAAACCACAGTTCATCGAGCGACATAGGTCTGCTCCTCGCTCAACTCAGCCTTTCCGGAAGAAGCCCGTGAGGCGTCGACACCGCCAGGACCTCGCGAGACCGTCTCGAAGAACAAAAACAGAAACAGGAGCCCGAGCAGCAGATAGAGACCAAGATACCCCAGCAACGTGAACAGAACGTTACCCGACCCCACCAGCGGCGAGTTGCCGTCGGCCGTTCGCAACAGGCCATACACGAGCCAGGGTTGCCGTCCCAATTCGGCGGTCATCCAGCCGGCGGTCGTCGCGATATAGGGAAACGGCGCGAACAACATGAGCGTCCACAACATCCACCTCGCCTGAAACAGACGTCCCCGCAGGAGCAGCAGCAGCGCCGTCACCATCACCGGAATGAAGATCGTCCCCAGCCCGACCATGATGTGATAGGTGTAGTAGAGCAACGGCATGGTGTCCGGCCATTCGTCACGGGGAAAATCGGTCAGCCCTTTGATCTCCGCGCCGAAGTGCTTATAGATGATGAAGCTGAGCATCTTGGGAAGCACGAGGGGATTGTCGATCGTGAGCGTATCCATGTTTGGCTGGCCCATCAGCACCAGATCGGCTCCGGCTTCCGTATAGAAGTGACCTTCAAACGCGGCTCCCTTGATCGGCTGATGCTCGAACACCTGCAAGGCCGCGTGGTGGCCGGTTGGAAACAACATCAGACTGCTCGCCATCGCCCCAGCCACGACGCCGGTTTTGAGAAACGTCTTCGCCGCGTCGACGTGAATCTCGGACAACAGATAATAGGCGCCCACCGCCGCCATCACGAACGATCCGGTCACCACCGCGGCCGTCATCGTGTGGGCGTATTGCCAGACGATCCAGGGATTAGTCAGGAGACCCCACAAGCTCGTGACATGCACCGAGCCGTCGGGATCGACCACGTAGGCCACCGGATGTTGCATCCAGGCGTTCGTCGCGATGATGAAATAGCCAGAGAGCCACGAGCCCACGAACAACATCAACGTCGTCAGCCACAGGACAAACGGACTGAACATCTTGCGCCCATACAGCAAAATGCCCAGGAACGTCGATTCGAGGAAAAACGCGAAGAGGCCCTCCATCGCCAACGTCTGGCCGATGACGCCGCCGGCGAACCGGGAGAGCTTGGCCCAGTTCATGCCAAACTGAAACTCCAAGGGAATGCCGGTGACGACGCCGAACGCGAAGCTTAAGGCGAAGATCTTCGTCCAGAAATGGGCAACGTCATCGTAGTGAGAATCGCGCAACCAATAGGCTCGGCTCTTGAGATACAGGATCAAGGCCGCCAACCCCATTGTCAGTTGCGGAAAGAGGTAGTGGAACGTCGCCGTGACGGCGAACTGCAACCGATCGTAGAACAACGCGCTGTTCACGGTGACCGTTTCATCCATGGGACCTCTGGGGCCTCGCTTGCGGTTGACGGATCGTTGCTCTTGCCTCCCTTGCGACGGGATGCTCTCTCATAAGCAAACAGAAGACACTCGTCTCACGCAGCGCGGCTGCATGTCGGCTCTTGTTGTCACTATATGGTGAAGCTGGCATCCCTGCAACCCCGATTCGGCTCGATCGGATACGGCGGTTTACTTTCGCAAGGCAAGCGCTTGCTCGACATGGTCGCTGAAAGATTGCGCTCATCCAACAATGGCGGCGTCCGATTGGAGTCTGATCTGCCGTCTGGTTTTCTTTTCCAATTCGCCGCTCACCCGAAGCGATCCGATCTGGCCCGCCAGGCCGCCCACAATAAATAGAGAAACCCCATCACCCCCAGCAGCTCCAGAATATGAACCAGGTGCCACCCCTCCGTAAGTTCGACCTCCAGCATCACCAGCGCCGCCGTCGCCACAAGAAACACCACGATGTGGCGCCTGGGCATGCCGAGCATTTCCCGGAGCAAGGCGCCCATCCACGTCGATCTCTGC
>JANDJC010000094.1 GCA_024331045.1 Nitrospira sp.
AAAGGGGAGCCTCTTGTGGTGGAACCATTTGCTTGACCGGAGCAGGAGGTTTTGAATTGTTGCCTCGTGCCATAGGGTGAATCCTGACCACCGCTCCCTGTCCTGGCGGAGGAGAGCAAAGAGGATGCTGGGAGCTTCCAAACTGCTCCCTGGCCGTATGGATGACCTCATTGCGGGCGTAGATGCAAAGTTCTCCCGCCACGACAGTTCCATCTCGATCCACATCCGCTAGGCCGTGCATCCCCTTGAGCAAGTAATAGGTAAACAATCCGTGTTTCCCCGGCTCATAGACATGCGCTTCCTGCAGACTTCTATTTCCAACCATCCACATGACATGATCTTTTTCCTCATCCGAGCCTTCACTCCAATCGGGATGGGGAGTGGCAGCAGGATTGGCTCCTGGCCAGGGATCTAACGACACCTCAAACATGAGGATCGCCCGCTGAAGCGATAAGCGAGTTAAGGTCTGATGTAACCGCCGAATCGGATACAATCGCTTTGTCGACTGAATACTTCCGTCAAAAGGTACGAGAGAGACAGATCCTGTTTTTCCATCGACTAATGCCCGGCCTGCATAGAAAACGTACACCACCGTGTCGGCATCCACGTGCTTGGGCAGCCAATCCTCAAAAACGTCTTCGAGGTCTTCCTTCAAGGCAAAGCGATCCACGAGCAGGCGCACTCGCCGATCAGGAATATTGGCGATGGTTTTCAGATACGTCGCCATAACCGTTGCATCTCGATCTGCATACTTCACAGGGGGTACATGTTCATCCCGAAAGGTCCCAATACCGATCGCGATAACGATGGCCTTCATCTGCTTCGACAAGCTCAGGGGAACCGGCGGTTGATCAATCTTTAATGCCTCCGCATCAGCGGCATTCTTCTCGGTCTTTACCGGAAGTGTGAATTGCTTGGGGGCCGGCGGTGGTTCCAGCGGGGTCAGGCTGCGGATGCTCAACACCAGTTCCCCTTCCTGTTCTCCCTTGAGAGGTGGCACAGACTTGGCCACCGATACTGCCTTCACTTCTCCTGGCCGCACCGTCCCAATGGGAATTGATGAAGGAAACTGTTTAGCTAACGAACCATTGCCACCAACCAGAACTTCCACCTGTTTGGCCTCCACCGGACCTTCGTTTTTCACTTCAACCTCAACGGTGAGGGTTTCTCCAGGATCCAACAGGTGATCCTGACTTTCATCTCGCACAATAGCCAGAAACGCTAATGTTGTTTCAGAAAATGGCGAAGCAGGCGGAGCCACCTGACCGAACATAGCACCCCCCGTCGTCCCCTCTGGAGGGGCAGGAAGTCCGACGGCTGACGGCATGGACACTATTGGCCGAGCAGACGCCCTCTGTCGGGCATATTCGCGAAGGCGAGCAGTACCTTGTAATTGTTTCAGTAGGCGATCCCCAACCGCCTCACTTGTTTGTCTAACGAGCGCCTCTATTCCGCTAACCTCGCAGGACTGCTCAGCCACCCGCACTTCCCCGTGACCGGTTTCCTGAAATTTGGTATGAAATAGGGCTGTTCCATCATCGGCCAGAAAAGCCGCTTCTATTTCCAAGATGATTCGCGCCGCATAGGTTCCGGCGGTTCGAGGAGGTAGAAACAATTCTGCTCGTTTGGTCCCCACCCCGATTTCGATCACCCCATCAGCTCCCTCTGCATGCCCCAAGCCATCGTTGAGCACCAGACCAGAAAAAGCATGGCCCAGTTTCTGGGGAATAATGTCAGTCAGCGGAGTTCCGACGGAAATCACCCTCGACTCTCCACAAGCATTGGCATAGGACAGTGTCGCACCCGTTAAACTGGGCGCCAGCCACAGGGACGGCTTGAGAGCCATCGTTTCACTCGGGGCACCGGTGTCGCTGTTACCAACAGCCCGTTGTGCCCTTCCCTTGGCCCCCCAGCAACCGCTGCTCAACAGAACAATCGTTGCAAGGATGAGTACAGCAGCACGGACAGAGTTTGGACCTTTCTGATTCACTGACAGCAATCCCCTCGTGAAGTCGTTATACCCAATTTGTCACGTCCCGTACAATCACGCGGTCACGCAGTGACCGCCTAAACCCAAATTGACAATGCCTTTTGCCTGCGCTACTTTTCTGAGCATGGCCGCAATGCCTGCTGCCTCTCCACCAGTCGGTATTCCCTGGTCGGCCTTAAGCCGCTTGATCCGGTTACCGAACCAGACTGGCACCTATCTTTTGCTGTTGCCGACCCTTTGGGCACTAGTCCTTGCCTCGCAGGGGATTCCCCCTTTGCCACTTGTGGCAATCTTCGTCGCAGGGGCATTTCTGATGCGCAGCGCAGGGGTCATCCTGAACGACTTGGCCGATTGGGCATTTGACCGGCAAGTCAGCAGAACAAAAGACCGCCCCTTAGCTTCAGGAGAATTGTCCCGGCGCCATGCTTTCGCATTGCTAAGTGTACTGCTTATCATGGCAGCAAGTCTCCTCCTCTGGCTTGATCCTTTGGTCTTGTGGTTGGCACCAGGCGCCGTGGCCCTTGCCGCCCTTTATCCCTTCGCTAAACGTTGGATCGAGATCCCACAGGCTGTTTTGGGCTTGGCCTTCGGGTGGGGGACCATCATGGCATGGGCCGCGGTTCGAGGACAGATCGAGGCTCCCGTCTGGTGTTTGTTTGGAGCGACGGCCACGTGGGCTGTGGCCTACGATACCATTTATGCTCTTCAGGATCGAGACGACGACCGACGGATCGGCATCAAATCATCGGCGCTCTTGTTTGAGTACCGGCTTCATCTCGGAGTGGGAACAGCCTACGGCCTCATGCTACTGCTTCTGGGGATTGCAGGGTGGCTCGTCAACATCCGCTGGCCCTACTACGTCACCTTGCTAGGTGTGGCAGTCTTTTTCCTGATCCAAACCAGACAGTTACGCAAGCCAATCGATCCCCCCTTTGCCTTTGCCATGTTCCGGGCCCATACGTGGGTTGGTGTGGCAATCCTCGCCGGCTTGCTCGCAGGATTTATGATCTAGTCCGTTTGCTTCCACTCACCCACCATTCCCATCCTTTTCCGGAGACAGTTCTCGTTTTTCACCGCTCTCGTGTGAGGAACCACCCCTTCCTCATCTAGGGCTTTTGGAATTCAACGCTGGCTTTTTCCCGCAGCCTCTCTCACTTTTCTCTGCCTTCTCTTCACCCCTTTGCACTCGTAAAGGTGTCAGCTAGGGGGTCTCAACCGGTCGATCCGCCACGGCTTCCGCCTTCGGTGCACGCAAGGTTCCTAAGTAAAATGTGACGGCCTTAGCATCGGCATCATTTAATCCTAGCGCCGGCATGCGTGTTGTCGCGTCCATAGCCTGCGGATTCTTTAGCCAACGATAGATCCATGTGGGGTTCAATCGAAATCCCGCCCGATCCAATGGTGGGCCAATTTTTCCTCCCTCTCCACCAATGCTGTGACAGCCATTGCACCCATACTTATTTTCGTAGAGTCTTTTCCCTCGTTCGATCAGTTGCTGAACCTCCTGAGGCGGTGTTGTCAGATCCGGTCGGGGAATGGTCAGTCCTTTCCCTGGTCTTGTACTGAAGTTATTCAATGCCTGCTTAGCAGCTTCCAGCTCTTTCTTAGCCTCGGTCATCGCCGCTAACTCGTCAGCATATGACGACTCATCGACATCAACGTCTTCATTGAGCTCTTTACTTTTCCGCTCAGCCTCTTCATTGGCCTTTTTTTCCGCTTCTTCGTACGCTTGCTTGGCTTGATCAAACTTTGCTTGAGCCGCTTTGACCCCCTCTTCGAGGGACCGCTTACGAGCTGCCACGTCAAACTCTAACTTCATCCCGTGTAACGTACGGACATGGCCGACGATGGCCCAGATTTCTTCTTCGGACAAGGTGTACTTGAACGTCGGCATCGTTGGAACGGCAAAATCGTCGTCCCCGATTTCATCGCCCCCCTCCTCGCTCGTATCCAACATGTCGCGCGAGATTGTGGCAAAGATTTCCTCATCTTTGAAAGTACTCATTTCGCTCTTATTAGAAAGATCCTTAGGCTTGGGATCCGGCATGGCTGACCAGTTGAAGCCTTCGTTTTGCCTGCCGCTTTCACCATGGCAATCGCTACAGTAATGGTTGTAGAGCTCCCGCCCTTTTTTTTCCTGTTCGCTTGCACATCCGCCGGCAAACAACACCACCAGTCCACACACCCCGGCCACCGTTGTTATGGTTTGCAGCCTGGTTCCCTTCATGCTGACTGCCCTTCCTTGAGTTTTCGAATCAG
>JANDJC010000095.1 GCA_024331045.1 Nitrospira sp.
GCAACGCCTCGCCGCGCCGATGATCGGCGGCATGGTAAGCTCGACCGTGCTGACATTGCTGGTGATTCCGGTGCTCTATGCCTTGTGGCGGGGCGGATCTCTGCCGGCCCCGAAAGAGTAGAATGCGGCGTCAACACGGTCACCTGTCAGGAAGGAACAGAGGGTCAAGCGCCATGCGGCATCGCGAGGAAGCAGAAGAGGAGAGCGGTGGGATTTCAAGACGTCTGCTGCTGAAACGGGCCGGGGCGCTGGGGTTGCTGGCGGCGATCCCGTCGCTTCTTGCGGCGTGCGCAGGCCGGGCGAGCCATCCTGGTCCCTCTGCCGGCACGCAACCGTCGGTCCTGAGCGGCGAGCTGATCGATCTCGTGATCAGCGAGCGATCCTTCACGGTCGATGGACGGGCCGGCACCGCCGTGACGATCAACGGCGTGGCCGATAGGTTGTGGATCTCCTGCCGGCGGTCCACGGCCTGCGAGGTCAGAAACCTCGAAACCTCCGGCGGCTCCCAGCTCCACCGGATGCGGCTGTCATAAAACAGGATAGATAGGAAAGGCCGGGAGTTTTTTCAGCATCTCGATCTGCACGAGCAGCGCTGTCACCGTCGTTCCTCCGGACACAGAAATACTCCAGCCCCTCCCTTTTAGCTTTCACTTATGTTTAGGTCTCCCATCCCATTCATGACCACTTTCTTCGCTTTTCGGGCGTTCGGAACCTAGCTATAATAGCCACCATGGAATCAATCAAATATATCTATTGGCAAGAGCAGGACAAGTGGCTCGGCTATCTGCAGGACTACCCTGATTACTGGACTCAAGGGGAGTCTCTCGAAGACCTACAAACCCACCTTCGCGATCTGTATCTTGATCTCACCAGCGGTGAAATCCCTGGAGTTCGGAAGCTTGCCGAGCTGACTTTCCAGTGAAGCGTAAAGACCTTATTCGACAGCTCGAAGCCAGCGGTTGCGTGCTCATTCGTCATGGCGGAAAGCATGATTGGTATCACAATCCTGTCACCAGGGTTTCCCAGCCGGTTCCTCGCCATACTGAGATCAATGAACATCTTGCGAAGCGCATCCTCAAGATAATGAGCAATCCCTGAAACAAAAGGGGCCGGGATCATTTCTGGAAGAGCGAGACTGGGTCAGGTAGAGCCCCGACTACGCCGCCGCCCGCGCCTTGCCGCCGGAACTCTTGCGTGTCATGTGCTCAATCGCCGCATCGCGTGCTTGCTGTTGTTTGAGAAGCCGGCAGACGACATAGCCTTTGAGAAGATCGTAGCCGAAGCCGTTGCTGCGATCCGTATCCGGATCGCGGTTTATTCCCTCATGTCTAACACTGGCATCTGCTACTGTGACCCCGCCGCGAGGGGAAGTTCTCCGAGGTGCTCAGCGAGGTGCTCAGGTGGATCGCCGTGATGCATACGCAAGGCTCAGAGAAAAGATTCCCGACCCCTTTTCTGCTCCACGCTCGCACGCTCAGAAGGCCCGTCTGGGGGCGTTTCCGCATCCCTTTCCTCGTCGTCAGTCAAGAGGCTCGTGGGTCATTCATGGTCGAGGCAGAGTTTCTTAAGATGGACGAGGCGAATGGGGCTGTGATCATGCACGGTCTTGCCGTGACGTGACCGTGCCGTTGACACGCGAGACGGACGAGGGATAAGCTGATCGCATGAGAAAGCGTTTCTGTCACTCACGGTCGTTCCTTGCCGCAACGATGGCGGTGTTTCTGTTGACGTTTAGTTTCAACGCCTACGCCTGTCTCCTGCCGTTGCCAGGCCTCACCGATGCTTCGATGGCCAACGGTTGTTCCACTCCGGTGGAGCAGCCGGTTCGGCAGGTGTGCGATGCCTTCAAAACACTGGGGGTGGAGTCCTTATCTCAGTCGGCTTTCTGGCACAAAGATCATCATTGGTCGGCGGATCACATTGTGCCGGTACTTCCAACAGTGAGCCATCAACTCGAACGTATCCTCCACTCCCCCCATTCTCTCGAATCGAGTTCCCCTCCTCATCATTCTCTGGCAAGCACCGTGCTGCGGATCTGATCTCGCCGGTTTTCCCTTACACCGTTTCGCCATCGTTTCATCTGCCCCGCACTCAGTCCGAGCTTATTCCATCGTCACTTCCGTTGCGGACGGGAGTTGAGGTTCGCGATAGACGCGGGCGGAATAGCTCTTGTGGAGGACCATCCTATGGCTCGTACGATTCGATTTCCGTTACTTGCCATCACGGTTGTGAGCTTGAGTTGTTGGACGGGTGCGCGCCATGTCGCTTCTGCTGCCGATCAAACCGACCGGCCGCCTTTGGTGTTACCGGATTTGATTCATGAAGCTTTGGCGAGAAATCCCGAACTTGTGGCGGCGCGCCTGGGGCGGGCGGGCGTGAAAGCAACCGAACGGAAATCATCGTCGCGGCGGGAAAAGAGGTCGGGCGGCCCCTGTTCTTTTCGCTGCTGGTGATCGCCGTGTCGTTCCTGCCGATCTTCGCCTTGGAAGCGCAGGAAGGGCGACTGTTCGCACCGTTGGCGTCTACCAAGACCTTTTCGATGCTCTTTGCCGCCGCGCTCTCGGTGACATTGGCACCGGTACTCATGGTGGTTCTGCTTCGCGGACGTATCCGAGCGGAACGCGAGAACCCGCTGAACCGGTGGCTCATCGCCCTGTATCGGCCCATTCTTGCGGGCGCATTGCGGATCCGGTGGCTGACGGTGGGGGTGGCGGTCGTGTCCGTGGCCGCCACGGTACCGGTGTTCATGCGCCTCGGCGCCGAATTCATGCCGCCGCTGAACGAGGGGACCATCCTCTATATGCCGACCACCGTCCCTGGCCTCTCCATCCCGGAAGCGGCCAAGGTGTTGCAGGTCCAGGATCAGTTGCTCATGACTTTCCCGGAAGTGGAACGGGTGTTCGGCAAAATGGGAAAAGCGCCGACGGCCACCGACCCGGCCTTCGTCGGAATGGCCGAGATCACCGTGACATTGAAGCCAGAAACCCAGTGGCGACCCGACATGACGTGGGATCGCTTACTGGATGAGATGGATGCCAAGCTCCGCATTCCGGGATTTCCAAACATCTGGTGGATGCCGATCCAGACCAGGACGGAGATGATCACGACCGGTGTCCGGAGTCCGGTCGGGATCAAGGTGCTGGGGCCTGACTTAAAGACGATCGAGCGAATCGGTATCGAGATCGAGCGGGCCTTGGCGACCGTGCCCGGCACGACGAGCGCCTTCGCCGAGCGGCTGAACCAAGGCTATTACGTGGATCTCATCATCAATCGGCGCGAGGCGGCTCGCTACGGCTTGACGGTGGGAGATGTGCAAGCGGTCATCACGTCGGCTATCGGGGGAGAAACCGTGATCACGACGGTCGAGGGGCGGGAGCGGTACCCGGTCATCATCCGCTACAAGCGCGAGCTGCGTGATGATCCGGAGCGGCTCAAGCGGGTGCGCATTCCCACACCGACCGGTGCGCAAATTCCCCTTGGCCACATTGCAGATCTCGTCATCACCCAGGGGCCGCCGTCGATCGCGGATGAGGCAGGCACATTGGCGGGGCTCGTGTCGGTGTCGGTCAGTGGCCGCGATTTGCGCGGCTATGTGCAAGAGGCCCAACGAGTGGTTCGTGAGCTGGTCACGCTTCCGCCCGGCTACCGCTTGATTTGGACCGGGCAATACGAACATCTGATGCGGGCGGAAGAGCGGCTGAAAATGGTGGTTCCTGCGACCCTGGCTGTGATCCTGTTGCTTCTCTACCTCAATTTCCGTTCGCTCGCGAAATCGCTGATCGTAATACTTTCTGTCCCCTTCGCTGCGATCGGAGCCATCTGGTATCTCCATTTCCTGGGCTACAATCTCAGCGTGGCGGTGTGGGTGGGGATCCTTGCGCTGGCTGGCGTGGCGGCGGAGACGGGCGTGGTGATGCTGGTCTATCTCGATGAAGCCGCTGAGCGGCGTATGGGCGAAGGGCGCCTGGCCACGGCGCAGGATCTGCGCGAGGCCATCATGGAGGGGGCGGTGCAACGCGTGCGACCCAAGATGATGACCGTCGCCGCCATCATGGGTGGCGTGCTCCCTCTCATGGGGACCACCGGCCCCGGCGCCGACATGATGCAACGCCTCGCCGCGCCGATGATCGGCGGCATGGTAAGCTCGACCGTGCTGACATTGCTGGTGATTCCGGTGCTCTATGCCTTGTGGCGGGGCGGATCTCTGCCGGCCCCGAAAGAGTAGAATGCG
>JANDJC010000096.1 GCA_024331045.1 Nitrospira sp.
GCCAGAATGACGGGCTGCTCCGCTGGAAGACTGTTCCACAGTTCCAGAGTGAGCGCGAACGGCAGCGCTCCTTCGATCGGAGGGGTGACACTGGTTTGTGGAAATCCCACCTGAAGGGCCGGTCTCGCGTCGGCCAGCGCGGTCGCCCGAACCGTGAATCCATGGGCACGGAAGTTATAGTTGTTAGGGTTGTCCTGATTGGCGAACGGGGTCATTGAACCATGTCCGGCCAACAAGGGAATCGGCGAGCCGCCGGAACTCACTCCTTCCTGATGATCGAGGCCGTCGAAGTCATTGGCCCGGCGCAGTCGAACCAAAAAGGCGGGAGCCCCGGCGCTGTCGACCTGTTCGCTGGGTATGAAGTCGTTTCTCCCGTAGTTGCCCTCTTCACGAGACGGAGCCGTCGGCCAGGGAGACACAAAGGTCCCGGCTACCAGATCACCGTGCGGTTCATTCACAAGATTCAATTGCAACCGCGGCAGGTAGGTCCGTTGATCCGGCACCGCGATTGTCCGAGAGGCATGGAGGGCGGCAATCGTTGGATCATCATGATCGGTCAACACAAGTTCCGGGCCGGCCCCTAATTGAAGGGGCAAGACCGATGGTGCGGCCAGGTCAAGGTCATCGTCAAAGACCAGCGACGCCATACGAGCAGCCGCCACCCGCCGCCTTTCGTCACCGATCGGTTGGCCATTGCCATCCAGCGCGTCCCGGAAACGGAGCCCCTCCAGCGCCGCCGGATCAGCCACGGCCTGCATCTGCACCTGCGTCAAGATCGCCATCCCCAGGTCGATCACCAGACCGCCTAACGCCAAACAGCCGATCACCACCATCGCCAGAAATAGAAGCATCGGTCTCCCTTTACCGTGTCTCTCCCAGAGAGCCACTCAGACGGCTATTCTTTTGAGGCACCAGCGGCCGAGTCGCTTGTCAGTGGTCCCTTGACTCATGTTCCGCCGCCTCACTCAGCGGCACACCCAGCACCCCTCGATTGAACCCCTGTTTCTTCCCTCCGGTGATTGTCTCCACCATCGTCAGTTTCGGAATAGCGCCGAAAGAATGGCTCAAGGGATCGCGACCATTCACGAAACCCGTATAGGGATGCCACGGTTGCAGATCCGGCGTGCGGCTGTCTTCTGGGTCCCCCGGCTGACCGGATCGAGGCACGGCGTTGATCTGCGCTTTCACGGCGATCGCCTGAGTCAACAGGGCGACCTCCTCTGGCTCTACTGCGATCACATACTCCTGTACTGGCTTGGTCCTGGTCACCGGCCCTTTGGTCAATGTCGTGGTTGTGATTGGAACCTGTCTGGTGGTGAGGGGTTCAACCAGAACGCCGTTTTGCACCAGCACCCGCACCGTCGCCTGTTTCATCCAATTAGTTAGTTCGGCCTGCAAGGTGAGCACCTCTTGATAAGCTCCCCCGATCTTGAGCCCCTTGGCGGCGTTCTTGGCCTCGATAGGGATGGTCGCCACCAGATCAAATCGATCCCCAATGTTCAGACCATAGAGTCCCCGAACCTGGTCAGCCTCGATCCGCATGGCCCGTTTGCCCGGTGGCATGCCAGCAACAAGACCGGCGCGACTACCCTTCGGAAAAAAATCAGCTTCCGTAAAGACATACCCAGGTGGTTTGGGTTTCTTGGTCACCCGTCCGAGAATGTCACTCAGTTGGACATACATTTCTGGCGTCACCGCATCGGGTGGCAGATAAATAAAAGAAAGGTTCCCATTCTGGTCCAAGAGAAAATCCCTGGTGACCTTTGTGTAGGCTGGAATCGGGCGGGAGGGAGCTGGAACTGCCACCAGTCCCTCGCGGGAGGGACCGAACCAGTGATCAAGTGTGATCACTCCCCCCGCCCACAGGCTGGCGACCGTGATCCCCACCACCACAAGCAAGAAGGCCACCAGCCAGGCCGGACTTCCAACTAGATTTCTCCGGCGACGGGCAGCACGCATCGTGGTCATAACAACACCTCCCGACGGAAGACGGCTTGAGCTACCAGCAATTTTCGAAACGGCCTCCGCACCACACCCCAGTTGTAGTGGGCACCCAGGCCAAACGGCCCCCCATACACCCCCACCGCCCCGGGTAGCGCCACAGGCGCTTGACCAGGCGGAAGCCCGTTGAGTTCGACAACCCCGTCGTCATCGGCAACAATCGGCGAGGTCCCTCCTTGAAACCCCACCAACATGGCTGCCTGGAACGGATAGTTAATGCGGATCGCCACCAAGCCTCGCTCCGGGCCGCTCGAAGCGACACTGAACGGGCCGCTCGCCGGATCAGCCGGATCTGGTCTGATCTCTTCGATCGGCGCAACCCATTCGATCGTTTCTCTCCCTTCGTCATCGCGCGAGACGACGCGAGGGATACCGACCGTCAGTCCTCCCGACCCATCGGTCAACACCGCGCCGGGATAGCGGAGATACTCCACCCCATCGATGGTTTCGTGGATCATCAATGGCAGCAGGGCCTTGTTGATGACAGGCAGCGAAGCCAGCGCCGCTTGAAACGAGGCATCGTCGGTCACGGGAATCACCAGCCGACTCGGATCGTACAAGTTGGCCCGAACCATCGGGTCTTCCATGGCGGCCTCGAAGGTCATGGCGCCCGGCAAGGGAGCCAGCGCAAGTTCCCTCGCCGCCACGCGGGCCGCCTCCTGAACGGCCTGCGCCGTAAAGATTAGCCGTCCAACATCCAACAGCAGCGCCAAGAGAAAATACAGAGCCAACGCGATCAGCGCGAACTCGATCAGGACGCCACCATGGTCATTGCTCGATATCGACGCCCACCTCCTCTGATGCCGTCGGCCGTTGATTGTTCGCCTCATCCCAGTACCTCCATCAGCAAGACGGCCGCCAATCCCACGGCGATGGCCGGAGCAAACGCCAGATCCCGTTCTCGTCGCCAGGCGGCAATTAGACCGAACAATCCACCGGCCAGGGCCGTCCAGAACAACAGAGACCAGACGGCCGACCAGCCGACGGATGCCCCGAGAGCCGCCAGTAATTTCACGTCTCCGCCGCCAAGACAGTGGAATCCAAACCCAATGGCGCCGGCTATCAACGCCGTGGCAAAGCCCAGCACTAGCGAACTCCACGAAAAGGGTAACCATCCCAGCCACTCAGCCCCGATTGCCCAGAGCGTCACACCGATGGGAATTCGATCAGGAATTTCATGATCCATCACATCAACCACCACGGCCCAGAGGGTCCCGAACGCCGGGACCACGAAATGCCACAGACCGGATGGACCCTCACCGCCTGTCATGGTATGGATCCCTCTTTCGAGGAAAGAGCAACCGGACGATCAGCAGACCCCACACGTCGCATCAGCGGCAACTCGTGGGGCTGTGGAAACTCCCAGAGATTGACGGTGGGATTAGGTTCACGAATGATCACGGGATTAATAACCACCACCAGTTCCTGTTGATCGTCGCGGCGAGCAAAATTTCTGACCAGCCATTCCACTCCCGGAAGGTCACCCAACCCCGGCGGATACAGTTGGTCATCCGTTCGGTCACGGGCCAATAGACCTGCCATCAGCAGTCCCTCCCCATCGTTTACCTTGGCATGGGTCATGAACGATCGCACACGGAACGCGGTCGTGAGTTGATTGGCCCCGGTCGTCTGTTTGAGCGACAACGTCAGGGACGGATCCGGCGACGTGACCGACGGCACGATGTCGAGCGTGATGGAATCATCGTCTCCCACCAACGGCCTGATCCCCAGCGTGATGCCGAACGGCACCAGCTCAACGGTACTGAAGACGCCCGGCGGCAGCTGGACGTTCCCCCCACCGATGATCGGAGAAAACAATTGCGGCACCGGCACTTCCCCTCCAACCGTGAACGTGGCCAGTTCGCCGGAGAGCACCGTCATAGAGGGAGACGAGAGGGTTCTCGTGATGTTCAGACGGTTGAGCAACGAGAAGACCGCTTGCAGCGCGAATTGGCCTGCCTTGAGCTGAGCCGTGTTGCCCAACGTGCCATTGAGAAACGAGAGCACGTTTTGAAAGGAGATCCGATCAGGCCCAACCCGCGCTGCTTCCGGACCTTGAAAGGGAATGGCGTTCGGCGCGGGATTCAACCGGCCTTGAGAGAAGGTTCCCGCAATCGCCATCAGGTCCGAGTTGTAGGTCAGCAGTTTGTTCCGATTGAGCTCATAGAGACGCACGTTCAAGCGGACCTGTGGCAAATCCTTGACCGTGATGAAC
>JANDJC010000009.1 GCA_024331045.1 Nitrospira sp.
TTGTTGGTTCGAAATGCTGGAAATTCGACATTTGACATCATGACGAACGCGGGGCTGTCCATCAGGCGGGGGAGTGAATCCCGTCGGACTTTGAGGAGCAGCACGTCTCCTCCGCGGAGAATCCGGTCGTTTAGGTTTTCATGAACGACCTTGCCGTGGTGCCGAATGGCCAGGACGGTTGCACCAAAGTTGTCTCTGAACCGAATGCCTTTCAGGGATCGGCCGTCGAGCACCGAATAGGGAGCGACAACGGCTTCTAGCAACTGAGTATCCTCGGATACTATATCCTTGTCGTGCCACTTGATCTCAGGTTTTAGGGCTATACCCACTCGTTCTTGCAACTGTTTGATTTGCGCGACGTTGCATCGAACGAGCAATACGTCCCCCGCCTGCAGCACCATGGAAGGATCGGGAGACAGGGCTCGGCCTGCTCCTCGTCGAACTTCCAAAATGTCAAGTTCGATGTCCTTGACCAACGGGCAATCGCCGACGGTGGTGCCGACGGACTTGGCTTCGGGAAGCAGAACGATCTCCGTCAAGTATTCGTCCATGCTGAAATGCCGCGTCAGATCCCCGCCAGCTCGGCGGTCCGGGATTAAGCGCAGCCCAACGGCCAGCATGTACACCACGCCTGCGGCAAAGAACACCACACCAAGCGACGTCGTCTCGAACATGGCGAATTCCGGTTGCCCGTACCGCTTGGCAATGGAGCTGACCACGATATTGGTTGAGGTGCCGATCAATGTGCAGACGCCGCCAAACATGGAGGCAAAGGAGAGCGGCATCAATAGTTTGGAGGGACTCACGCCGAGCGTGGGCGCCATGCCGATCACGACCGGCATCAGCATCGCGACCGCGGCAGTATTGTTGATGAAGGCGGAGATGGATCCCACGGTGAGCATCATCGTGAGCAGCAAGATCGTGGTGCCGTGTCGGCTGAACCGCATCAACCAGGAGCTGAGGATGTTTAAGGCCCCGCTTTTGAAAAGACCGGCGCTTAAGACCAACATGGCGCCGACTGTCACCGTCGCGGGGTTACTGAAGCCGGCCAGGCCCTCCTCAGGAGTCAGAATGCCGCCGAGCAGCAGCACGGCTATGATGCCGAGCGCCACGACATCCACGGGTAGCTTTTCTGTAACGAACAAGACGACCGCGACGACGGTGACGACAAGCACGAATCCCATTTCAAGAGACATGGGAATCTTTCCTCAAAGGAAACCGAGATGCTCTTGGTTGGCGAGCTGGAACGGAGAATCGGACTTCGATTCCGTGCGCATGCGTCGCCGTCGGCGTGGAAAACGCGTCACATGATAGCGATTGTGGGCAGGCAATATCCATGAGTTCGATGGTTCGCGCGATGTGGCGAGGACGAGTAGGGAGGAATGCCCTTGCGCGGGATGCCCCTCACTCGTACCGCATGGCGTCGATCGGGTTCAGTTTCGACGCCTTGTTGGCCGGATAGAGGCCGAAGAACAGCCCCACGGCGAGCGAAAACAGGAAGGAAGCGGCCACCGCACGCGAATTGATGATCGTGGGCCACCCGATCATGGCCGTGAGCAGCCGAGCGATACCGACACCCGTCGCGACGCCGAGCAGGCCCCCCAAGGCCGTCATGATCACGGCTTCGATGAGAAACTGAAACAGGATGTGCGCCCGCGTGGCGCCGACCGCCATGCGCAGGCCGATTTCCCGCGTCCGTTCCGTGACCGAGACCAGCAGGATGTTCATGATGCCGATGCCGCCCACGACCAACGAGATGGAGGCGATGCTCATCAGCATGAGCATCATGGTCCGACTCGCCCCGGCGATGGTCTGGGCGATGTCTTCCAAGGTGCGAATCGTAAAGTCATCCTCGTCGGACGGCTGCAACCGGTGTCTGGTTCGCAACAGATCCCGGATGTCCTCCGTGACGGCCGGAACGTCGGCGTGCGTGTCCGTCTCCACGAGAACGATCCCCACGGTTCCCAGAAAGCTTGTGCCGAAGACCTTGCGTTCGGCGGTCGAAAAGGGCAGCACGACCAGATCGTCTTGATCCTGGCCGGTGACGGATTGCCCCTTGGAGCCCAGCACACCGATCACGTGAAAGGGGACGTTGCGGATGCGGATCTCGGCGCCCACGACGTCTTCTCCCGGCTCGAACAAGTTCCGAACGACGGTCGTTCCCAACACGGCGACCTTGGCCGCCGAGTCCAAGTCCGACTGGGTAAAGAACGACCCTTGGATGATCGGCCAGTTGCGCAGGTGGGGGAACAACGGCGTCGTGCCGAAGACGACCGTGCTCCAGTTCTTGTTTTCCCGGACGACCTGCAGTACGGATCGGCTTCCGTACAGAACCGCCGTCACGCCGGACACTTTTCTCTCGATGTCCTCGGCGTCGTCAACGGTCAGGGTGGAGGCCGTACCCAGACCGCCGCGGATGCCCCCGACCGTCGTCGCGCCGGGGATGACGATGAGGACGTTGGTGCCCAGACTGGCGATCTCCGCCTGGATCGCGGCGGTCGCGCCCTGCCCCAGGCTCACCATGGCCACGACGGCGCCGATGCCGATGATGACGCCGAGCATGGTCAGCCCGGCCCGCAAGGGATTGCGCCTGAGCACGCGAAGGGCGGAGAGGATTGTCAGCCAGAGGAAAGACATTGTCCCGTTACCGATTCCGACTCTCGTTGATGCCGTCGCCTCTCCTGAGCCCGGCGCGCCGGACCCGATCAATGAACCACGGGCGAACCAGAGGCCCCGCCCATCATCTGACCTTGGGACCGAGCTCGAACCCCGGCGGCAACGTTCGGTTTCGCCCTTCATCGGGCGTTTCAATGCCGACGACGACCTGGTCGCCTTCCCGTAGTGCACCGTCCACGATTTCCGTATAGAGGGAATCGGCAATGCCGGTCGTCACCGGCACGCGGCGGACTTGCCCGTCGGCGTCTTTCACCCAGACGGCCGTCGTCTTGCGGTCGATCGGCGCGCCGGGCATCCGAAACCGCAGGGCTCCGTTCGGCACCCTGAGCGCCCGTTCTTTTTCCTCCGTGACGATCGTGACCGTCGCGGTCATGCCGGGTTTCAGTTTCAGGTGTCGGTTGTCGACCGTGATGACGACGTCGTAGGTCACGACGTTTTGGACGACGACCGGCGCATGGCGGACCTGTGCGACGGTCCCTTCGAACCATTCTCTGGGGTAGGCGTCCACGCGGAAACGGGCCGGTTTGCCTTCGACCACGCCGCCGATGTCGGCTTCGCTCACGTTGGCGTTGACCTGCATCCGCGACAAGTCTTGCGCGATCACGAACAACGTCGGGGTTTGAAAGCTGGCGGCGACGGTTTGGCCGACATCCACATTACGGGAGATGACGATGCCGTCCACCGGAGAATAGATGGTGGTGTAGCCAAGGTCCAGTTCAGCCGCTGCGAGGGTCGCGTGGGCCTGCTCGAGCTGCGCTTGGGCCGCCTCCACCTGCGCGAGGGCGTCTTGATAGTTGGTGTCGGCCAGGTCGAGTTCGGCCTGCGAGACGAACTCCTGCTCTCGCAAGGCCGCCATGCGATCGCGATCCCGCTTCCTCTGCGCGGCGAGGTTCTTCGCCTTGGCCAAACCGGCCGATGCGCTTTTGACTGTCGCACGGGCTTGAGCGAGGCGGGCCAGAAACGGTTGCTGATCGAGCTGGGCCAGCACCTGGCCCTTCGTGACCTCGGAATTAAAGTCCACGAACAGTCGAGCGATTTTACCAGAAACTTGACTGCCGACTTGGACGGACATGACTGGATTGACCGTGCCGGTCGCGGTCACCAAAGCGGTGATGGGACCCCGGTCGACGGGGAGGGTCTTGTAGATGACCGGAGGCGCGGACGACGTCCACCAGTACCAAGCTCCGGCGCCCAGTGCGAGCAGAGCCGTCCCAATTCCGATGAGCCAGGGAAGGCGGGACATCGGCCCTGTGGGGGGGGCCTCAATTCTGGAACTGTGAGGGGCCAGGTCTCGTTCAGCCGGTGGAAGGGGGGAGGGCAGGGCGGACGGATTCCGTTCGCGTGCAACCGGTTGGGTTGTCCGGCTATCAGGGGGTGATTCACTCGGCTCGCCGATCATGCGGGCAGTTCCCTCTGCGCCAATGGCGACGGTCGCCGCCTCAACCGATTGACGAACAGCTTGCGTCCTTCCTCGGCCAGAAGCAATCCTGCTCCTCCCATGGTTAATGGACCGAAGATCCACGGCGGAAGGGAGCTGGTGCCAAACAGGCGATGGCCGATCGGCGTATAGGCCACGAATGCAAAGATAACCAGCTCCGCGAGGATTCCCCAGAGGATGAGCGGATTGGAGAACCAGCCGATCCTGGCAACGGAGAGATGGTCAGATCGGCAGGCGAATACGTTGGCGACCTGAGCCAGCACAATGGCCGCCAGGGTGACGGTCGTGGCCTCACGGTAGAGAGGAGAGGACCAGTCAAGCGGCGTGCCCCACACCCATCCTTGGCTGGTCAGATACAGAAAAAACGCCGTCATCGCCGTGACCGCTTCGATCACACCCAAAAAGAGGTACGCTCTCAGAAGCAGGGGAAGGTTCAGCATCCGTTCGCGCCGGTCGCGCGGCGGACGATCCATGACGTCGATGTGGGGCCGCTCCGCACCGAGGCCGAGCGCCGGAATCATGTCGGTGCCGAGATCGACCGCCAGTATTTGGGGAACCGTGAGCGCTAGTGGCCAGCCGGCGAGGCCATATCCCACAAAGGGGACGATTTCCGGGACGTTGCTTGCCAAGATATAGGTGGAGAACTTGCGGATGTTGTCGTACACCGTCCGGCCTTCTTCGATCGCATACACGATCGTCGCGAAGTTGTCGTCGAGCACAATCATGTCGGCCGTTTCTTTGGCAACGTCGGACCCGCTGAGGCCCATGGCCACGCCAATGTCTGCTCGTTTGAGCGCCGGCGCGTCGTTGACGCCATCGCCTGTGACGGCCACGACTTCACCCATGTCCTTGAGTATGGACACCACTCGAAGTTTGTGGCGCGGCGCCATGCGCGCAAACAGAGGTGGAGAGCCGACCGGCGATGGCTTCAAGAGCTCACGTAATTGTTCATCGCTCAGATGGTCGAGCTGAGTGCCCTCGATGACGGTGGGGGGGACGTTCGCATCCTCGGTCCTCTGGCCCGCCACCAAGCCGATTTCCCTCGCCACGGCCAATGCGGTCAGCGGATGGTCGCCGGTGATCATCACGACGCGGACGCCGGCTTGGCGACAGATAGCGACGGCTGCCGGCACTTCTCGCCTTGGTGGGTCCACCATGGCGACCAGACCCAAAAAGGTGAGGTCTCGCTCAATGGTCTCCACTTCGATCCGTTCGGGTTGGTGAGCGACCTCGCGCATGGCGATCGCCAGCACTCGGTGGGCTTGCTCCGCGAAGGCTCGGCTTTGATTGGTGATCGTTGCCCGTTCCTCCTCCGTCAGGGGATGGGACGTTCCGTTCAGGAGGATTGCAGTGCAGAGTGGCAGCACCGATTCGGGAGCGCCCTTGGTGAAGGCGAGCAGTCGGCCTTCCGACCAATGGAGTGTGCTCATTCGTTTGCGATCAGCATCAAAGGGTAACTCTCCCATGCGGCGGAGAGACGGGCGATGGGCCAAGCCATGGTCGATAACGAATTCCAGAAGCGCCACTTCGGTAGGATCGCCAGTCGCTGTCCACCGTCCGTCTGCCCGCCGGATCCGCTTGGCGTTATGGCAATGGAGCAGTACGTCGAAAAACCGCCGCCAACGGTGTGCTTCCGCCAAGCTGATCAACCGGCCCGCGGCCACGAAACAGGCTTCCCGCGACTCGACCACCATACCGTCCACATAGAAGCGATCGACCTTCATGCGGTTTTCGGTCAAGGTGCCGGTCTTGTCGGTACAGATGACGGTCGTACAGCCGAGTGTTTCGACAGCGGGCAAATGTTTGATCAGCATGTTCCGCTTCGCCATGCGTTGGCTGCTCATGGCGAGGGCCAAGGTGACGGTCGGCAACAATCCCTCCGGTACGTTGGCCACGATGATGCCGATGCCGAAGACGAAGCTGGTCCAGAGACTCAAGCCTGTCCACAGGCCGATCAAGAAGGAGGCGATGCCGATGGTTACAGACAGGGCGGCCACCGTTCGCGTCACTTTGGCGATCTCCAGTTGAAGCGGACTGGCACCGGCTTCTGTAGCGGTGGCCAGGGCGGCAACCTTGCCGAATTCCGAGCGCATGCCGGTGGCGAACACGACGGCTCGCCCATGTCCCGAGAGAATCGTCGTGCCCGCAAACACGAGGTTCGGCAGATCGAGTCGATGGCCATCCGCGACGGGATCGGCCGTCCGCCGTTTGGGATGTGCCTCGCCCGTCAGGGCGGCGTTGTCTACCCGCATGCCGATCGCTTCGACGAGACGTGCATCCGCCGGCACACACTCGCCTTCCTCAAGGATCAGCAGGTCGCCGGGTACGATGTTGCGCCGCTCGATTTCGACTGGTTGTCCATCACGCATCACCCACGCCTTGTCTGGCAACAGGCGACGGAGCGCTGCGAAAGTTTGTTCCGCCTTGTATTCCTGAATGAAGGCGAAGACGGCGTTGATCACAATGACGGCCACGATGGCCCAGCCTATCGTGGCCATGCTTTCGTCCGGATTCAGCCAGTCCGCCAGGAACGATAAGCCGGCTGCGATCCACAGGAGGATGGCGAGAAAGTGGGTGAAATGGCGGTTGAGGTTCCGGAGCAGGGAGCTTCGGCCTGGCTCAAGCAGCATGTTCGGGCCATACTCCTGAAGTCGCCTGCTGGCTTCGTGGGAGGCAAGACCGGCTTCGGTCGTGGCCAATTGTCGCAGCACCTCCTCCACCGAGAGGCGGTGGATGTCTTCGTGGGTCAGTTCAGACACGCAGGCCTCGAACGATCAATACTGAGCAGGGGGCGTACTTCAGGACCGTTTCCGAGACGCTTCCCAAGTGGAGTTGCTTCTGGGAGGACAATCCTCGTGAGCCAACGGTCAGGAGGTCAACGTGGTTGAGTGTCGCCAGCCGAATGATAGCATCGGTGACATGGTCGAACTGCACTTCGGTGGTTACAGCAAAGCCGTCTTTGAGGAAGTCTTCCCGCATCTTGGCGACCAGCATCGTCGCCCGTTCAAAGGCCGGCTCGTTGAGTGATGTGATCTGCTGCTCGGTCAGGTAACGAGCCGCCAGATCCGTGACCGGCGAGAGGGCAGCCGAAAAGATGATAATTGAGGCAGATTCGGGCAGGATGCCGGACCGGAGAAATTTCGCCGCTCGCCGAGAATAGCGCGATTCATCAACTGCCAGAAGGACTCGATCAATGGACGTGATCGGCTGTTTGACGGCAAGCACCGCGCAGTCAGCGAGGGCCGCAACCTTACGGGTGACACTGCCGAGGAGAAAGCCTTTGATATCACTCACGCCGCGTGTCCCAAGAACGATGAGGTCCATTCGCTCGTGGGCGGCTCGTTGAACGATCGTGGCGGCGGGAGAGCCATGCAGTAAAAGGGACCGCACCGCCGTGCGTGGGCGCAGGGGCGATTGGCTGAGAGCCACCTCGAGGCGACTCATGGCCCGACGAAGGATCTCGTGCCCGGATTTTTCGAGAGCCGTTTTGGCGCCCCGATAGGTCGAGGTGTGAGGCGCGCCTACTGGTTTGAGGTGGCGGGTGTCCATAACATGGAGTACTGTGACGGAAGTCAGGGCGCTTCGGTCAAATGTACCGACCGCGTCGATCGCCCAGTGGGAAAATTCCGATCCATCCACGGCGCAGAGGATCTTCATGGCGGTTCCTCCTGGAGGGAGTAGGTTCTGCTGGGTATTTAACCTGCATTGGCTGTGCCTGTAGGGTTGAGGAGAGCCGTGAGGAAGAGGAGAACCAGCCATCATGCTTGATGTTCCACGAGTTGTGCGTGGGGGATCACGCAAGAGCCTGGGGCATTTTGCGGCAGCTTGGTGCCATCACTGTAGTTATTTGGGGCAGTCGGATGACGGCAAAAAAAGAGAGAGGACCGAACCGAGAAACCAGTCCAACATGGGAGGGAGGTGAAATCATGCCGAGAGGAATGCGTGCGACGGAACAGAAAACCCAGGGTGCTACGCGACCGGAGTTCTCCTCCATCACAGTGGGACAAGTGATGGAGACGAGGGTGCAGTCGGTTCATCTTCGGACCAAGGGCGACGTAATCGCGTCACTGATGATCGAGGGATTTGGATCCGTGCCCGTCATTGACCAACGGGGCAAGCTGATCGGAATTGTCAGCGAGCATGATCTGCTGGCGGCCCTTGATGAAGGCCGGGAGCTTGGGACCGTGACAGCCGGAGAGATCATGACAGGCAATCCCTATTCCGTTCCGGCCGAAACCAATCTCTCCACCCTGGTGCATGTCTTGCGGGCCAGTGATTTGGTGCGAGTGCCGGTCGTCGACAACAAAAATCGGCTGATTGGCATCATTGCACGTCGTGACGTCTTGCGGGCCTACCTGGGGGGTGGCGCGCTGGAAACGAGGAGAGCCAGCAAGACGAGGAGGACCAGAAGTAGAATAAGAAAGAACAGAAACACACGAACGTGAGGGGGGACCATGAGGCAGACGGAGTTTTTTCTCAAGGCATGTGATCCTCGGACTTTGACCGTGGGACAGATGATGCAGGACGCGGTGACGCGGTGTACGCCGCACACCGACGCGGCGACGATTGCCTACCTGATGACGCATCGGAATTATGGGAGTCTCCCTGTTGTCGATGAAGAGGGTATGCTCATCGGCATTGTCACCGACTATGATCTTTTGCAGGCGATGATCGACGGTCGAGACCTACGAAAGATCACAGCGGCGGAGATCATGTCAAAAAATCCCCTGGCAGTCACCGAAGACCAAACGTTGGTCCAGGTGGCCGATCTATTTCAGGATCGATACATCACCCGTGTGCCGGTGGTGAAGGAGGGCAAACTGGTGGGGATTCTGGCTCGTCGGGATCTGTTGTTCGGCTATCTGCGGGCTTCGCAGTATTGGGCGTAGGTACGGAGACGGGAGATGACCCTACGCTCAAGAAGACGGGCAGAAGGGGAAGGATGATGACTGATCCTGGGGGAGGACGAAATGGGCGGTGGTTTCGGCGTGGAGGCGGCACGTCGAGCTCTCGTGCGAAGGGGAGAGAGGGTGATGGTCTTTGCGCTGATGGCGGCGCTTCCCATCGCCACCCATCCGGCCCAAGCCGCGCCGCTTCGCGGCCTGTGTGCGGTTCTGCATCCAAGCGATGAACGAATTGAGTGGGAATGTCGAACATTGCGGGCCGGCGAATCCCTCGAACGGCTGTTTGGGGAGCGATGGGTGGACGTCGCCCGGTTCAACCGTGTTGATCGGCGTCACACCGGTCCTGGCGTCTCCATCAAGGTGCCGAAGCAGGTTGAAGATCTGGCCGAATTTGAGCCGCTCCCTCTCGTGTATCCTCCGGCGGAAGGAGAGGCGAAGTTCATCCTTATTGATCTGTCTGAGCAATTCCTCGGCGCGTACGAATATGGAGCGCTCCGGTTTTCGCTTCCCATCACGTCGGGGGCCCGCGCCGACCCCGATCGGACTCCCACCGGCGAGTTTCGCATCTCTGCTGCCCATCGTCGCCATCGGTCGAGCCTCTATACCATTGAGGGCACCGAGCGCCCCTATCCGATGAACTACGCGCTTCGGTTCTACACTAGTCGCGCAGGTGTCTCGTACTGGATTCACGGGCGGGATGTGCCGGGCTATCCCGCCTCGCACGGGTGTATCGGTCTCTATGACGAGCCGATGCAGAAAGAACAGTACGGCATGCCACGCGATCCAAAATTGAACGACGCGAAACGGTTGTTCGAATGGGTGCTGGGCAACGAAACGCAGGATGATCGCCTGATCCTGCTTCCCCAAGGACCCCGCGTGCACATCATCGGTCGGCCGCCAGGCGTGTCTCCATTGAAACTGAGACATCGCTAAATGTGCCGGACGTGTTCGAACTGACGGTGATGTGTTCGGGTGAAATACAGACCGCGAATCGTTGTAAACGTTGACTTCCAAAGCTTAAAGAAAGACTTTCAACGGAAAGTTATGGCCCCAATTCGCCGAACAAGTTTGACGCGAACTCTTTGGAGCCTTCCAGCTCTCGCTCTTCCGGCAAAAACATGGACTCTAAGAGTGCATTCCCGGGATAATGGGCAACGTCTTCGTGATGATTTCTTTGAACATTGGGTAGGAGCGAGCTGATCGATGGCTCAGATCATTGCGAACTCCCGAAGTTCTTAAAGACTCCGGTGCTAGAGCGTATTGCCCATGCGGATTGGCAATACACGGGTAACTGGCGAATCAACGGAGTAGGCACAATGTCGACACCTCATTCGGCGATGACCAGTCGCCGCGTCAGCTTTCTTGCCTTGACCCAGTTCATCCATCATCATCTGTTGTGGTTTCTCGTCGCCGCTTACACGCTGTCGGCTCTCTGGCCGAACGGTGGCTTAAGGATTCGAAACCTGACGTTCGGTGATATCCAACTCTTCAACGAGACGGTTCACGTCTCCTTACTCATGATCCTCTTGGCAACCTTGATGTTCAATGCAGGATTGGGCGTCAAGCCATCCCATCTCAGATCGCTGGGGCAGAAAACAACAGTGTTACTGGCTGGGCTCGCCGCGAATCTCATCATTCCCATGGCCTACATCTTTCTGGTCACCTTGATTATGCAACTGTGGTATGAGCCGGAGGAGGCGCAACACATTTTGGTCGGGCTGGCCTTAGTCGCGGCCATGCCGATTGCCGGCGCCTCGACCGCCTGGGCACAGAACTCCAATGGTAATCTGGCCCTGAGTTTGGGATTGGTTCTCGCCTCAACCGTTTTGAGCCCCATCCTGACGCCTATTGCGCTGTACGTATTCGGGGAGATGGCTACGGAGGAATATGAGACGGTCATCCACAGTCTTGCGGCGTACGGCTCGGGAACATTTTTGGGACTTTGGATCGTGCTGCCCTCTTTGTTGGGCCTAGCCGTGCGCTTTCTTGCACCTGAAGCCCGACTGACGGCCATTCTTCCTTTTGTCAAACTGGTCAATTCCGTCGTGCTCCTCATGTTGAACTACTCAAACGGATCGGTCTCGCTCCCTCAAGTCGTTGCGGACCGAGATTACGATTTTCTAGCCGTGACGCTGGCCATCACGACGGGCCTGTGCGTCACAGCCTTTGGGTCCGGCTACGGGCTCAGTCGACTGTTTAAGGTCGATGAAGCCGAACGGGTTTCGCTGATGTACGGGTTGGGGATGAATAACAACGGAACCGGATTGGTGCTGGCCTCGCTCGTTCTTGCATCGTATCCACAAGTCATGGTTCCGATCATTTTGTACAACCTTATACAGCATCTGGTGGCTGGGAGTGTGCATGAAGTCATGGGGAGAAAATTGGCCGGCAATAGGTCTTCCCAATGAGAACTATTCGCGAGGGAGCAGATTTTGTAGGGGACTTGTGGTGTGCCGAGGAGAGAAAATGCGCGCAAGGCGAGGTCAACTCCCGTCTAAAGGCCGGGGCCGCGGGCACGGCCTCATCAAGCAACCGTTTTAAGGAATCCGCTCACTGCACACACCGTCGCTTCCGGTTCTACGAGGATTGAAAGAACTGCTCGTCCGCATCATCGGTCGGCCGCCGAAACGGTGATGCTCTGACTTCTATCCTGTCAGATGCCCGCTCGTTGTCCTCCCCACGGCCGGATGCCGTCTGAGGAGGCCTTTGCTTACGACGGCTTCTGTTCGATTGAACTCGCCGCAAGCGGTAGAGTCCGAGTCCAGCCTATGCTACGTTCGCCTCACGGCGGTGTCCGGCCGAGAGGGGGTTCTCCGTCCACCGGTGCGACCAGACTGTTGAAGAGGCTTCTGGGCGTGTGCCGAACGGAATCTGCCAAAACGAAAGGAGTCTCGCGATGCAACTGTTGAAGGGTGTTTTGAAATGGTGGCTGGTGCTGTCAGCGATTATGTTTGCGGGAGAGGCTGGGGCGGGGCAAAGGGAAGACAGGTTGACCGGGCACGAGGTTCCCCCGGTCCCCTTTACACTGGAGGAAGTGCACTCGTGGATTGACCGGTCTCACCCGCTTCTTAAGGGAGCGGGCGCTGAGAAAACAATCGCACGAGGCAAGCTCCTCAAGGCGCTGGGGGCGTTTGATCCCGTGTTGGTGAACGACATGGAGCTTGAGCGGTTCATTTCGAGCAGTAATCCGGAAAAGGGCACGCAAACGGTCGGGTACAACGACACGTTGTTTGAGGCTCGTCATCCGTGGGGAGTTCGTGGCAGCGTCGGCTATCGACGGGCAATCGGCGAGGCGCGGATTCCCGACTTGGCGTTCGGTGAGAATCAGCAACTGGTGGTGGGAGGATTCCTCCCGTTGCTGCGGGGGCTGTTGGTGAACCCTGAGCGGGCGGAGTTGCAACGATCCGAGTTGGCAGCGCCTCTGGCGGACATCAAGATCGCGCAGACCAGGCAGGATCTGTTTTTGGCCGCTGCTCATCAGTTTTGGGAGTGGGTCGCGGCCGCTAAAATGCTGGAGGTTGAGCAACAGGCATTGGCCGTAGCGGAAGAGCGGCATCGTCAGATGGATGAACGGGCAAAGGCGGGTGCCATTGCCCCCATCGACGTCGTCGAGGCGGCGCAAGAGGTGCATCGTCGTCGAGAGGTGGTCATCGCGGCGCGCCGCCGACTTGAGCAGGAACAATTCAAGCTCTCACTGTTTCTGTGGGAGAACGGTGCCCCCACCACGCCGCCTCTCGAGCGAGTACCGGAATTTCCTGCGGTGAGTTGGGTTCCGAATCTTGAAGAGATTCGATGGCACAAACTTGCAGCGGTCAAGGAGCGGCCGGAGGTCAAAGAACTGGAAGTGGAGGCAAAGATCAATCACATCGATCTGGCTCTCGCTAAGAACAACCTGCTGCCCAACTTGGACCTAGAGGCAGCGCCGGCGCGTGCGCCGGAGAAGTTCGTGCTGGGACTCGGATATCGGTTTGGTGTTGAGCTGCGGTTTCCGATTTTCCAACGAAGAGGCCGCGGCGAGGTGTTGCAGGCGCAGGGACAGGCGGCGCGGTTGGTAATGGCCAAGGCGTTTCGAGAAAATCAAGTGGTGGTCGATGTGGACAATGCCCTCTCGGCCATCGAGCGTGCCAAGGAGCGTATTGAGGAAGCCTCGCAAGCCCTTCGCTTGGCCGAAATTGTTGAGGAAGGGGAACGGTATCGGTTTGGTCTCGGTGCGAGCACGGTGTTGTTCGTTAATCTTCGAGAGCGGAACACTGTTGAGGCAAAAAGACAAGTGATTGTAGCGAGGGCCGAGTTTCAGAAGGCGGTGGCTTCGTATCAGTGGGCAATCGGAGGGTGGGCCAAGGCGCCGGCGGAATGAGGCCGACCGTGACTCGTCCGCGGAGGCATGGTAGGTTCTCAGTATAGGTTCTCGGTAAATGGATGCCGATCCGGCGGACAAGGATGTCGCGGATGCGCCGCCGGTCGATCGGCCAACAAAGTTCATGAGGGGGTTCTGGATTCATGGGACAAGCGCCAGGTGCTGAACATCTGTCCCTCGTTTACGTGCTGAGGTTGTTCGCCCGTTTTCTGCAGCATGAGCGAAGGATTCTCGTGCTCGTCGTGTCGTATTCGCTGGTGGTCGGACTGTTTTCGCTCGTCGTTCCGCTCACGGTTCAGGAACTGGTCAATACCTTTTCGTTCGCCATTCAGCCGGTGATGATTGCGACCCTCACGATCATCATGGTACTCGTGTTGCTCTTTGTTGGCGCTTTTCGGGCGTTGCAATACTATGCCGTGGAAGTCTTGCAGCGCCGTCTGTTCGTACGGACGGCGTTTGCCATGGCTCAAAAGCTCCCGCATATCCGATTTCAAGGGTTTCGTCCCCACCTTTCCAACTCCTTTGTGGAAACGGTCTTCATGCAACGTGCCTTGGCGACATTGCTGGTGGACCTGGTTCATGTCGTCATCGGCGGCATGATCGGGATGACGATCCTAGTGTTCTACCATCCGTACTTTCTGTTGTTTAACGGCGCGATGCTGGCGGGATCCCTCCTCGTGTTTTTTGGCTTGTCACGGGGAGGGCTGCGGACGACCGTTGACATGTCTCATGCCAAATACGAGATGCTCCACTGGCTTCAGCAGCTCTCACAGAACCTGCTCCATGTCAAGGCTACCGACAGCGAGACGTTGGTGATCCAAAAGACGGACGAATTGGCCAAGCGGTACATCGATTGCCGCCGCTCCCGCTTTACCGTACTGTTCCGGCAATTTCTCGCGTCGGTGGGTGGGCAGGCAGTTGCGCACAGCAGTGCCCTGGCGCTGGCCGGATGGCTCTTGACCATCGACCAATTAACGATCGGCCAATTGGTGGCGGTGGAAGTCGTGGTGGCCGGCCTGTTAGTGAACTTCGATGCGGTCGTCAAAAGCGTGGGGCAGGTGTATTTCTTCTTTACGGCCTTGGTCGAACTGGATACGTTTTCATTACTGCCGACTGACCACCGCCGCCGGCCTCCCACGATGATGGTGACGTTGCCGGATCCCGCTGTCCACGGCATTCGCGTCTCGTGCCGGGAGATGGGCTTGACGGTTGAGGGGATGGCGGTGTTTGCGAATTTCAATCTGGAGGTGGGGCCCGGCGAGAAAATTGCGATCCATGCGGCGACGACGACGGCGCGCATGGGCCTGGCCAAAATCCTAGCCGGCTTGGAAATGCCGACCAGCGGCGTCATTACCTATAACGACGTCGATCTCCGGCACCTTGACTTGAGCATCATCAATCGGTGTCGGGGCTTTATGATCGATTCGCAACTTTCGCTCATCGATGGCACGATCGCGGATAATATTGTGTGGCGGCGTCCCTACGTGTCGTACGAGGACATTCAATGGGCGCTCCGGTTGACCATGCTCCGGGAAGAAGTGGGGAGGTTGCCGGAGGGCATCAACTCGGATATCAGGGCGCTGGGCGAGATTCCCGCGCCGACCCACGTGTTGCGCATTCTGCTTGCGCGGGCAATCGTGGGGAGGCCGCGGTTATTGGTGTGCGATGGTCTGATCCACGACATGCAGCCTTCTCTGCGGGACGCCATTATTCGACGGCTGTGTTCGAAGGATGAGCCGTGGACAGTCATCTTTGTCTCCAATGATCCGGATTTGACCCCCCATGTTGACCGGTGCCTCTCGCTGGGTGATACCCCTGTTCCCCTGTTGCCGGGCTAAAGAGTGAGAGAGAAGAATGCCCTCGATCCGACCACAGCGGAGGATCATTTCGCGGTTTTCCAGGTCTTGGGCAATAATGTATCGAGCAACGTATGGGACCGCTCCTCATAGTCTGGCGGGAACAGATTGAATCGACGCCATAGCTCGTACCAGAGAGGCACGCGATTTAAGATGACCCAGCCCATCACTTTCGTTCCCTGTCGCACGTGAGATTGGTCGGGCCAGGGACGACTCTCTGGATCGGGCACGACCCAAAACCGGTAGTTGCCCTTGCCGTCATCCATCTGATCGACCACCTTGATGACGCCGTCGTAGGTGCCGGCCATCAATTCGGGCCAGGCGGGCAAGGGGATTGCCGGGATGCCGTAGAATAGAAGCTTGACCTTTCTACCGACGTTTAAGAGGGGCGCGTCCAATCCATCCGCCGTCATCTCAATGGCTCGATCAAAACTGGTCGGCGCGATCAGCACCAGCACATCGCCCTGGCGAACAGTCTCTCCCACGCCGACCTTGGCCATCTTAACAACGGTGCCGTCGGCGGGAGCCGTGATCTGGCCAGCCAGGCGACGTTGCTCCGCGTTCGAAAGGCGCAGGAGGATGTCGGCGAGCTGGTCCTCCACTCTGGCGGCCTCTAGCATCGAGGCGTCGCGGGCGGCTTCTGCCTCAAAGAGGCGCTGCAACATTTCCGCGTTCACCTGATCCCGACCAAAGTCCAAGGACTTCATGGCCTGTTCCGCCGCCTGAAGACTGGCTTGCGCCGCTTCCAAGTCGGCTCGGCTGGCAATGTCGGTTTGAATGGCCAATTCCACTTCCCGCTCCGACACCAATCCTCTTTTGGCCAATTGCTTATGCCGTTCCAAGTTCAAATTCGCTGTCATGGCGGCGATTTTCGCGGCTTCGACCCGTTGGCGAGCTTCTCGGACTTTGTTTTCCGCTTCCATCACTCGGGCTTCAGCCGAGGGGACGGCGGCGTTTAGCAGATTGCGCATCTCGCCGATCCGTTTGTCGAGTTGAGCGACGCGCGCCAGCGCGGCGGTCTTCGTTTTCTCCAGCGCCAGCTTCCGTTGCTCCAGAAACATGAGTAGGCCTGGCGACATGAAATTGGGATCGGTGTCATCCAGTTCGAGAATCACATCGCCTTGCTTGACTGGCTCACCTTCGAACACGTGCCATTTCTTCAGTCGTCCGCTGATTTGGGCTTCAATTTCCTGGGGACGTTCGTAAGGTGTGTACGCGGATAGTTGGCCGGTGACCGTCACCGTTTGCGTCCATGGTACGAAGATGATGGTCAGGAGAAAGCACAAGACCAGCAGGAATGGCAGGCGGGCGGAGAACCGCCACTTACGCGGAAGTTGTGCCGCCTCCCACGATGGCAACTTGGTAGAGATGGCCAGCTCGTCGACGGAGAGCTCGTCGTCTGTCTCTCCATGGACAAGGGTGCGAAGCTGCGTGCTCAAGGATGAACGGGCCACGTCTCGTCACGCTTTTTTCTACTCGGCTGCCTCTCACTATACACCATTTTTGTAGAGGGCAACCGCCCCCGGCGCATTGTTGTCCAAAGGAGTGGGAAGGCGCTGACCAACCCGTGGATTCGCATAACATAAGCAAGGGGCGCGGCGGTTGTGGCAATCGCCCTTGCGCCGCGGCGGCGACTCCGCTATATAGGGGCCGTCCATCTCGCCCCATCATTGTTGGTCGCTCACATCGAGAAGAAAGGAACTGCTATATGAAGCGCGTGAATGGGCTGCCGAACGCCATTGCGTTTATTGGTCTTGTAGGGGTGGTCGGAGGAGCAACCGGTTGTGTGGCGGAACGATCCGTCCAGCAGACCTCGGCGAGTTTACCGGCCGCGGTGGAGCAGTCCGCTCCGGAGGTGCGGATTCAGGCCTTGCCGGACACCTTGGAGGGCTGTTTGGCGAGAATTCCGGCCGATTCAAGCCCGGGGGCTCGGTTGCTCGCCGAACAAAATTGCCGGGAAAGCGAGGAACTCAGGCAGGGGATTATTGGAACAGCCGTTGCCAAAAGCGGAAACCGTGCCTCGGCGGGCATGGCTGGTGATTCACTGGAAGACTGTCTGGCTCGTATTCCAGCCGATGCAACGGAAGGGCAACGGATGTTGGCCGAGCTGAGTTGTGAACGCGATCACTCTTCGCAACCCTGAGGGCGGCGGAGATGAAAAGACGATCGCGGCAGCCTTTCTTCTCACAGGGAGAGCCGGTTTGTCCTTTCAGGGCTTTGAAGGCACGAGCTCACGCTGTAGTCTCTGGACGTTTCCCCAACCTCTCTGGTGCCGGGACAGGTTTCTCTCTGCCGACAATCCACGATTTGAGCGTTACATCGAGCTGGGCCCTTGCTTTGAGCAGGCCACATGAATGGGTGGGGGCGATGACGTTAGGGTAGCCACAAGGTTGCCGGTCAGAGGGACCTCTCGCTCGTACAGGGTGAAGTGATAGGGAGCCGGCGACGTGAGACCGTACTTGTCAATCAGCATTTGGTGTTGCCGCTCGGTCAAAATGTGGTAACGCACCGCGATGGAGAGGGTCTGGTTCTCGCCTTCACGAGGCATTCGATACTCGAACGGGTACTCGCGGCTTGCCAAGGGCATGAGTCGGTTGTCGTACAGTTCGACGATGGCCGGTTGCCAAAGAATCCATCGCCCCATTGTGTGGGACTGATCTTTCAAAATTCTTCCACTCTGATCGCGTACTGCAAACTCGACCGTAAAGTGACGATCGGGATCTCCGGTCGGCAGTTTGTGTCCGGCCCCGGCGTTGGTGAGGGTCAAGGTCACACGGACTCGGTCGCCCGGTTTGGGTTCAGTTGGCTCTGCTGAGATTTTTACGTCGATGGCCCGTTTGAGCATCTCTGGGTCGTGCCCTCCGCGCCAAAGGTGGCGGCGTCCCGTTCGGACGGGGCCTCCCACCGCGACCGGGCGCTCGATCTCCGGCATGTGGCAAGTCTGGCAGATATAGCCTCGCTCCTTGCTCCAATACCCATCCTCGAACTCAGTATAGGTACCGCAAGGCCCGCCATTGTAAAATTGCGCCGGCCCTCCTACCACACTATGGCATCGCTGGCAAAGTTGTGTAGTGCGGAACATCGGATCATATTTCGTCGGATGAGGGGCCTGGGCGTCTTCGTAAGGCCCTAGGATGACCCCCTCACGGACATGGCAGGCCGCGCAGGTGACTCCTTCTCGCTGATAGTCGGAATCATAGCGCGGATTCGGTTCCTGCACGGCTCGTTCCACTCGGTCGCGCGGGATGGCCTTGATCAACGTCGGCTGTTGGTTTTCGAGCGGCGTGTGACAGTTCAAACAGACCCAAATTCGTTTGTCCTTAGTCCAATAGGCTTGAAAGAACGGATCATCGTAAGCCTGAGCATGGATGCTAGTCCTCCATTCGTTGTAGATGTCGGGATGGCAGGCCCCGCACGATTCGGCCTTCAAACTGGCCAAGCCTTGAGGAACCTCCTGATAAGGAATGGCGTGGGCATAGTCGGACCGAAGCCCAAAAATCACGACCGGTTTCACTTCGGTGTAATAGACATAGGTCAGGCTGCCCATGACGGCGAGGCCAATCAGCATTTTGGTGAGCAGCCGCATCGGTGGTCGTCGCTTGTACGAAGCCGTAAGGCGCATCCACATACCAGATCCGTCCCTCCCCCTCTGCCACCGTCATGATATCGGACCCTGGTTCATTCCCTCAACGTGGAGGTCCACCAGACTGGACGGTTCGCTGATGCAGAGCGTGCATCAACTGGGATGGTGGAACGGCGTGATGGTTGCTGAAAAGCGGAGAAGGCGAAGAACAAAAGAGATTGCCTCGCGGCTGACCCATTATCGGCAAACAGGCAAGAGGAGGTGTACCTTCACGGTTCTGCGATGAGGGGCTGTCCACTCTCTTCTTCGCCCTCCGTCCAGCGGGCAACGGCTTTGGCCATTTCTTCGAGTCGCCTGGCTGCCCGGCCGAAGACAGTATCGGGCGGGTAGAGACCATCAAGCCCCCGTTCCCCGGCCGGGATGCCGGTGAGCAGCTCCACCGCTTCGTCGATGGTGTTGACTGCGTAGACCGCAAAACGGCCAGCTTCGGCCGCCTCTACGACGTCACGGCGAAGGGCCAGATGCGTGATGTTGCGAGCCGGGATGATGACACCTTGTTTGCCTGTGAGGCCTCGGCGTTGGCAAGATTCGAAAAATCCCTCGATCTTTTCATTGACCCCACCGATGGGCTGGACTTCTCCCAGTTGGTTGACCGAACCGGTGACGGCGAGCCATTGGCGAACCGGCAGGTCGGCCAAGCTGGAGAGAATCGCCACCAATTCGGCTACAGCCGCGCTGTCTCCTTCCACCTCCGAATAGGTCTGTTCGAACGTCAAGGAAGCGGTCATCGCGAGCGGATGAGAGCCGGCGAATTTCCCGGCCAGGTAGCCGGCCAAGGTCAGCACCCCTTTGCTGTGGATCGTGCCAGCGAGTTCGGCCTCCCGCTGGATGTCGATCACGCCCTTGGTCCCAACATAGGTTCGAGCCGTGATGCGGGTGGGGCGTCCGAATGAATAATCCCCGAGCTGATGGACAGACAGACCGTTGACCTGTCCGACCACTTCGCCATCCAGGTCCACCATCAGGGTCCCTTCCTTGATTTCGTCCTGGATCCACTGTTCGACCAGATTCGAGCGGTAACGTTTGTGGGCGACCGCGGCCTCCACGTCTGATCGCATCACGAAAGAGTGTCCGTTCTTCTTGGCCCAATAGCCTGCCTCGCGGAGGAGGTCACTCACTGAGCTTAATTGCAACGACAGCCGATCCCGCCGATTGGCAAACCGGAGCCCCTGTCGGATCACTTCGGCAACGGCTTCGGTGTCAAAATGGGGGAGTCCCTCCTCCCGGCACAGTTTGGCAATGAAACGGGCATAGAGCCGATCTTCCCGGTCACTGCGCACGACATCGGTGTCGAAGTCCGCCTTGACCTTGAAGAGCTTTCCAAAGTCCTCCTCATAGGCTTGGAGCAGTGAGTACAGAAGAGGCGGGCCGACCAAGACGACCTTGACATCAACTGGAATTGGATCCGGTTTCAACCCCGTCGTCGCGAAGCCGTAAAACTCGCCCGGGTCCTCGATTTTCACCTCTCCTGTTTTGATGACGCGCTTTAAGGCGTCCCAGGAGAAGGGCTGGCGGAGCACGTCCAAGGCATTGATGATCAAATAGCCGCCGTTGGCAAACAAAACGGCCCCAGCCCGAATCTGGGTAAAGTCGGTGTACATGACTCCCATCTGCGCCCGCCGTTCGATTTTGCCGATGAGGTTTGCATAGGTCGGATGGGGTTCGTCGATGACGGGTGCCCCGCCATGGGGGTCGTGCTCGACAATCAGATTGACGGCATACCGCGTCAAATCCGGAGGGCGAACTTCAAATCCGGGGATGGGCAGAGGTGGCTTTTCATGGTGGAGGAAGTCCCTGTAGTGATGGATGATGTCATGGCGGACCCGTTCCAGATACGTGGCGACCGCCGGTCGATCCTGGTAGGCCTGCCGCAACGTGTCATAGCGCCTCTCCATGACACCGGCGACGACTTGTCGATCGAGGTGGCGGAGCTGATGCTCGGCTTCTCTGTCCAGGCCGTGTAGGCGGGCATGAAAGTCTCGAATTTCTCCCTCCAGAGCCTTGCGCCGTTCGTCGAGGTCTTGGCGTTCTTGCTCATTCATGGCATCGAGTTCCGCCTCCGTCATGGGACGGCCGTCTTTGAGCGGAACGATCCCAAAGCCGACGGGAGTCTCTTCGAAGCCAAACCCCCGGCTCCGGCCAAGTTCCGTCAACCCCTGAAACAGCGCCTTCTTTTTGTTGTCGATGTCCTCCTGCAAACGGGCTTTGGCATCGAGGTATTTCTTGCTTTCGAAGGCTAAGGGAATGTCCCGCCGCAGCCCATCAATAAAGTCCGCCATGGCCCGCTGAAACGACGCTCCCTGGCCGGCCGGTAGAGACAGGCAGAGTGGCCGGGATGGGTCCTGAAAATTATTGACGTAACACCAGTCGGAGGGGGCGGGAGCAGCCCGTGCCAGTTGCTTCACCATCTGCCGCACTAACGTTCCCTTCCCTGTTCCGGGTGGGCCGCAGACATAGAGGTTAAACCCCGCGCTGTTCATCTTCAGACCGAATTCGAGGGCCTCCACCGCTCGGTCTTGGCCGATGATGTCGGTGAGGGGCTCCAGCTCGCCGGTGTGGGCAAACCCCAACTGCGCTGGGTCAACAAGGGGGGCCAGCATCGAAATGGGAATTTTATAATTGTCCATCCTGGTCATGGCGTGGTGAGGGGTCAGACCGACACTTTGGATTCGAGCGGATTCGGCGCCATCACCACCGTGGCCTGGGGGCCCTTCTCCCCCTGTTCTAGGTTGAACAAGACTTCCATTCCGTCCTCCACTTGATCAAACGACAGCCCTTGGAGGGCATGGGCGTGAAAGTATACTTCTCCCCCGCCGTCCTGAAGGATAAAGCCATAGTGCTCGTCGGGAAACAGTTTGCTGATCACACCTCGATAGGGGGGAAGCGGCGGCAGGCGCACTTCCTTGCGAGCCCGTTTCTCTCGGTACTTTCGCAATTCCGTCTCGACGGCGGCAAACGCGCTGCGAATGGCTTCTTCGAAGGTCTTTTCCTCTTTGCGGGCCGTGAAGGTGTGACGGCCTGGCAGGGACACCACCACGAGTGCTTCGGCCACCTTGGCTTGCTTTTTGTGATGGCGATTCTTGGTCAAGGTGACCCGTCCATGGAGCAGATCATCATGGCCCCGTTGTAAGTCCTGCATGCGGGCTTCGATCTCGGCTTTCCAGCGAGGAGTCATGGCCACGTTACGGCTTTCGATTTCCAATTGCATGGTTTCTCCCTCCTGAGCTCAGGCGTCCATTGCTCTCAGGAGAAGGCCAGCAAACGGTGTGCCGATGCCACGCTGGTTCTTCCTGATTGCGGTCGGCCGGCTCGATCGACTTTCCAACTGATTGAACAGTATCTACTGCTCAGTTAGAGGCGCAGGAATTGATCTGACGCCTTTCACTACAGTCATGACCTGCCTACTGGGGCTGAACGCAACAGAGAGTGAGGGGGGATCAAGCCAACAGGGGTGAAGCAGAGCGTGGTGAAATGAAAAAAGAAGCTGTGAGGAGAATCTGAACATGCCATACTCAGCGCGGACTGTTTGGACTGTTTGATTGATGGACAAAGGAGTTTTGTGAAGACCCTGGCCGTCTCGTCTGGTGAAAGCCAGGTGTCGCTACGTCTCAATTCTGCCGGAACAAGGTTTGCTCTGCCGGAACAAGGTTTGCGTAAGGAGGAACCATGCCAGCGCTCAACAAGGCCCAGTTGCAACAGTACCTTCGACGTCGATTCGGTCCGGAGACCGAGTTGCTGGCATATGAAATCATCGGCAAGACAATCATCGGCAAGACCAGGGGCAAGGGAGTCCAAAAACGATACGGCTATGGCTCGCCAGTCAAATTAACGTACCGGATCGGTCGTCATGTGCAGTCCGCCGTGCTGGAGACGATGAAGCCTGGTCCGTTCGGCCACGAACACATGGCAGACCGGGCCCAAGCGATATTGTGGGATTATGATTCCTATGGCCGGCTGCCGCGGCACGTGAAGGCCCTTGATGTGGGGGCATTCGATGGGAGGCAGCGTCTGTTCTCTGTTGCCGACGCTCGCGAGTTCTTTGTCTTGAACGAATGGGTGGAGGGAACCAGTTATCATCTGGACCTTGAGCGTTTGACGAGGAAGGGGACCTTGCGGCCGTTGGATCGGCAAAGGACTGTCGCGCTAGCCCGGTATCTCGCCGAGATCCACCAGACCAAACGGCGGGACGAAGACCTCTACAAACGTCGTCTCCGGGAGTTGATCGGCCATGGCGAATGTATC
The DNA here is from genome assembly GCA_024331045.1 of Nitrospira sp. Lineage (GTDB taxonomy): Bacteria > Nitrospirota > Nitrospiria > Nitrospirales > Nitrospiraceae > Nitrospira_D. The sequence goes on from JANDJC010000009.1 coordinate 23,117, forward strand.
ATGGGGCTCACGGACAGTTACCCCCAACGGTGCGGATTCATCACGGGCGACCTCCTGCGCACGATCGAAGAGTCCTGTAACCGTTGGCGCTGGCGGTTGCGCGAGAAGGTTCATCGGCTTTCTCAAGTCCATGGGGATTTTCATCCGTATAATGTGCTGTTTCGGGCCGGCACGGATTTTTCTGTATTGGACCGATCACGTGGTGAGTGGGGTGAACCGGCCGACGATGTGACGGCGATGACGATCAATTATCTCCTGAGTTCGCTGATCCGGTGGGGCAAGCTCACAGGGCCGTTTGAGGTGCTGTTTCGGCTGTTCTGGGACACCTATATCGAGGCCAGCGGCGATCAGGACGTGACGGGAACGGCCGCGCCGTTCTATGCCTTTCGCGGCCTGGTGGTGGCGAGCCCCGTGTGGTATCCGGATCTGTCGATGGAAGTGAGACGGAGCCTCTTTCAGTTTATACAACGGGTGCTTGAGTCACCGCGCTTTGAGCCGACCCGGGTCAACGAGTACTGTGGTCTGTAGTCTGGCGTCAGTCATCAGGCGATAACGTCAGCCGTGATGCGAATGTTCACGGGATAGACCGTGTCGAGTGATTGTTCAGCAAGTGGTTCCGGGCTTCCGATCATTCACGATTGGCCAATGACGGCAAACGCATCTTCCAAAGCATATGCGATCTGGCTCACCGGTCTGCCGGCATCGGGCAAGAGCACGATTGCGGCTGCGTTGAAACCAAAGCTCGAAGCGGCGGGCCATGTTGTCGAGGTGTTGGAATCCGATGCCGTGAGGCGGATCCTGACTCCGGCGCCCACCTACTCCCGCGAAGAGCGGGACCTGTTTTATCGGGCCTTGGCCTTCATGGGTAGCAGACTGGTTGCTCATGGCGTGACGGTCATCTTTGATGCCACGGCCAACCGTCGGGCCTATCGGGATTTTGCCCGAACTCTGATTCCTCGATTCATCGAAGTGGCGGTCGTCTGTCCCTTGGAGCTGTGCATGCAGCGTGATTACAAGGGAACGTATCAACGGGGCCAGCGGGGCGAATCACTGACCGTGCCGGGACTCCAAGCCCCCTACGAAGCGCCACCGAATCCGGAAGTGACGACCGACACGACGCGGTTCTCCGCAAAAGAGGCGGCTGAAACGATATTCGAATATGCAAGGAACAAGTTCGGGTAGCGGACGGATCTTGCTACGTTCCGATCGAGTTCGCTGCTGGTTTACAGCACGGCAGAAACTATCTTCCTGCATGGTCTCCCCCTGTTCCAACGTTCTCGACTCTTCGAACGGGTGGGCGGCGCTGGGGATGAGAAATGGTTTCTCCCTTCAGGTTAGCGAAAGCAGGTTAGCGAAGGGTTGATAGGTTCGCCGCCCGCAACCGTTCGGTTCCCCTATCTGCCGAACAGCTTTCGCTGGGTCACGGTCCCACTCGTGCCCGTCGGCGTCAAAGATGGCCAGTATAATGGCCATTCACGTAGCTGGAGGGAGGTCTGTATGCCGCATATCAATGAAGCGGCCGAACGAATTCGGAAGCTTCATCCTTACGTCACGCAGGAGATCAAGCAAGGCGTCAACGATCTCGTCACGGGGCCTCTTGCCGGTTATGCGCTTCGGCATGAGCTGGCGGGGCTTCGGTCTTATTCGGGTCCGGACGTACATCTATCGGATTCATGATGATGAAGGCTGTCTGGATATTGTTTGCGCCGGCCCTCGGCGGGGTGTCTATGAGCAGTGGAGGGGGCTGTTGATTGCGCAACGTGAACGGAAGAGATCGTTCCAGATATCACGCCCCCACATCGCTCTTGTTATTGGGAGGATGAGTGGAGGTGCCGGAAAAACCAACTCCCTGCCTGTTCCGCCACCTGCTCCAACGTGCCCGGCTCCTCGAACAGGTGGGTGGCGCCAGGGATGATGACGAGCTTCTTTTCACAAATCAGCAGTTCATACGCCGCCCGATTCATCTCAATGACCGGGAAATCGTGGCCGCCGACGATCAGGAGGGTCGGTGCCGTGACACGCGAGAGATAGGGCTCGGCGAGGTCCGGCCGTCCGCCCCGAGAGACGATGGCGTGAATGTTCGAGGGCTCACGAGCTGCGGCTTGCAGTGCCGCGCCCGCGCCGGTGCTGGCGCCCAAATAGCCGATCCTGAGATGACTCGTCCTCCGGTCCGATTCAAGCCACGTTTTGGCCAACAGGAGCCGATCCGCCAAGAGGTCGATGTCAAAGACTTTGCGCCGGTCGGATGCTTCCTCTTCTGTGAGCAGATCAAGGAGGAGGGTGGCGAGCCCCTGTTGCTGAAGATGGCGGGCCACGAAGTTGTTACGCGGGCTGAATCGGCCACTGCCGCTGCCATGCGCGAAGATGACCGCTCCCGGCGAACCAACCGGCAGACCGAGCAACCCTTCCAAGACGACCGACCCTTGCGCGATTGAGACATGATGGTGGGGCACAGCAGTCATGGTTTCCTCCCTCAAGGACTTTCGTGTTGGTGGGCGAGACCCTGGTCCACTGTCCGGGCTAAGGTTTGTAACGCCGGAGCAATCCGGACGGGATGGGGCGGGGCCGTCTCCAGCTTGCGTAATGACGGAGGAAGGTGAGCGAGTTGTTCCATGGTGGAGCGGCGCACCTCGTGCAAGTTGGGCGAGGGAGAGAGGCGTCGCCCCCCCTTCATGACATCGTGGAGAAGAGGAGTTCCCGGCTGAACATCTTCCAGCGTGGTGACGACGTCGTAGTCGAGCAGGCCGTCATCCGTATAAGAGCGATAAACCTGTTTGCGACCGGGCCATGTCGCCTTGCCCTCCGATCGCTTGCGGCAGGGGCGGCCGGCATATTCTTGCAGCTTGTACGCACAGTCCAAGGACGGGGCGTCGGCGGATGTGGTCATGGCCGTGCCGACGGCAAAACTGTCAATAGGGGCTCCACTTTCAACCAGTGCCTGCACACGATATTCATCGAGATTACCGCTCGCGAGAATCTGGGCCTGAGAGAGCCCCCCGCTGTCCAGAATCCGACGAACGGCCCGCGCATGGGCTGTGAGGTCGCCACTGTCCAATCGAACACCCTTCACCGTGATGCCTTTGGCTTTGAGAGAGGGAGCTATTGAGACGACCAATCGCGCGGCCGCCTCTGTGTCATAGGTGTCGATTAAAAAGATCACATTGTCGGGCTGCGCGTGGGCAAAGTGCTCAAAGGCCTCCCGTTCGTCATGGTGGGCTTGGACGAACGAATGGGCCATCGTGCCATAGATGGGAATGCCATAGGCCATGCCAGCCAGCACGGTGGCGGTGCCTGAGAACCCGGCCAAATAGCTGGCCCGTGCCGCGAGGAGACCAGCCTCCGCGCCGTGCGCCCGTCTCAGTCCGAAATCAATGAGAGGTTTCCCCTTGGCCACCAGAACTGACCGGGCTGCCTTGGAGGCGATCATGGTCTGAAAGTGCAGCAGGTTCATCACACGGCTTTCGATGAGCTGGGCCACTGGCAAGGGTGCGACGACGCGGAGAATCGGCTCGTGGGGGAAAAACGGCGTTCCCTCCGGCATGGCCGCTACATCGCCGGTGAATTGCAAGGTCTCCAAAAAGTCAAGCAGTCGGCGATGGAATAGTTTGGTCTGCTCCAGCCACGCCAATTCCTCTTGCGTGACGCGCAGGGTGGCGAGAAAGTCCAGAACCTGTTCAAGGCCGGCGGCGATCAGAAAATTGCGGTGGGGCGACAGTTTGCGAACAAAAAATTCGAACACGGCCGGTTCGGTCATCTCCCGTTCCAGGTACGCCTGGGCCATGGTGAGTTCATAGAGGTCGGTGAGCAGGGCGCTTCGGGAGGGGTTCATCGGGTTACATCCTCTAATCGGATGGGGACGGCGCCCAGGCGAATCATCTCTTGCTCGGCTCGTTCACCGTCATCGGGCCGAACGTTGACGGCTTTGATCGCGTCTGTCAGTACGTAAACGGCGTAGCCGAGGACGAGGGCATCCTTGACCGTGTTGAGCACACAGTAATCGGTCGCCAATCCCCCGATGAAGAGCCGTCGGGTGCCCAGAGCGTGAAGATGGCGGTGGAGGGCCGTTCCTTGAAATCCGGAATAGGCGTCCTGGTCCCGATCAATGCCCTTGTAAATGATCACGGCTGAGGGTGGAACCGGAAAATGATCGGGCGGCAATGCGCCCTGCGAGCCGGCCAGACAATGAGGCGGCCAAGGGCCGCCTTGCTGCTGAAAAGAACAGTGGTTCCGAGGGTGCCAATCCCTCGTGAGGAAAATCGGGAGCCCCCTTTCATGAAATCGGCGAACGTACTCCGATAGTATCGGGATGATGGCGTCACTGCCGGCGACACCGAGGGGGCCGCCGGGGAGAAAGTCATTCTGGATGTCAACGAGGATCAAGGCGTCGTGAGTGTGGAGGGATTCCATACGTGACATCGTCTTTGAGAGACCCCGGTTATGGGCCGCTGTGGGCGAGTAGGCGAATATAGGCCAACACGTCCTGCATTTCTCCGTCGGCCAGCCGTCCTCGCCATCCGTGCATCGGGCTGAAGACATTCCCGTGCTCGATGGTCTTCAGCAGATCCTCATCTGATTGGAGGATTGATCGAAGGTGGCGAAAATTGGGAGGCGGAACGGGTAAGGTCTCCGACGCCGGCCCGTCCCCTTCACCGTGGTCTCCATGGCAGGAGCGACAGTACCTGGTGTAAAGGGCTTTCCCCCGTTCTAAATCGGGAGGGTATTCCTGTGCGGAGGAGGGAGGGAGATCTGCCGTCTCAACCACGAGAAGGAACAGGGAAGAAAGGATCATAGGACGCAGCACCACCTTGTCGGTAGGCGGTGTTCGTGCGAGATTCCCCATGGATAATCGCTAACTTTTTTTGCTAGTGTGCGCAATAAATGGGCTGAAGCGTTGTTCAAGCCTTTTGCTCCCACAGGCTGGGCAGGCGACATCACCCTCTTCGTGTGCCTTGAGGGGCACGACCAGCACCGATTCCTTTCCACAGTCGAGACACTTGTACTCATACATGGGCATGGCTTTTCCTCCTCAGTTGAACACCATCAAGGGGTATGTGCCTTGGTGCAGGAGGGCGTGGGAGACACTTCCCAACACGAGCCGCGAGACCCCCTTGCGCCCTCGGGATCCCATGAGGATCAGATCCGGCTGCCATGCGTGGGCTTCCTTCAGAATCCCTTCAACCGGCGTCCCCAATGAGGCAACGACTCTGGTTTCGTGGCCGAGCGGTGTCAATTTGGTGGCGGTCTCGTTGAGAAAGTCTTCGGCATCCCGCAGCGCCTGGCTTTCCATTTGTTTGGCAGTGGCATCATCGACGGGCCATGGTGGTCTCGTATGGGGCAAGACGGTGAACAGGGTCATGGTGGGCGGATTGCGGAAGGGGCGTCGCTCAAGAAATTTCACGGCGTGTTCCGCGTCGGGCGGGCCTTGGAGAGGAAGCAGGACTTTGTCCAAGGCTTTCAGCGGACCGCGAAGAATCAACTTGGCGCTTGGAGCAAATGTCAACACGCGATGGGCCACACTGCCCAACAGCCGTTCCTTGATCGGCCCGAAGCCTCGCGTCCCAAGCAACACGAGGTCTACCCTATACTGTTCGGCCAACGCAATGATTTGATCCGCCGGCGATCCGACGACGAGGTGCTTAGTCACCGGCCCGACCTCCATCGGAAGCAGTGACACGATCCGCTCCAACAGTCTTGTACCCTCCTCCCTCATGGTGCGCTCGGTCGTCTCATAGAATTCCTGCGCGACTTCCGGAATCATGGAAGGATAGGCCGGTGTGGGAACGTCCAAGACGTGAACGATGTGGAGTTCGTCCGCCCGGCTTAGATACCTTAGCGCACGGACCGCTTCATATGAGTGGTCAGAGCCATCGACCGCAAGCAAGAGTTTCATGGAAAGCCCCTTCCTTTTTGAGGAACCTGTTGGCCACGTCGCCGTCTCTTGCTGCTCGACCAGACCAACTGGGCCAATAGCATCGGGGTGTCGTCCCCCTGTTCAATCTGGGCTGAGCAAATCCAATGCCGTCACCAAGTCAGCCACCTGCCCTTCCGCTCGCCAAGAACTCCCAGGCCTTGAACGCGAGGCTTTGAACGCGAGAGCCGCTCAGAGAATGCTAGCTTCCGGCAGGTTTAGTGTCTTGTTTTCGTTATGAGGCGCTGATCACTCCTCTAGCCTCCTTCATCCAATGGGGTCTTCTGCTACAGTGCAGAGGGCGGTACTGTAGCAAGGAGTCCCTTTGTGCAGGGGCCAAAGACGCAATTCGCCCCCCCCGTTCTCACTCGTTTCATTGGAGAGCGAACGGAGCAGTCCCGCTCGCATGACGGGAATCGTATCGATAACTATCGTCTATCTTGTTTCCGTTCTGCAAGTGGCACCACCCTTGCTGACCTGGGAGTGGCAAAGAGCAAGACAATACACGGGAGCGGAATACATGGGGCAAGACAACGGTCTCTTCAAGAAAATCCTGGTTCCGGTGGATTTCTCACCCTGCTCGGATGAGGCATTTCGAGTGGCATGCGAAGTCGCTCGTCTGTGTGGGGCCGCGATCACGGTGTTGCACGTCATTGATACAGGCGCATTGGCTGCGTTCAACCGACTGGGCCTGGTCGCTGTTCCCTCTGACGCAACGGCCCAGCGGCGGCGATTGCGTCACCATGCTCGCCTCAAGGTGCGTCGATTGCTAGAGTCTAAGGCGGCCAAGGATGTGGTCGTCACGCGGACGATTGTCGAGGGCTCACCATTCGTGGAGATCGCCAAGTTTGCCCGCACAGAACATGTAGATCTGATTGTGATGGGGAGTTACGGGGGGCGGGCTGGCAGCGTGGACAAAATCTTTTTTGGTAGTACAGCGGAAAAAGTCGTTCGCACCGCCGGTTGCCCCGTTCTGACAGTGCCTCTGCCACCCACCGGCGGTCAGCCGGTCACGAGCTAACGTTTTGGCGATGAGAGGGGAAAAACGATGCCTGCATTACCGAGGTTGTGGGGGAGAGAAACCCTGGCCGCTGCTCTGCTTGTCACCTTGCTGGGTCTATTCGTGAGGGAAGAGGAAAGGCAAGGGTGGGCGCAGCCCACGCCATCCGACACGGAGCAAGTGGTCGAGGTCATCATCAAGGATTACAAGTTTAGGACCAAGCAGGGAGCGCTGCGTCTCGGTCTTCCAACGGCGATCATCGTGCGGAACGAAGACACGGAGCGCCATGATTTCGGTTCCACGATGTTTGAAGGACTCGCGACACGAGTTGAACAAAACGGCGTGATTGTCTATGGACGTGGTTTGAACGGTGTCATGCTCGATCCCCATCGCAGTGCGGTGGTGCGGTTTGATCTCTCTCGCCCGGGAAAACATGAGTTCCGTTGTTCGCTCCATCCTGCCATGGTCGGAGAGTTGTTGATTTTGAGCGTTGAGGCGGTCTAAGGGAGAGAAGCCCCGCGGTAACAAAGAGGGGGCACTTCGGCTCGCGGAGCGTCGAACCATGAGTATCGAGCACATTCTGCTGGCGACGGATTTTTCCAGACAGGCTGAACGGGCGGAAGCCTACGCCTGTGAGTTGGCCGCGGTGTGGGGAGCCAAGCTGACGGTGCTGACAGTGTTGGAGTTTGGTCCTGGGCTAAACCCTGAGTCCCCGGTTGCTCAACTATACTTGAATGAGCTGAGCAGACAGGCTCAAGATGCTTTAGAGACGGTCCGCATGCGGATTGCCGCGAGAGGGGTCAGAGGGGTTGTGGTGGAGACCCAGATCGCAAGGGGACTTCCCAGCAAAGAGATCGTAGCAACGGCGGAAGCTCAGCGTACGGACTGTCTGGTGGTCGGCACGGCCGGAAAGAGCGGGCTTGAACATGTGTTGTTGGGGAGCACAGCCGAGCGGGTGATCCGAACAGCGCCCTGTCCCGTTCTGGCCGTGCCCACGAAGCGAGCGCATTTCCGGGGAAGCGCCGAGCAGGGTGGGGAAATGCGGCCTTCTCTCAAGAAGATGATGATTCCCGTGGATTTTTCTGATTGCTCGCTCGATGCGCTGGAATATGGCGTGGTCATGGCGAGGCCGATGGGCGCCTCCATGACGCTCCTCCATGTCTTGGAGCCGGTGTCCTATGGGTTAGATTTCACGCTTGTGTCCTCACCTGCGAGACAACGTCGCGCTGTGATCGAAAGGCGGCTTGCTGACATTGCCCAGGCGATCAGGGCGGGAGGGGTGTCGTGTGATTTCATGGTTCGGGGCGGACTTCCCAATGATTCGATTCTGGAGGCGGCCAAGAGCCTGCCGGCTGATTGGCTGGTGATGGGGACGCATGGCCGGCGCGGGCTGGCCCATGCCATGTATGGCAGTGTGGTTGAGTTCGTGCTGAGGCAATCGCCCTGTCCCATTTTGACGGTCAGAAGTCCTAAATTCCGACCAGGCCATCGCCGCGTGCTGACGACCTCGTCGGTGGGAGAAGGTTCCTCGTGAAAATCATCAGGCTCTGACGTGATAACCAACAAGGAGTATGCCATGCGCGGGAAGACCAAGAAGACCGGTTCTTCGAAGGCAAAGCCGACAACCGCCGCCCCTGCGTCAACGGCTGTTGCCTCAGTCAAAACGCCAGCTGAATTGTCCGAGGATCTGTGGGAGCGGATCGCGAAAAAAGCTTATGAGCTGTGGGAGCAACGGGGGCGTCAGGATGGCAATGATCTCCGCGATTGGCTCGACGCGGAAGCCATCGTGATGGAAGAAATCCATGAAGCTCGGGAGTGAACGGGCTTCGGGGTTCTGGACTCCCCTCCCACCATCGTTGGACGCAGTGATCACGAGGCTCGAGGCTCTCTCGCTGAAGCCGCACTTTTCCCTCCAGCGACAACGAGCCTTAAGTCGGGCGCTCCAGCCGTATCTCAAGGGAGGGATGGGTCGGGTGGTGATCCCCCTTCCGCAAGAGACCGAGCTGGCCAGCCAGTTTTTGTTCTGCGACTTTTATCCCGATGACGGGCAGTTGAGCTTGGTCGAGCAGTTGCGCGACGTGGTGAGCGAGCATATCCCGGAAGAAGAACGGGCGTGGCTCGATCCCCTAAAACACTCCGCAATGGATCTGTTCGAGTTGGTCTCGCTGGAGACGACGACGGGCCAGGTGGCGGTTCGGTCTTTGGGCGACGGCAGAACGATCCATCTGCCCGCTGGAGATTTTATGAAAGATGTCGCGCCTGGCTCTGGTCTGTTGACGAGAGCCATTTCTTCCCCCAAGGGTGAGCCTGGTGCGGCCATGTGGGGCGGCTGCGGCCTGATCCTGTTGCCGGACGATGCGGTAACCGTCATGGAGATGGTGACCGAATGGCGGCGTGAGCTGGAGATCGAAACCGGCTCCTTCGCGTTGGGCGAATGGCGCGAGTTTGCTAAACGGTACGGCTATCTGTTGCTCTGGGCCTTTGCGCAGTTGCGCATGGACGCGTTGATGGATGCCGTTGTCCACATCCGTTATCGCTGTCCGGACGGCCAACCCTACCTGTATGCAGTCGCATTGTACGATCATTCGAGCCGACGCCTCTGTGCCGAGCAGTTGGCAAGGATGAGTGAATTGGTTCCAGAGGAACCAGTGGAACGTACGAAGCAGTCGGCGACGGGTACCAGGGTGCCCGTCGCCTCAGTATGGGTTCAGCGGGAGCGGGGGGCTTCCGGGCCGGAGACGGTCGTGAGGATCACGCTGACGTCTAGTCAGTTGATTGTGGAATGCGATAGCCCTGAGCGGCTGGATCGGCTCAAGCACGAACTCGCCTCCAGCTTGGGGTTCTCTCTTCGCTTTCGTGACGAGACGGTTGAGCCACCGGCTCGGAAGTTGTCGGTGGAGGATCTGATGGTCGGTGATCGGCCAGTGGTGGTGACGCTGGACGAGGATCGCCAGATGCTCTCCCGGTTTTTGGAAAGGGCGTATTTGGAATGGGCGGATCAGCCTCATCCGGCGCTGAAGGGACAAACTCCGCGTCACGCTGCCACTCTCCCGTCGATGCGCCAAACCGTCGAGGCCTTGATCGACGAAATGAGCGCCTATGATCTGGGGCGTTGGCGCACAGGTCTCCCCGCCTTCGAGTACAACCAGTTGCGGGCCCACGTGGGGTTGGAAGAGATAGCGGAATGAACGGCTTACGGGATCCAAAATGGAAACGGATTCGCCCGAGATAAGGCACAATGGTCCTTGCCTCCGACACGCCAGGAGGGATACAACCAACCGAGAGATGAACCACCTTGTGTGAGAGGACTGGCCAAGGGAGGGTGACGACGATGACGACTGCACAACGGACGATGATAGGGATCTTGGTGGGCGGAGGGCCAGCGCCTGGAATCAACAGCGTCATCAGCGCCGCCACGATTCGCGGCATTCTTGGCGGATGCGACGTGGTGGGATTTCTGGACGGGTTCAAGTGGCTCATGGAGGGGAGCACGGGACAGGTGAGACCACTTTCAATCGAGGAAGTGAGCCGGATCCATTTTCAAGGGGGCTCTTGCCTTGGCACCTCGCGGGCGAATCCGACGAAGTCGGCGGAGCACTTGGATAACGTCTTATTCGCCCTCTCCACCCTGGGCGTGACGCGCCTGATTACAATCGGCGGCGACGATACAGCGTACTCCGCGATGAAACTCGAAGAACGGGCGGGCGGCCGCCTCCAGGTTGTGCATGTGCCAAAGACCATCGACAATGACCTGGATCTGCCATACGGCATTCCGACCTTTGGCTTTCAGACGGCTCGCCACATGGGAGTCGAGATCGTCAAGAACCTGATGGTTGATGCCCGTACCACCACGCGCTGGTACTTGGTGGTGACGATGGGGCGCAAGGCGGGACACTTGGCGTTGGGCATCGGCAAGGCGGCCGGAGCCACCTTGACGATCATTCCAGAAGAGTTTCGGGGGAGGCCGGTACGGTTGCGGCGACTCGTGGACGTTTTGCTCGGAGCCATGGTGAAGCGGATGGATCAAGGGCGGGCGGATGGCGTCGCTGTGTTGGCCGAGGGGTTGATTGAGATGCTCGATCCCCGTGATCTGGGAGGCTTGGACTATGTCGAGCGGGATGAGCATGGGCATCTGCGGTTGAGCGAGGTGGATATCGGGGATGTGTTGCGTCGCGAGTTGACGAAGCAGCTTAAGAAGCTGGGCCTCTATCTGACGGTGGTGGCGAAGAACGTGGGCTATGAGCTGCGCTGTGCCGACCCGATTCCGTATGACATCGAATATACCCGCGATCTTGGCTATTGCGCCGCGCAGTTTCTGCTCGACGGCGGAACCTCTGCGATGGTCTCGATTCAAAATGGCCGCTTCACCCCGATTCCGTTTAAGGACATGGTAGATCCCGCCACCGGTCGAACCAAGGTCAGAATGGTCGATACGGAGTCGCAGTCTTATCGGATCGCCCGGCAATATATGATCCGGCTGACGGCGGACGATCTCAATGATGCACAGATGGTGAGTCGTTACGCAGCGCTAACGGGCCTCTCCGTTGAGACGTTCCAAGAGTGGTTTGCAAAAACGGTCTGAACAGCAGATTGGCCATCAGAGGAGAAGGGAACAGCTCATGAAGGTGTTGGCGGCGACGGATGGGTCAAAGTTTGGTCAGTGGGCGATTGAGTGGCTGGCACAGCTTCCACTCGTTGTCAATCCGACGTTACGGGTGTTGCACGTCGTCGACGTCGCCGGGCTGCGCGCGCCTTTTTTAGTGCAGCCCTTGATTGTGGGAACAGAGCGGTACCTTCAGGCCGAGATCAAGCGGCTGGAGGAGCGGGCCAAGGTCGTGAAGGAGGAGGCCAAGGCCAGTCTGGATAAGTCCGGTCTCAACGGCACGGTGGTTGTCGATCGCGGCGCCGTGGCAGAGACAATTGTGAAGCACGCCAAACGCGGCGCGAAGTTGCTGTCCCTGGGATCTCGGGGGCTGGATGCTCTGGATCGGTTTATGCTCGGCAGTGTGTCGAATTATGCGATCCACCACGCGCCCTGCTCTGTTTTGGTGGTGAAGGAATCACCTCGTCCCGTGCGGCTGATTCTCTTGGCCGTTGATGGATCGGGAGCTTCGGAGAAGGCGGTGAAATTTCTCCTTCGACACTTCAATCCTACTCCCGATGGCCCGGGCCGTGAGCCGGTTTTGGTGATCGTCGCTCATGTCATGCCGTTCCTTAAGTATCCGGAGCTGAGGGAAGCAGGGAAACTCTTGGCCCGGCGGTATGAAGACCAGCTGACCAAAGCCGGTTTTCGGGTCGAAGAGGCGATGCGCCTGGGACGGCCGGCCAACGAGATCCTTGCGCTGGCAAAGCGGCGAAAGGTTGACTTGATTGTGACGGGCGCCAAGGGACTCGGGGCGCTCAGCCGCGCCCTGCTCGGCAGTGTCTCGACCCGGGTGGTACATCACGCGTCCTGTTCGGTACTAGTCGTGAGATGACGTGTGACAGCTAAACACGCCTAGCCTTCATTCGCTCCTCCACTCTCCCTACTCCAAATACCCAAATCCCCAATGAAATGCGCGTTCTCTTAGCACTCCGATACGGGGAATTCTCAGGGGCGAATCGTCTTGCGGCTTGACGGGCATGAGTCTCGCACCATAAACTGCGCCCTTTGCCATTGAACGATCCGTTCTGAAAGAAACCGAAAGGGGTGACAAAGAGGCATTCCATGGTACCACCGGCGGAGATGAAGCAGGATCCTCTTCCAGATCGGCTCGTCATGGGCTTGTCAAAAATCAGCTTGGCCATGAAGAGCCGGACCTGGAGGAGGCAAGGGCGCAAGGGGGTCGGTCCACTCCAGATGCAGGTGCTGACCTATCTGAAATCCTGTCCTGGGCAGGCGGCGACCATTTCAACAATTGCGCGGGAATTGGCGGTCAAACTTCCAACGGCGTCTGAGGTCATCCGGACGTTGGCTGACAAGGGATTGGTTCGTCGCCGTCAAAGCGAAACCGATCAGCGGGTTGTCAAGGTCTGCTTGACGGCTAAAGGTGCGAAAGCAGGGACGACCGAGAGTGCATGGCCCGAACTGTTGGCCGCGGCCACCACCCAGCTTACTCCTCAGGAGCAGATCAACTTGTTGACAGCCTTGGTGAAAATGATTTACGGGCTTCAACAGCAAGGGGAAATCCCCGTCGCCCGCATGTGTGTTTCATGCGCCCATTTCCAACCGAACGAACACAAGGGAACGGCCCAGCCCCATCATTGTCGATTGTTCGACGCGCCGTTCGGTGATCAGGCTCTTCGCCTTGATTGTCCGGAGTACGTTTCCGCTCAGGCGACCCGGGCAAAGGAAGCGTAACGTTCTGGGCGGATCCAACTGTGCTAAGGCGGGGAGGGTGGCGATCCCGCGCGTGCTTCTTCGTACAAGATTTGATCGGTTTCGATCTGTGTAAACAGGATGTCCAATGCCTGTTGGAGTGCTGACTCGATGGGAATGCGATCCGATGCGGTTACCCAGCGGGCAAACGAGCCCTCCGCCGACCCCTCGGCGGAATAGGCCTTGAGCATACGATCTTCTTTTCGCATCTCCGCTCGCAAACGGATTTGATAGTGGTACCGCCATTGCCGGGATGTCAGGGCCAGCTTGGCTCTGATCTCCAATGTCAGGTCCGGCCGTTCGTCCACGAGCGAGGCGAAGGTCCGTCTCTGTCTGGCGTACTGAACAATTGCCTGGCGGAGGTCGGAAGGGGACCATTCCAGCAGCGTGATGCCTGGTCGATGGTCGGCGCCTTCTAAAGCCAGCACCGTGACAACCACGCGCAACGATTTGGAGATGGCAATCGGCGCCGAAGCTGACGGAAGGGGATGGACATGGATTCGGTGCACACACCCTGCAGTCAGCAGCAGGAAGAGGGCACCGAGGAAAAGAGCACAATAGCGGTAGCCTGTAGGATGCTGCGCGTGCTGCTTGTTATGATTGATCATGTCAGCGACGGGGCGAGCAAAAGTACGTTTGGTTGGCATCGTACTCGTCTGTCAAGGGAATGCCCTATTGGCTTGTCTGTTCATGGAGTGCACCGACTCGCAGCGACGATCACCGAGTCTACCACAGGCGATCGACAAAAGCCCTTGAACCGATCGAGACCCCTGAGCTATCTTACCTACCGCCCTATGAAAATCGTTCCGGAGTTTGTTCCTGCATTCGTGGCATGGCATACGGGGAAGGACACCAGGTCGAGGGGGAAAAGCGCCCGAAGGGAACCGTGGTGTAGCTGAGGCCATTTAAGCCAAGAGGAGGAGGACATGAGCAAAAGCCTAAAAGGGACAAAGAGCTACGAGAATCTCAAACATGCGTTTGCCGGCGAATCGCAAGCCAACCGGCGGTATCTCTACTTTGCACGGCGGGCAGATATCGAGGGGTATCCGGACGTGGGTGGACTCTTTCGCGACACTTCGGAAGCTGAAACCGGCCATGCTTTCGGCCACCTGGACTTCCTAAAAGAAGTGGGAGACCCCGCCACCGGTAGCCCCATGGGGAGCACGGAGGAAAACCTCAAGTGCGCGATCGAGGGGGAAACCTACGAGTATACGCAGATGTATCCCGGCATGGCCAAGACAGCGCGCGAAGAAGGGTTCCCGGAATTGGCCGAATGGTTTGAAACCTTGGCCAAGGCCGAACGGTCTCACGCCAACCGGTTCTTGAAAGGCCTGGAAAATCTGAAACAGAGCTAGGCCTGTGTTGTCAGCCGTCGGCGGCGGCCCCTGGGGGGCTCAAGCCGACGGCTCAACCCCTGTGCCCTGCGCCCCTGAATCTCCATGAAGGGCCTGAGTCTCATCCACCCCATCGATTCTCACCGGCTCCGTAAAGAAACGCTGCGAATTTATGAAATCTGCGACGGGTGCCGCCGGTGCTTCAACCTCTGTCCGTCGTTTAACACGTTGCTCGGCCGGATCGATGACCATGAGGGAGACGTGGCCAAGTTGACGGATGCCGACCATCGACGGATCGTGGATGAGTGCTACTATTGCAAGCTCTGTTTCAACCATTGCCCCTACACGCCGCCCCATCAGTATGCAATCGACTTCCCCCATTTGATGGTCCTCTGGAAAAAGCACCTGGCGGTGGAACGCGGTGTCCGATGGCGGGATCGGTTGTTGGCCAAGACGGATCTGCTCGGCAAATTGGGCGGCTTGGTCTCGTCGGTCACCAATAGTCTGCTACGTACTCGGCTGGTGAGGATCATCATTGAAATGGTGGCGGGAGTCCATCGTGACCGGCAGGTGCTCCATTTCGCTCACGAGACGTTTCCGCGATGGTTCCATCGCCGCCGAGGTTCCGAGAGAGTTGGCGCGCCGGTTCGGAAAGTCGCGCTGTTCTCGTCCTGTCTCGTCAATTATCAGGCCACCGATATCGGCAAGGCGACGGTGCAGGTGCTGGAGAAGAACGGCGTCCACGTCGTGGTGCCGGAACAACGTTGTTGCGGGATGCCACATTTCGAAAACGGAGACACGACGGCGATCCAGGAGGCTGCTCGCGCTAATGTTGCTCGCCTCTACCCATTCATCGAGGAAGGGTACGATGTCGTGGTCCCGACGGCCAGTTGCAGTTTGATGCTGAAACGCGAGTATCCTGAGATCCTGTCCGATGAACGGACCAAACAGGTTGCCGAACGGACCTTCGATGTCTGCGAATATCTGATGATGATGAAAAAAGCCGGACAGTTGGCGACCGATTTTGTGACCAGTCCCGGGCGCATCGCCTATCAGATTCCCTGCCATTTACGGGATCAAAACATCGGCTTCAAATCCAAGGAGTTGCTCGAAACGACGGGCGCGCGAGTGGAAGTGATCGAACAGTGCTCCGGTCACGACGGGTTCTGGTCGGCAAAACAAGAATTCTTTCCCCTTTCGATGAAAATTGCGGCCAAAGCTGTGCGCGCGATCGAGCGGGTACCGGCCGATCTAATCGCTTCGGATTGTCCGCTCGCTGGATTACAATTGGACCAAGCAGGGGCCTCCGCCCATGTTGGTCGTAAGGCCACGCGGCACCCCATCCAGATCGTTCGCGATGCCTACGGCCTCTTGCCAGACCCGTCAAGTCAGCCATGAAAGCCTTAGCGCAGAGCGACATTTTGTCAATCGAAGACTACGAGCGCCAGCGGAACGCTTTTCGAGCGAGGATCATCGAGCTCAAACGCCGACGGCGGATATCTCTCGGTCCGCTGATCACCCTGATCTTTGAAAATCGCGAGACGCTGCATTTTCAGATCCAGGAAATGCTTCGTGTCGAGCGGATCACCGATCCGGACAAGGTGCAGGAAGAGTTGGACGTGTACAACGCGCTCCTGCCGGCTCCCGGGGAATTGAGTGCGACCCTGTTGATCGAGATCACCGAACAGGCCGAGATGAAAATGTGGCTTGATCGGTTCATCGGGCTCGATCATGGGGAAAAGGTGGCGATCGTCACTAGCAGCGAGCGCGCCTATGGCGACTTTGAAGGAGGGCGCAGTCAGGAGACAAAAATCAGCGCGGTCCATTTCGTCAGGTTCCGCCCCTCTCCTTCGATGAAGGAGACCTTTGCAGACTTGAGGCAACCTGTGTCCTTGCTGGTCGATCACAACGGCTATCGCGAAGAAGTGCCAGTTCCCGGTAGCATGAGAGAAGAATGGCTGGCCGACTTAAACGAGGGGTCTTAGTCTCTTAAGAGCGGTGACTGACCACCATCATCTCTTCCTATGGCAACCGCGTACCTCACCAAACGCATTGAGTTCGCCGCCTCGCACCGCTATGTCAAACCGGAGTGGGACGAGGCCACGAACCGGGCCGTGTTCGGGGCCTGCTACAACCCGCCCGCCCATGGACACAACTATCTGCTCGAAGTGACGGTGCGGGGCGAGATCGATCCGGTCACCGGCATGGTCGTCAATCTGTTCGACTTGAAGCGTGTGCTCCTCGACGTGCTGGAAGAATTCGACCACAAGAATCTCAACCTGGACATGCCCTATTTCAAGGATCGGATTCCCACCTCGGAAAACTTCGCCCGCTTGCTCTGGACGAAACTGGCGCCCCAACCGGACATCGGGACCCTTCATGCCGTCCGTCTCTACGAAGACGAAGACCTCTCTGCCGATGTCACGGCGGCGGGCGGGCTTGAGCGGGCATGGGTCACCAGGCGCTACACCTTCACGGCCCTCAGGGAGAACGGCGAGGGCTACGCCTGGGATCTGCACGTGACCGTGCACGGGCCGATCGATCCCGTTACCGGCATGGTCACCAATATCAGCGATCTGGATCGACTCGTGCGCGAGCAGATCGTGCAGCCGTTCGAGAAGCGGGATCTCCGAGAGGTTTTGGGGGTGTCCTCGGTCAGCGGCTCGATGTTGGTCAAAACGATGTGGGACCGGCTGTCCGGCCGTCTTACAAGTGGAACTCTGGCCGCTATCCGTCTTGACCAAACCCGCGACCTCTCCTTCGAATACGCCGGGTGACGCGCGATCGGCATCGCCCGCCTGTCTCGCATGCTCTATCCAGTTCATGGAACACCCGTGAGCAGATAGGTCCCATCTCCGCGACGACATGATTTCCGTCCGGGAAAGAGATATTCTTCATCGGCAACGATTGCGCTCTGTGACCTGACACCGAGTGGATGAGCCTGACCCCCTACCACGCGAAATACCTGGCTCACGAACTGACCAGGCGTTGCGCCTCCGATAGCATGGAGAAGTTTGCCTCCGTACTCGCCGATGCGCAGGTTGACCTCAATCCTCACCAGGTCGAGGCCGCGTTGTTCGCCTTCCGCAGTCCCTTCTCGAAGGGGGCCACCCTTGCCGACGAAGTGGGCCTTGGTAAAACGATTGAGGCCGGATGACTGATCGCCCGGAAGTGGGCCGAGCGGAAGCGGCGCCTCCTGGTCATCCTTCCCGCCAACCTGCGCAAGCAATGGAGCCAGGAGCTTGAGGACAAGTTTTACCTCCCCTCGGTGATCCTCGAGACCCGCAGTTTCAACGAAGCCATTCGCGCCGGTCACCTGAACCCGTTCCAACAGGATGCCGTCGTCCTCTGTTCCTACCAGTTTGCGCGCTCCAAAGAACCATACCTTCGCCAAACCGCCTGGGATCTCGTGGTCATCGACGAGGCTCATCGTCTGCGCAATGTCTATAAGAGCTCGAGCAAGATTGCGCTGGCGATCAAACAAGCGGTTGTGGGCAGCGATTAACGAACCTCCAAAGAGAGATTTTGGGAGTTGGATAAAGACGGTCCCATTTCGTGGGGCAAGGATGGAAATAGCACACTAAGACTCAAACGCTTCCGCTCGAAAGTCAAGCAGGGCCGCGTGCCTCAAACCCTCTGGTCATACTCAGAAGTCGGACACACACAGGACGCGAAGAAGCAGTTGATGGAGCATGTAGCCTTCGAGCAAACAGACAACGTGCTGGATACTGTAAAGCCGACGGGTTTGATTCGGCGGATGCTCCAGATTGCCACCCATCCAAAGGAAGGGGACATCGTCCTCGATTTCTTTGCGGGGAGCGGTTCTACGGGCCATGCCGTCTTGGAGCAAAACCATGCAGACGGTGGAAACCGAAAGTGTATTCTCGTCCAACTGCCGGAGCCATTGCCCAAGCCTGAGAACACACTCAAGACCATCGCCGACATCTGCAAGGAACGCGTGCGGCGCGTCATCAAGAAGCTCAACGAGGAAGATGCTGGAAAGCTTGATCTGGAAGGCGCCAAGCCGAGGGACCGTGGTTTCAAAGTCTTCAAGCTCGCCGAATCCAACTTCACTCCCTGGGAGGCCGAAGCGCCCAAAGATGCCGAGACCCTGGCCCGGCAACTCGACCTCCACGTGGACTACATCCGCGAGGGCCGCACCGAACTGGACCTTCTCTATGAAATCCTGCTCAAAAGCGGCTTCCCGCTCACCACGCCGGTCCAGAAGCTGACGCTTCCCCTCACCCCGGCCCTCTCCCAGGAGGAGAGGGGGAAAATCGTGTACAGCGTGGCGGGTGGTGCGCTTCTCATCTGCCTCGAACGCGAATTGACGATGGACCTGATCCGCGCCATGGCGGAGAAGAAGCCCGAGCGGGTCGTGTGCCTGGACGCAGGCTTTGCCGGCAACGACCAACTCAAGGCCAACGCCGTGCAGATCTTCAAAACCAAAGGCGTGACGAGTTTTAAGACGGTGTGAAGGACTTGGTTTTCAGTATTCAGTTTTCAGTTTGAAGTGGTCAGTGTTTAGAATGAGGCCGACTTAGGCCATGCCTGATGATCGAAGAGACAGGGAGCATCAGTTTGGCGGGGAATGGACCACCCGGAAGCTAGAGGTGCTGGCCAAGTACTTGAAGAGCTACACGACCGCGTTAAAGAAGACGTCTTTTCAGAAGCTGTACATCGATGCGTTTGCCGGCACAGGCTACCGAGAGGCTCGGCGTGAGGAAGAGGAGGACTCGCCACAGAACACCCTTTTCCCCGACATGGCAGAGCCTGAACCGCAGTCGTTTCTGGATGGCTCTGCTCGTCTGGCACTCAAGATTGAGCCGCAATTCGATCGATACATTTTTATCGAACGTCGCCCTGAGCGCTGTGTCCAGCTTGAAAGCCTGAAGGCTGAGTTTCCAGGACTTGCCGACAAGATCGACATCCGCCAAGGAGATGCGAACGCCAAGATCCAGGAACTATGCGCAACAGATTGGCGATTCAAACGCGCGGTGCTGTTTCTTGACCCCTATGGCATGCAGGTCGAGTGGAGGATGATCGAAGCCATAGCCAAGACGAAGGCTATCGATCTGTGGTTGCTCTTCCCGCTCGGGATCGGAGTTAATCGTCTGCTGACCAAGTCGGGTGATATTCCAAAATCGTGGCGTCGCCGCCTCGATCTGCTTCTTGGCACTAGAGATTGGTACGATGATTTCTATAGGGTCGAGACTATGCCAACACTGTTCGGGGACGACAATGAGCGTGTAGTCAAGGCTACAATGGAAACCATAGGACGGTATTTCAACAACCGACTCAAAGGGATCTTTGCCGGTGTTGCAGAAGAGCCGGGCGTGTTGCGTAACTCGGCAAACAATCCGCTCTACCTTCTTTGCTTTGCCGTCGGTAATGAACCCGGGAAGAAGATAGCCTTGAAGATCGCACAGCATTTACTCAAGGAGGTGCGCTGATGGCACAGGGATCTGGCATAGAATGGACCGAGTCCACATGGAATCCGGTGACGGGCTGTACGAAGATCAGCCCCGGATGCAAATACTGCTATGCCGAGCGTATGGCTGAGCGTCTCCAGGCCATGGGGCAACCCAATTATGTGAATGGGTTCCACCTGACGCTCCAGCCTCACATGCTTGAGCTTCCACTGAAGTGGAAAAAGT
Source organism: Nitrospira sp. (assembly GCA_024331045.1). Taxonomy (GTDB): domain Bacteria; phylum Nitrospirota; class Nitrospiria; order Nitrospirales; family Nitrospiraceae; genus Nitrospira_D. The sequence continues at coordinate 43,374 of JANDJC010000009.1, forward strand.
CTCAAACGATCTTCGTGAATTCCATGAGCGATCTCTTCCACGAACAGGTCCCCCTCGACTACATTCAGACCGTGTTCGACGTGATGGGCCGCGCGCACTGGCATCGCTTCCAGGTGCTCACCAAGCGCGCCGAGCGACTGGCCGCAGTGAGCCCATCGCTTGAATGGACGCCCAATATCTGGATGGGCGTCAGTATCGAGCGCGATGAATACAGACATCGGATCGATCATCTTCGGCGGACCGGAGCGGCAATTAAATTTCTCTCGCTGGAGCCGTTGCTCGGCCCCCTGACAGACCTCGATCTGACCGGCATTGACTGGGTCATTGTCGGAGGCGAGTCCGGCCCTCATGCCCGGCCCATGGATCCGGCGTGGGTCCTTGATATCCGGGACCAATGCCGCCGCGCCGACGTGCCGTTCTTTTTCAAGCAATGGGGCGGCCCGAACAAGAAACGGGCGGGGCGGCTATTGGAAAATAAAGTATGGAGTGAGATGCCACGTCTGTCTGCGACAAGGAAAGCACTGTCTGTGCTCGCATGAGAAAGCCAGAGGGCTATCCAGCTTGTACGACAACAGCCGTCCAGTGGCCCTTTGCTTGGGGGAGGGCTCGATGTCGCGCCGGAGCATCTCGATTTCTTGGCGTTTCGTCATGATCCATCGCTCTACGAGCAATTTGAGCAGCGGGGTATCTTTCGCAACCCCTCCGCTCGTGGGGCTCGGACCGAGTTTCATCGGCCATTCTCAAGCCAACGCCGTGCAGATCTTCAAAACCAAAGGCGTGACGAGTTTTAAGACGGTGTGAGGGGAGTGACATGCCGGAAATCTGTCGCTTTCTTGGTATCATTATTACGATGTACTTCAACGAGCACAATCCGCCGCATTTCCATCCTCGTTATGGGAATCACAAGGCGGAAATCGCCATTGAAACGCTCTCAATCATTGCCGGAAGCTTGCCGCCCAGGGTGTTGGGCTTGGTTATGGAATGGGCGGCCTTGCGCCGTCGGGAACTGATGGAAGATTGGGAATTGGCCCGTCGGCAAGTCGAACTGAAACGCATCGCACCACTGGAGTAACCGCTATGTTTCTTATCGACGTCGTAGAAGTTGTACCGATGGATGGACATCGGCTTGAACTGACCTTTATGGACGGACTGAAGGCCGTCGTTGATATAGGCCAGATCATCAAGCGATTCGACGGGGTATTCGCTCCTCTCAAGGACCCCGACTATTTCCGCCTGGTCCGCGTCGATCCGGAGATCGGGACAATCGTGTGGCCCAACGGCGCCGACCTGTGCCCGGATGTGCTCTATTCCTATGCATCCGGAAAACCGATCATCGTGAATGGCGAGCGGGTCCTGAATTAAGTGAAACTCCAATTCGACGCGAACCAGCCATTCCAACTCGACGCGGTCGCGGCCGTCACCGACCTCTTCGACGGCCAACCACGGGGGGCGCCGGAATATGCCGTCATCAACCTTGGCGCGATGGGTGGCCTCTTCGCCGGGCAAGAACGCACGGAGCTGGGCGCGGGCAATCGCCTGCTCCTAGCGGAGGACAAGCTGCCTCGGAACCTGCGTGCCATCCAGACACGCAACGACATCGAAGTGGCCGATCCCGCCGCCGCGCCCGAGGCATGGGAGCTGTTCGACGGCCCGGCCAACCAGTCACGACGCTGCCCGCACTTCTCGGTCGAGATGGAGACCGGCACGGGGAAGACCTATGTCTACCTGCGTACCATCTTCGAGTTGTCGCGGCGCTACGGTTTTCAGAAGTTCATCATCGTCGTGCCGAGCGTGGCCATCCGCGAGGGCGTGCTCAAGAACATCGAGATCACCGCCGAGCACTTCCGCGCGCTCTACAACCATCTGCCCTTTGAGCACTTCGTCTACGACGCGAAGAAGGTCAACCGGCTGCGTCAGTTCGCGACCAGCAACATCCTGCAGATTCTCGTCATCAATATCGACGCCTTCCGCAAGAACTTCACCGGCACGGAAGAAGAGCAGAAGAGCAACGTCATCTACAAGGAGAGCGACAAGCTCTCCGGCCGCCAGCCGATCGAGTTCGTGCAGGCAGCGCGGCCCATCGTCATCATCGACGAGCCGCAGAGCGTGGACTCGACCGACAAAGCGCAGGAGGCGATCAAGGCGCTCAACCCGCTCTGCACGCTGCGCTATTCGGCTACGCACCGCAATCCGTACAACTTGGTCTACCGCCTCGATCCGGTTCGCGCCTTTGAGCTGAAACTGGTCAAGCAGATCGTGGTCGCGAGCGCGGCAGTCGAGGGCGCGGCGAATGACGCCTTCGTGTGCGTCGAACAGATCGACTATAAGAACGGCATCAAGGCGAAGCTTCGCATCCATGTGCAGACACCCGAAGGACCCAAGGAGAAGGCCGTCACGGTCAAGCAGGGGGCCGATCTCTTCACAGTCTCCAATGAGCGTGTGACCTACCGTGACGGCTTTCAGGTGATCGAGATCAACGCCGAACCGGAGCATGAGCATGTGCGCTTTTCGAACGGTCGCACGTTGCGACTTGGCGAGCAGATCGGCGGCCTGCGCGAGGATGTCTGGCGGGCACAAATCAAACACACGGTCAAGAAGCATCTAGAGAAGGAACTTCAGGTGCGTGGGCGCGGTCTCAAAGTCTTGTCGTTGTTCTTCATCGACCGTGTGGCCAACTACCGTCACTATGATGAAGAAGGCAAGCCGGTGAAGGGAAAGTTCGCCGTGGCGTTCGAGGCGGCGCTGTCAGAGTTCGCCAAGGATGAACGCTACCAAGAGTTGGAATGGCTGAAGGAACCGGTTGACCGCTTGCACAACGGCTATTTTGCCCAGGACAAAAAGGGAGTGCTCAAGGATACGCGAGGCGATACCCAGGCCGACGACGAAGTGTACAACCTGATTATGAAGGACAAGGAGCGGTTGCTCTCACTGGACGAGCCGCTCCGGTTCATCTTCAGCCACTCCGCCCTGCGAGAGGGCTGGGACAACCCGAACGTCTTCCAAATCTGCACGCTCAATGAGACCCGGAGTGTGGTGAAGAAGCGTCAGGAGATCGGCCGCGGTCTTCGTCTGCCGGTGGATCAGACCGGTCGGCGTGTCTTCGACGAGTCGGTCAACAAGCTCTACGTGATGGCCAACGAGAGCTACGAGGACTTCGCCCGCGCGCTGCAGACCGAGTATGAGGAAGACTGCGGTGTGACCTTCGGCAAGGTTCCCTTCACGGCGTTCGTGAGGCTGACTCGAGTCGTGGACGGCGTGGAGCGACCGATCGGACGGGATGCGGCGGAGGCCGTCCGCGCGGCGTTGGTCGAACAGAAGATGCTCGATGCTGACGGTCGCATTCAGCCCGCGTTTGACCCCAAACGGAAGGACTTCGCGCTGGATTTGCCCGAGGCGCACCGTGACCTGACGCCGACCGTCATTGATCTCTTGTCTGCGTATCAGATCGAGCGGCACATCCGCCGAGAGCGGGATGAAGGGACGAACCGACTCAAGAAGGAGGTCGTACTCAGCCAGGAATTTGAGTCGCTCTGGAATCGGATCAAGCCCAAGACCACCTATCGAGTCGAATTCGAGACGGATGAACTGGTAAGGCGCGCGGTGGAGGCCATCAAGCGCATGGAGAAGATCGAAGCGCCGAAGATCCACGTCGCCGCAGGCCACGTCCAGGTGGCAAAGGGCGGGGTGATCACGACGGCCGTGAGCGTCGCCGAGGAGCAGCCTGTCTATGGCGTGCGCGCGCTGCCAGACATCCTCGCCTACCTGCAGAACGAGACCGAGCTGACCCGCTCCACGCTCGTCCGCATCCTCAAGGAGTCCGGTCGTCTCGCGGACGTATTCCAGAACCCACAGCGGTTCCTCGACCAGGTGGCGGCGATCCTCAAACATGAGCTGCATCGGCTCCTCGTGGACGGCATCAAGTACGAGCGACTGCCCGGCACCGGTCCGGAGGCCGAGTGGGAGATGGTCCTCTTCAAAAGCGAGGAATTCGTTAACTACTTGAACGCTCTCCAGGTGAACAAGTCGGTCTACGAATACGTCGTCTACGACTCAGAGGTGGAGCGCGAGTTCGCAAAGAAGCTCGATGAGCGCGAGGACATTAAGCTCTTCGTCAAGCTTCCCGCCTGGTTCAAAGTGGATACCCCGGTGGGGGAGTACAACCCGGACTGGGCGATTGTGAAACGCGAGGACGAAACGGTCTATCTGGTCAAGGAAACCAAAGGGACGAGGGATTTCTTAAAGCTCCGCACGATCGAAGCTGACAAAGTCCGTTGTGGTCAAAAGCACTTTGAGACCCTGGGCGTGCCATTTGCCGTTGCGGTGACGGCTGACGAGGTGTAAAAGAGGTCTGGTTGGCAACCGAGCGGCGCCGGTTGCCGATCAGTGTTTGTGCGAGGAGGCCGCGTTGGTTGGACGCATGTCTCCACCCTGGGCGCCGGACGGGGCGAACGATGCGGCATGGGCTTCCTGCCCTGGCAGTTTGATGAAGACCATGATCTTGGTATCGTGATTGATCGTAAAGGTCCCCGTTCCCTTTAACAGGTTGTCTCCGGCCGGTTGCAGATCCACTTCGACTCGCGAAGTTTTCTCGTATCCACGCTGAATCGTGGCCTTGGCCTTTCCCCCTTCGGTAGAGACGGCCTTGTCATCATGGTCCGCGACATACAGCATGAGTTCTCCGTCCGTGGCGATCAGTTCGAGGTGGTAGGGTCCTGCCTCCTGGGCCTGCCCGCCGTGATAGGCCTTCACGGGCTCGATATGTTTCTTCTTTTCTTGTCTATGTGCGTCCGCCGACGTCGAACACATCGTGACGGCGAAGAGGATAAGGAGGCCGGGCAGATATCTCTTCATGGCTGCTTCTCCATCGCGGAGCCCTAGTGTTTGGGCGGGTGGTGATGGTGATGATGCTCGTCGCTTCCTGAGGCGGAGCCTCCCTTCGATTGTCCTGTAAAGGCAGTCTTGGGTTTCAGCGGCATGAAGCGGGCCGCGTAGCCGTCTTGATTGGGGAGTTTGAGGAAAACGATCACAACCGTGTCAGGTGTCAGGGTGAAGGAGCCGGATCCCTTGAGGACATTACTGCCGATCGGGTGCAAATGCACCTGTGTTCTGGATGACCCCGTCTCGATGGTGGCCTTGGCCAATCCCCCTTCGACGCTGATCCGATTGTCCGCATGGTCCGTCACGTAAACGGTCAAGTCACCTTCTTTGGCAACCAGTTCGAGATGATAGGGACCAGTCATCCGCAACTGCCCTCCGTGCGGAGCATCGACGAATTCAAAATATTCGTCCGTGTGCGCCCATCCCGGCGTTGTGACAACCAACACCATCAGTGCCACCAGGCCGGTGATCGTTTGTTTCATCTAAGGATCTCCTCCATTCTCATCAGCTCCTCCAAATCATCATCATAAGCGCATGACCTACAGCCACGGTTCTTCCTCGCCTCGGATTGCTTGCGATTTCGTTATCTTATCCGAAGTGAGGGGATTATCAAAGACCTCGTGACGGAATGGAGAGGTTACTTGAGGAAGAGGGTTTTGATGAGCTGAGCTAGCTCGGTTCGTTCGACGATGCCTTCTCGAGTCAAGAGCAACTTCCCGTGGGCAAAAAAATGAGTGGTGGGATAAGTTTCAAACGAATGAGTGCGTTTGATCTCACGACAACGCCCAGGAATGTGCATCTTAGCCTTGCCGACCTTGATGGAGGGAAATGTGGCGGCAATGTCTTCTAGGATAGGGTCATAGGCTTGGCAGGGCTCACAGGTGGCCAACCCATAGGCCACGACAGCCCCCGCACTGTCGGTAAATTCCTTGTAATTGTCGTCGCTGACGTCGAGGACGGCGCTCATGGAACGCAACGGGAGAATAGCATGGTTTCTTGCCCGTATAAAGGAGCTGCGGCTTTGATTCGCGAGCAGGGACGTTCAGAGTCACCCCTGAGCGCCCCTGCGCAAAACCCTCTGGGTTAATTCAACTTGGCAAGGGCGTCAAGGATTTCCTTGTCATCCCGTGCGGTCTTGATTTCCTGTACCTTCACATAGGCCACTTTGCCGTTTTTATCGACGATCACGGTCGCGCGCTTGGAACAATTCAGCGGCTCGAAGTACAGGCCGTAGGACTTGCAGACTGTCCGATGCATGTCAGCCAACAGCCGGTGCCGAAGCCCCAGTGAGTCAGCCCAGGCCTTGTGGGAGAAGAAACTGTCGCAGCTGATTCCAAACACCTCGGCGTTGGCCGATTCAAACTTGGGAAAATCGTCGGACAGACATTTGTTTTCTCCGTGGCAGACCGGGCTCCAATCCAGCGGATAGAAGCATAGGACCACGTTTTTCTTGCCCCGATAGTCACTCAGTTTGACGTCCTTTTGGTCTTGGTCTTTCAGCGTAAAATCCGGCGCCGTGTCGCCGACCTTAATTTCTGGTGCCACATCGCTCATCTCCGGCCCTCCTTTTGTGAGCATTATTGTTGTGAGCATCGATGCCTACTGGAAAAGGCGCTCCCCGGCTGACCTTGTACCTTGCGCTTGAAAGGGTTGTCAACGGGCCGGAAGGCCTAGAACCAAAAGCAATGAAGACGGATCGCCGAATCTTCTGATGTGGCCATACTTTACGTGTTAGGCGAATTGCAACTCTCGAAAGCCGAGCATGCGCCCAACCGGAGCCACGGTCCGGTAATTGACGATCCGAACGGTCCGACCCAGAGTGGGGAGCACCAGATGGGTGCCAATTTTGGGGGAGTGTCCAAGGCGCAAAAGCTCCCGCGCCGATTCCATGATCAACTCTTTGGCTGTTTGTTCGGGGAGCCCCTTGTGATGCCACGTTTCGAGTTCGTCCAAGCCGAATTTGCTCAGTCCCAGTGAATAGGACCATACGTGATCCGGTCTCGACGTGTCGTCATGCGTCAGCGTCAGGTGGTCGTCCAGAATGAATTCGGTGAGGAGGCGGTCCGTCCAGTCTGACGGATTGTGATAGGTCTGAGTGGTGACGTCGTAGGCAGTGCCCTGGGTGAGCAGGGTGAGCCCTCGCGCCAAGCGCGCGGCAAAGAGCACCATGTCTAGTGCCTCTCGCGGGGTTGTAGCTGAAGGGGCAATGGCCCCCAGAAGTTCGTGTTCCCAGGCCAATTGCTTCATGATGTCATTCGCGTGACTAGCCGGCAGCGGCATGACAATGTAGGCTGACCAGGGGCCATGGGTAGCCTGCCAGGATTCCGGCGCGTCGGCTTCGGAACGGATGGTCAATGGACCTCCATATGTCTGGTTATACCAGGTGGTGATCTCCTCTGGAGAGGGGGCAGTTCCGCAGTAGCCGATGAAGTAGAGGGGGGGACGTTTGGCGGACGGTTTGGGTGTCTTCTTGCGGATTCTCATCGGTGGTTCCCGTTTTGGTTGCTGTTCCTGACCGCGGGACGGCTTACGCGACGAATGATAAATGACATCTCACTTGCCCGTCTTTTTGGCCTTGCGTCGGTCTTCAGGATTGAGCAGGCGTTTGCGCAAGCGCAAACTTTTGGGCGTGACCTCGACCAACTCGTCGGGGCCGATGTACTCCAGGGCAAATTCCAACGTCACTTCTCGGGGCGGCGTGAGGATCAAGGCCTCGTCAGAGCCGGCTGCCCGCATGTTCGTCAAATGTTTCTCCTTACAGACGTTGATGTCCAAATCCTCGTCCCGGCTGTTCTGGCCGACGATCATTCCCCGATACACCTCGACGCCTGGGCCGATGAAGAGCTCTCCGCGCTCCTGCGCCATGAACAGGGCGTAGGCCGTGCTGACTCCATCTTCGAATGCACACAGGGAGCCGTGTGGAGCGAGGACCAGATCCTGCGCGTGCGCCGGTTTATACTCCTTGAAGACGTGATGGAGCACGACCGTCCCCCGCGTTTTGGCCATGAGCACATTTTTGAGCCCCATGAGACCGCGCGTGGGAATGTCATATTCCAAATGCAGCTCGCTCGTTCCGGTGTCGGAATGAAGAAGTTTCATGTTTCGCATCTCGCCGCGCCGCTTGCCAATCTCTTCGATGACGACCCCTTGGTACTGGTCCGGCACCTGGACGGTCAACTCCTCGTAAGGCTCCAAGAGCTGATCTCCTTCCCGACGGAGAATGACTTCCGGCTGAGAGACTTGCAGCTCGTAGCCTTCCCGTCTCATCTGTTCGATCAAGACGGCCAGATGCAGCTCGCCCCGGCCCGCGACGAGGAAACGATCGGCGCTGTCCGTCTCGTTGACTTGTAACGAGACATTCGTTTCCAATTCCTTGAACAGCCGTTCTCTTAAGTGACGGGACGTCAAGAATTTGCCTTCCCGTCCCGCGAAGGGGCTGTTGTTCACGGAAAAGGTCATTTGCACGGTCGGCTCGTCGATCGTGACGCGGGGAAGGGCGATCGGTTGCTCCGCGTCGGCGATGGTATCGCCGATCCCGACATGATCGAGCCCCGCGACGGCGACGATTTCACCCGCCTCGGCCCGTTCCGTGTCCACCCGCTCCAGACCCGCATAGACCGCGAGATCGGAGACCTTGCCAGGGAGCTTTGCCCCATGCTTGCCCAAGACCACTACATTCTGACGTCTGGTGATCGATCCCGCTTGAATTTTGCCGATCCCCAATTTGCCTTTGTACGGATCATGGGCAAGCGCCAGCACCAGGATCTGGAGGGGAGCGTTGCTGGTGATAGCTGGGGCGGGAATGTATTCCAACACTGTGTCGAGGAGCGGTGCGATGTCGAGGCCAGGCTTGTTGATGTCGAGCGTGGCGGTTCCCTTGAGGGCGGACGTATAGACGATCGGAAAATCCAGTTGTTCGTCCGTGGCGCCTAGCTGTACGAAGAGATCGAATGTGCGGTTGACGACGTCGTCGATCATGGCGTCAGGACGGTCGATCTTGTTGATGACGACGATGGCTCTGTGGCCGAGCGCCAAGGCTTTGCGCAGCACGAACGTCGTCTGCGGCATGGGGCCCTCCTTGGCGTCGATCAACAGCAGGACGCCGTCCACCATACGAAGCGTGCGCTCAACTTCACCACCGAAGTCGGCGTGGCCCGGCGTATCAACGATGTTGATCTTTACACCCTGGTAGAAAACGCTGGCATTTTTGGCGCGAATCGTGATGCCGCGCTCGCGCTCTTGATCCAACGAGTCCAGGATGCGCTCGCCCATCTCGTCGATTTTGCGATGGACCCTCGTGTGCCGGAGAATGGCGTCAACAAGAGTGGTTTTGCCATGATCCACGTGGGCGATGATGGCGATATTCCGGATGTCGTTCCGGCGATCAGGGACAACGTGTAGTTGGGTCATGGAAGTGGTGCCTCGGCGGTACGACCAAAAAAAAGACGCCCACACTATTCGGCGTCTAGGGCAGTATACCCGACGCTCTCGTGCTGAACAAGCGGGCTGCCGGAATGGTCACTCGTCGGAGACGTGTTTCCAAGAGCGATGAAGAACGATGCCGTCCGTCGTTGCGGCTTCGGGGTGCAAGCTTGAGTTTTGGAGGGGCGCGTTGTAAGGTGAGTGGGCCACCCTCGGACAGCCGATTCCTCGGGAGTCTCGATTCCACATGCCAGGTCATGATCAATTCATAGGGATACCAGGAGGCGCCCGTCCGCGAGGGGGCGGAGCAGGCCGAAGGCCTCATGGTCGTGGCCGGCGCTGGTGGCAGTTCGTGCTGCTCGGGGTCATGGGCTGCACGATCGCAGGGGGCACGACCGTGGCAGGGGTGATCTGGTACTTCTCCCGTGATCTCCCGTCGCTTGATCTTCTTCAGAACTACCAGCCCAGTTTGGTGACGACGGTCTACTCGGATGATCGCCAGCCGATTGGTCAGTTTTTTATCGAGCGCCGCATTTTGACGCCGCTTGCCAAAATTCCCACACATTTGGTTCAGGCGGTCATCGCCACCGAAGACGCCCGCTTCTTCGATCACCCAGGGCTGGACTATATCGGCATGATGCGCGCGGCGTGGACGAATCTGCGGCATGGCGGCAAGAAGATTGAAGGAGCCAGTACCATCACGCAACAACTCGCCCGGTCGCTGTTTCTCTCGTCGGAACGGTCCTATGAGCGCAAGATCCGCGAACTTATTCTGGCGTACAAAATGGAGGCGGTGACGAGCAAGGAGCAGATTCTTGAAACCTATCTGAACCAAATTTACTTCGGTCAGGGAGCCTACGGCGTGGCGTCCGCGGCTCAATCGTACTTCGGGAAAGATCTTTCCAAATTGACGCTGGCGGAAGCGGCGTTCCTCGCCGGGCTGCCCAAGTCGCCCAGCCGGTTCTCGCCGTTTACCGCTTACGAGCGGGCTAAAAAACGGCAAGAGCATGTTCTGACACGTATGGTTGAAGCTGGATTCATTACCGAGGCCGAACGGGAGGCCGCGGCCGCCGAACCGCTCGTTTTTCACCGGCCAAGCAATGAGCACCTGGCTCCCTATTTCGTTGAATACGTCCGTCAACTCCTGGTGGCGAAATATGGCGAGACCATGGTCTACAAAGGAGGGTTGCAGGTCCATACCACCTTGAACGTCGCAATGCAAAAGGCGGCGGAAGCGGCGTTCGCATCCGGCGTGCGCGAGCTGGACAAGCGACAGGGGTGGCGAGGTCCCAAACGGACGGTCGATCCGACGACGCTCCAGCCGACCCAGGTAGCCTCATACGATAAACCCCTTCGTCCGGGGGATATCGTGGAAGGGATCGTGGTAAAAGTGGCCAAGGACCACGTTGTGGTGCAAGTCGGGACGGAAACGGGCAAACTGGCGTTTGACGACATGGCGTGGGCCAGGCGTGTGCTCAAGGGGTCGGACCCCGCTGTGGATTATGTGATCCTCTCCACCGTCAAGCAGCTCCTCAAGCCCGGTGATGTCATTGATGTCGGGGTGAAGCGGGTTGGGAGGGATGGCCTTCAGCTCACTCTTGAACAGACGCCGCTGGTCGAAGGGGGGTTAATCGCGATTGATCCAAAGACCGGGGCGATTCGGGCGATGGTGGGAGGAGTTGATTTTGCGAGAAGTGAGTACAACCGGGCAGTGCAAGCGCATCGGCAGCCGGGCTCCGCGTTCAAACCGATCATTTATGCGACCGCGATGAATCAGGGATTGAGTCCTGCCACGCAAATTCTTGACGCGCCAGTTGTCTATGAACAAATGGAAGACGGCAAGATATGGAAACCGGAAAACTATGAACGAAAGTTTCACGGGATGGTCACCTTGCGCGAGGCGCTGGCTCATTCGCACAACCTCGCGACCGTCAGGCTCTTAGAAAAGGTAGGCATCAAGAACGTCATTGAATTCGCCCGTTCGGTCGGTCTGACAAGTCCGTTGCCCGCCGATCTCTCGCTAGGACTGGGATCCTCATCGGTGGGGTTATTGGAACTCACATCGGTCTACGGAGTCTTTCTCAATCAAGGTGTGCGGGCCGAGCCATTCGCGATCAAATCGGTGGTGGATCAATTCGGCCAGGTTCTCGAATCGGTCGATCCGGCGCCGCGCCAGGTGATACCGAAAGAGACGGCGTATCTCATCACCAACATGATGGAGGATGTGGTGCAACGGGGGACGGGACAGGCGGCGCGGGTGCTCACCCGTCCTGTTGCTGGGAAGACCGGAACCACGAACGACTATATCAACGCCTGGTTCATCGGGGGCGCTCCCAATTTGGTCGCCGGCGTCTATGTGGGCTTTGACGACCGCCGCTCGCTTGGCCATGGCGAAACCGGTGCTCGCGCTGCCCTTCCAATTTGGATCGGCTTCATGAAAGAGGCACTCAATCGCCTACCCGTCGTCCCGTTTGAAATTCCAGAGGGCGTGACCTTCGTCAAGATCGATGAAGCGACCGGGTTACTGGACGAAGAACAGGATGATGAAAAGGAGGGAGGCGGTGTGGTGGAACTCTTCGTGAAAGGCAGTGAGCCGACGCAGGTGGCGCCCCGGCGTCTTGATCCAACCGATTTTTATAAGCTGGATCAGATTCCCGAAGGGCAGCCAACCGTTGAGGGAAGCGAGTTGTGAAGGTTAGGACCGGGAGTCTTTGTATTCCTCGTACCAGGCCATCTGGATAGCTTCGAGGATCTGTTCGTTGGATTTCTTGGGATCGTCCGAGAATTCAGGCAACGCGACCACCCACGCATGCAAGTCGGTAAACCGAACGGTCAGGGGGTCGGTGTCGGGGTGTTCTTCAAGGAGCCGCAAGGCAATATCTTCAGCGTTCTGCCAAGAAAGATTCATCATTTCCTCCTGTGAATCATTCCCCTCTATTTCTAATACGAATATCCTCGCGCACGGATGTGCGCGGCCCGGCATTGCCAGCCAACACCTGTAACCTGATAACCAATCAGCACGTGCATCGGCCACCGATGAGGCCGCTATGTTTGCCTGTGGCATCCCTTGCGTAAGCGACGTTTACGTGACGTCCGACAGGCTCTTCCCCTCCAATCCCCGTTTGAGCGAATCCTCCATCAGGGCGACCGACAAGGGCTTGGCCGCCTGTTCCAAGTCGGCCATGCGGGCACGGATTGCCTGGGCACTGTCGCCCTCTTTGGCCTTGGCCAGGGCTGCTACTGCCGCACGGATTGCCGTCAGAACTTCCTCTGGGACGAGGTGGCCGCCTTGTGCTAGAGCCTTTTCCGTGGCGCTTAACAACGAGCCGGCATCAAGCCTGGCCTCAATGAGCTTGCGAGATGCAACGTCTTCCCGGGCGAATTTGAACGATTCTTCGATCATCCGCTCCACTTCTGCTTCCGACAGGCCGTAGGACGGTTTGATCTCGATCGATTGCTGTTGGCCGGTTCGCATGTCCTTGGCGGTGACGTGGAGGATGCCGTTGGCATCGATGAGAAATGTAACTTCGATGCGGGGAACGCCGGCCGGCAACGGTGGCACCTTCAGTCGAAAACGGGCCAGGCTCCGGTTGTCCTTTGCCAATTCCCGCTCGCCTTGGAGGATGTGGATGTCCACGCCGGTTTGGCCATCCACGTAGGTAGTGAACAGTTCCTTGGCGCTGGCGGGAATTGTGGTGTTGCGGGGAATCAAACAACTCATGACACCGCCCATCGTCTCAATGCCGAGAGAGAGGGGCGTGACATCTAACAGCAGCATGTCGGTGGTGCCGCCGCTCAGAATGTCGGCCTGCACGGCTGCGCCGAGCGCCACGACTTCATCGGGATTGAGATGACAGTGTGGTTCCTTGCCAAACAATTCCTGCACGCGTCGTCTGACCAACGGCATGCGGGTTGATCCGCCGACCAACACGACTTCGTCGATCTGAGCGGCGGTCAGCCCTGCGTCTTTGAGTGCCGCTCGGCAGGGAGCCAGTGTGCGTTCGACAATATCCATCACCAAGGATTCGAGCTGATCCCGCGTCAATACTTTGGTGAAGCGGCCATGTCCGTTCGGCAGATCAAGGGACAGGTGAGCGTTCATCTCGTCGGAAAGGCAAATTTTTGCCCGTTCGGCCTCCAGGCGGAGGGCCTGCAGGTGGTCGGGATAAATGGCAAGATCAAGGTTGTGGGAAGAGCGAATGTCCGCGAGCAGCAGGTCGGCGATCCGGCGGTCGATGTCATCGCCGCCGAGATGGGTGTCGCCGTTGGTGGCCAGAACTTCAAAGATCCCGTTTTTCAGTTTGAGAATCGAAATGTCAAAAGTGCCGCCACCAAAGTCGTACACGGCGATAATGCCCTGCGTCTTTTGCTGCAACCCGTAGGCGAGTGAAGCGGCGGTTGGTTCGTTTATGATTCGTAAGACCTCCAGGCCCGCGATGAATCCCGCATCCTTGGTGGCCTGGCGCTGGCTGTCGTTGAAATAGGCCGGAACGGTGATCACGGCCTTGGTGATCTCTTCTCGCAAGTAAGCTTCAGCCCGGTATTTCAGCTCTTTGAGGATCATGGCGGAGATTTGGGGGGGTGAGTAGGTCTTCCCGTTCAGTTGGAGCCGGATGACGCCGCCCTGTTCGGTAAGGGTGTAGGGGAAGTAAGCGAGCTCACCTTGCACATCCGCGAGACTTTTGCCCATGAATCGTTTGATGGAGTAGACCGTACGACCGGGGTTTCGAATTAGATGGGCTTTGGCTTCGTCGCCGACGACGAGGCCTTGATCCGTCATCGCCACGACTGACGGTACCATGGTGCGCCCGTCGGGACCTGGAATGACGCGAGGGACCCCCTGGTCCATGTAGGCGATCAGCGAGTTGGTCGTGCCGAGATCGATGCCGACGATGCGTGCCATGCTGTTATCCGATGCTTTCGACTAGGTCATTGACGATGTTTTTGATATAGGTGCGGTTAGACAGGATTTCTCGCATCCGCTTGAGCAACCGGTCCCGCTCGCGCCGGCTCTGCTCATCCGCTTGTCCTCGGTCCTGAAGGGTGTCCCATTCGCCGAAAAGCCGCAGCAGTTCTTGTTCCAATTCCTGTTGGCGCCGCTCTAACGATTCGCGCTCGTGCTGCAGGCGCGCCAGGAGTTGTCGCCCCTGTTCAGAAGAGGGAGATCCGGCTCGATAGGCGTCGAGCGTGTCTTGCAACTCGAGAATTTCCTCAAACAGATCGGCGGGAGGAGAAGTGCGGATCGTTTTGACCGCACCGGCTTCCAGGTCAAGGAGATATTCAGCCCGCTGGATGGGGTCTTTTAACGTTCGATAGGCGGTGTTGAGCGTAGCCGCATTGGCCAAGCTGATGGCCTGTTCAGCCTCTGATTTGTTCAGATAAAAGTCCGGGTGGAACGCACGGCTCCGCTCATAATAGTTGGCTTCCAGCACAGAGGGATCGATGGTCAGTCGTCGTGGCAGGCCAAGACAGGTGAAATAGTCCATGTCTTTGGAGACGGGCTGAACCTTTACGCATCGCTCGCAGAAGTATTCGCCAGCGAGCTCGGACTGGCAGTGCCAGCACATACTCCTAGCCATACGAACGTCGCGAGAACTGCTGGGGGGCTGTTGGTTCATGGGTTTGCCCACACGAGGGGTGAATAAAGCTGTCTCACGATGCTTCTGTCACGGAAGAGGCACGGTTCCGTCAGTCCGAACAGCCTTCAATTCAGGCAGAAAACGATTCCCCGCACCCGCAAGTCTTGGCGGCGTTCGGGTTGAGAAACTTGAAGTTGCCGCCCATCAGGTCTTTGTGGTAATCCAGCGTGGTGCCCTGCAAGTAGATGGCGCTTTTGGCATCAATGATGATCTTGACGCTGTCGAACTCGAACACGTGGTCGTAGGGGCCGATCTTCTCGTCGAAATTGATCGTGTAGCTCAAGCCGGAACACCCGCCGCCTCTCACTCCAAGGCGCAGTCCTCCCGTTTCGATACCTTGCACATTCATCAGTCGCTTGATCTCTTTCAACGCGGCCTCAGTCACCGTAATCATGGGTTCTGACGTGGTGGCGGTTGATGGGGTTGGTGTCTCCCTTGGCTCCATGGACGCCCTCCTTCTGAGCTTCTTGCTGAGCTTCTTCCTCCGTCTCCGTTTCTTCTTTCGTTACTTCCCGCCCTCTGTTCTCGGCGGTACGGTTACTGGGATGAGCCGGAGCTGGTTTTGGCCGCCGCCTTCTTCTGGTAGTCAGCCAGTGCGGCCTTGATCGCGTCCTCGGCCAGCACGGAACAGTGAATCTTGACCGGCGGCAGGTTCAACTCCTGGACGATGTCCGTGTTCTTGATCTGCTGGGCCTCTTCGAGCGTCTTGCCCTTCAACCATTCGGTGGCGAGGCTGGAACTGGCGATGGCTGAGCCGCAGCCGAACGTTTTGAACTTGGCATCTACAATTCGATTGTCCTGTACCTTGATTTGGAGCTTCATGACGTCACCGCATTCCGGCGCGCCGACCATGCCGGTTCCGACGCCTTCTTCGTCCTTGCCAAACGATCCCATGTTACGGGGATTGTTGAAGTGGTCAATCACTTTGTCGCTGTAAGCCATGATACGCCTCCTTACGTAACACCTCTTCGCCGCTCCATCGTTTTTAGTGGGCAGCCCATTGCACGGATTTCAAGTCGATGCCTTCCTTCGCCATTTCGTAGAGGGGGGACATTTCTCGCAGTCTGGTCACGACCTCGACGACTTTCTTAATGGTGTAGTCGATTTCCTCGTCGGTGTTGAAACGGCCTATGCCGAAACGGATGGACGAATGCGCCAGCTCCGTCCCGACGCCCAGCGCGCGCAGCACGTAGGATGGTTCCAACGTCGCTGACGTGCAGGCCGAACCGGATGATAGGGCGATGTCCTTCATGCCCATCAGTAGCGATTCGCCCTCTACGTAGGCGAACGATATGTTGAGATTGCCTGGCAGTCGTTCGGTGGGATGACCGTTTAAGTAAGTCTCCTCGACGGCATTCATGATGGATGTTTGGAGCCGGTCGCGCATGGCGGCGATGCGTGGTGCTTCGGTCGCCATTTCGGCTCCGCACAGTTCGCAGGCCTTGCCGAATCCGACAATCAAGGGAACGGGCAGGGTGCCGGACCTCATGCCCCGCTCGTGTCCGCCGCCGTCCATCTGGGGCACGAGCCTCACGCGCGGGCTCTTCTTTCTGACGTAGAGGGCACCAACCCCCTTAGGACCGTAAATTTTGTGGGCGGAGAAGGACATCAGGTCGATGCCCATAGCCTGGACATCCACTGGAATCTTGCCGACGCCCTGGGTGGCGTCGCAGTGAAACAACACACCCTTGGCCTTGGCGATCTTGCCGATTTCGTGAACCGGGTTGATCGTGCCAATTTCGTTGTTGGCCAGCATGATAGAAATCAAAATGGTTTTGTCCGTGATCGCATTTCGCACGTCATCGGGGTTGACCATGCCGTACTTGTCCACCGGCAGATACGTGACCGTCGCCAGGCCCTTCGCCTCGAGCGTCTTGGCCGTGTCGAGCACAGCCCGGTGTTCTGTGGAGGAGGTGATGATATGGGTCCCCTTCTCTCGATACATTTCCAGCACGCCCTTGAGCGCCAGATTGTCCGATTCAGTGGCCCCGCTGGTGAAGACGATTTCTTTGGGGTCGGCATTGATCAGTTTGGCGATCTGTTTGCGGGCCTGTTCCACCGCTTCTTCCGCTTCCCACCCGAACACGTGGTTACGGCTCGCGGCATTGCCGAATTTTTCGGTGAAATAGGGAAGCATCGCCTCCAGGACCCGCGGGTCCACGGGCGTGGTCGAATGGTTATCAAGGAAAATGGGCAGCTTCATCGGTTTACTCCTTCGGCTGATGAAGATTGGATCGTGATGAGCGGCGTGCCGCCCATCATGTCCTGCAAAGTCAGATTGTTGAGCAACTGGTAAATGCTGTCTTGAATCTTGAGCAGGGGCGTACGAATGTTACAGTGTTCCCGCTGCATGCATATTTCGCCGGTTTTTTCGTGGGAACAATCGGTGAGGCCCAAGGGCCCCTCGATGCTCTCAAGAATTTGCGCGATGGTAATCTGCTGAGCGCTCCTGGCCAGCAAATACCCTCCCTTGGGGCCGTTATGGCTCTCAATCATGCCGCTTTTGGAGAGGGTTTGGAGCACCTTGGCCAAGAGCTCCAGCGGGATGTTGTACTCCTCGGCTATTTCCTTGGTATTGACAACCCGTCCCGGGGTCACATCGCCAAACTGCACAGAGGCAATATGTTGAAGGGCCATGAGCGCGTAGTCGGCTTTTTTGGAAAGCTTCAGCATGGCGATTTCTCTATTGCCGATCGAGAAGATCGGAGACTATAATGGTCTCCGATCAAAAAAGTCGCACATAAACTAACATGGCAGTCTCGGAACTGTCAATAATTCTCAACTTGGGCTACGAAAACAGAAAGACAAGAAGAAAGGATCAATCATGGGAGGAATCAACCCCTACATTAAAGAGGCTGATTATAAGCTGCCCACCACCACTTATACGGTTACCTTCATTCAACCCGGTGGGGGCGTGACTAAGGTGACGGTGGATCCGGCGAAGATCCCCTATGGTTCGACCGGCTTACCTGGTAGCATCCTCGATATCGCATTGGGCAACGGAGTGGAGCTGGAGCACGTCTGCGGAGGGGTTTGCGCCTGTTCGACCTGCCACGTGATTGTCAAGCAGGGATTGGCCAGTTGCAACGAAGGGACGGATGATGAGTTCGATCAGCTTGAAGAAGCTCCGATGACAACCTTGCAGTCCCGACTCGGATGTCAATGTGTGCCAGACGGTACTCAGGATGTCGTGGTTGAAATTCCCGCTGTGAACAAGAATCTTGTCCGCGAAGGCCATTGAACTAGCCAGGAAGACAATCCCTGCTCTAGGAGAAACGGCGCGGGGGCAAGAACTGCTGCTGGGGGTGGCTCACGGGGGTTCTCTTTCTCCCCCGCGGTTGGTGTTCTACGCTGTGATTCCCTATCCGTAGACCTCCACGCGAATCTCTTTCCGTTCGTATCCCGCTTCCATCAAATATTGCCGAAGAGGCTGCACGAACGGCTTCGTTCCGCAGAGCAACGGCTGAGCGTTGTGATGGCTCCGGAGCCAGGGAGGCAACACGTCAATGACCTGGGCGACGGCTGTTTCTTCGGTGGGTGCTACCAGGGGAAAGTAGTGAAAGGATGAACAGGTGATGGCCAGAGTTAGCAGCTCGACATGGTACAGCAGTTCGTCTTCGGCCGGCCCCACCGCGATGAGGAAAACCGGCGTGGGGTCATCTGCGGCCTTCAATGCTTTGAGCATGCAATGGATCGGAACAAGGCCCGTATAGCGAGCAATAGAGAGGAGTGCACGATCTGATCGCGGAGGGAGCAGGAACTTTCCATAAGGACCCGACAAAGAAACGATGTCGCCGACTCGGAGCTGGTACAGATAGTTGGAGCCTAAGCCTTGTGGCACCCGGTCGAAGACCAGGGTCAATGTTCCC
This sequence comes from Nitrospira sp., assembly GCA_024331045.1. Classification (GTDB taxonomy): domain Bacteria; phylum Nitrospirota; class Nitrospiria; order Nitrospirales; family Nitrospiraceae; genus Nitrospira_D. The sequence goes on from JANDJC010000009.1 coordinate 62,182, forward strand.
GCAGGTGAGGCCGGCTCTGCCATGGAATAGGCGCGAGTGAGCGGCGGGTGAGGACCGACCGGTAATTTGAGGGAGACCCATTGACCGGGCGAGAAATCCAGTTTGTGTTGAGGAAGCAGAACGAGCTGACGGACGTTGGGGGTAAGATCCGTTGTGGAAAGCACAGTGGCTGGTTGGATGGGTTCTGCCATGATACGACAGGGATGTTCCTCTTATCAGAGGAACGGGCGCAAAGAAAAGCGGGGGAGTGTGTCCGTGCTGTACAGGCTGTTTCCCTCCGTGCTATAGACGTGGTCGAACGACTGGTGCGACTGCCAAGGGATCACCGGATGACGCAGGTTCGAGTTCGATTTGCTCCCAGCCCGACAGGGTACCTCCATATTGGTGGGGTCCGGACGGCGCTGTTCAATTGGCTCTTCGCCCGTCAGCAAGGGGGCACGTTTATTTTGCGCATCGAGGATACGGACCAAAGCCGCTCAACGGAGGAATCAATTCAGGCCATTCTGGAAGGCATGCAATGGGTCGGACTCGATTGGGATGAGGGACCGTTTCGCCAAACCGAGCGGATGGAGCTCTATCGGACCAACGCCTTGAAACTCCTGGAAAAGGGGCAGGCGTACTGGTGCGTGTGCAAGCCGGAAGAACTGGAGGCTCGGCGCAAGGAGGCGGAGGCGAAAGGGTTGTCCCCTCGGTACGATGGCCGCTGTCGTGAGCGGGACATTACACGGCCTCCCGCCGATGCGGCCTTGCGGTTTAAGGCTCCCCAAACAGGCCAAACCGTGGTGGAGGATCTGATCAAGGGCACGGTCGTGTTTGACAATGCAGTGCTGGACGACCTCGTCATTCTGCGATCCAACGGATACCCGACCTACAATTTCTCGGTTGTCGTTGATGATGCGCTGATGGGAATTACCCATGTTGTGCGCGGCGATGACCATCTCACGAACACACCGCGCCAAATTCCGATCTTTCAAGCGCTGGGCTTTCCTGTTCCCCGGTTCGGTCATTTGCCGATGATTCTTGGCGCGGACAAGACAAGGTTGTCGAAGCGGCACGGGGCGACGTCCATCATGGCCTACAAAGAAATGGGCTATCTGCCGGAAGCAGTGATCAATTACCTCGCCAGACTTGGATGGTCTTACGGTGATCAAGAGATCTTCACTCGCGAAGAGCTGATCCAGAAGTTTTCATGGGACCATGTGCAGAAATCGGCGGCGGTCTTTAATCCGGACAAGATGCTCTGGATGAATGCCGAATACATCAGAACCAGCCCACCCGCCCGTGTGGCTGCCCTCTTGATCCCGTTTTTGGAACAAGCCGGCTTGGGAGAGGAGGTCAAAGAAGTCTCGGCCGAGTGGTTGGCGCAGCTCGTGGTTCTGGTTAGGGAACGGACCAAAACCCTGGTAGAAATGGTCGAATGGGTCAAACCCTATTTTGGGCCGTCGGTCACTTACGATGAAGAGGCGGCAAAGAAATTTCTCACTCCGGCCATTGTGCCACTCCTCAATCGCTTGATCGAGCGATTCTCCGCCTTTGCTCAGTTTTCCAAAGCTGAGTGGGAACAGTCGTTCAAACGCTTCGTTCAAGAGGAAGGGATCAAGATGGGACAACTGGCCCAGCCGGTTCGGGTCGCCCTTACTGGTCGTGCTGCCAGTCCGGGGCTGTTCGAGGTGATGGAAGTGTTGGGCAAAGAACGGATCCTATGGCGGCTTCAGCAGGGAGTGGAGCGGGCGCAACGAGGCCAGACTTGACGGATCACGGCCTCCTATATTACGGTGAGCCTCGGTTGGGGGATCGTCTAGCGGTAGGACGTCAGACTCTGGATCTGACTACCTAGGTTCGATTCCTAGTCCCCCAGCCAATCTTTTTGGCGTTCTGCACGGGGCAACTGAAACACCGCGCTGGGGGATCGTCTAGCGGTAGGACGCCAGCCTTTGGAGCTGGCTACCTAGGTTCGATTCCTAGTCCCCCAGCCATTTTCTCCTCCTCGTTTCTACCGATTTTCTCAACATAGCGTCTCCTGGGGAAGGGACCTTACGACAGGGAGGCCATATCAAGGACAAACCGAAATCGCACATCGCCTTTCAGAACTCGCTCATAGGCCTCATTGACCTGTTGGATTGGGATGACCTCCACGTCGGCTTCGATTGCATGAGTGGCGCAGAAATTGAGCATCTCCTGTGTTTCGCGAATTCCTCCGATGACGGATCCGGCCAGTCGCCGTCGGTTGAGAATCAGAGCGAACGGATGAAGTGGCATCGGTTTCTCCGGCACTCCCACCAGAATCATCGTGCCATCGGTTTTGAGCAGATTGAGATAGGCATTGTAATCGTGCGGTGCGGAGACCGTATCAAGAATAAAATCAAAACGTCGTTGCAGCTTGGCAAAGGTTCGTGGATCGGACGTCACGGCAAAGTCTGACGCGCCCAGCCGTTCCGCGTCCTTGCGCTTCCCTTCCGAGGTACTGAGGACGACGGTGTCGATGCCACGAGCCTTGGCGAATTTGACCGCCATGTGGCCCAATCCGCCCAAGCCCACCACGGCGAGCTTGTGATACTTGCCAATACCCCAGTGTCGCAGGGGAGAGTAGGTGGTAATGCCTGCGCAGAGCAGGGGAGCGGCGCCAGCGGTCGAAAGGGAGGGAGGGATGCGCAGGACATAGTGTTCGTCCACTACGATCTGGGTCGAATAGCCTCCCTGGGTGATCCGGCCGTCACGATCACGACCGCTATAGGTCAACACCATGCCTGCTTCGCAGTATTGCTCCAGTCCTTCCCGGCAGGCGACGCAGGTTCGACAGGAGTCCACAAAACAGCCGACTCCTACCCGGTCACCGATTTGGAACTTGGTGACAGCCGCTCCCACGCGGGTGACCGTGCCAATGATTTCGTGGCCCGGCACCATCGGGAACAACGATCCGCCCCATTCGTTGCGGGCTTGATGGATGTCGGAATGGCAGATGCCGCAATGGCTGATGGCAATCAACACATCATGGTCTCCAACAGCACGGCGCTCAAACGAATAGGGCTGCAACGGCGCCTTGGCGGTCAAGGCCGCATAGCCTTTAGTGGGGAGCATGGACGACCTCCTTTCGGCAACAAAACCGGTAGGACCATAGCAAGTTTTTCACGGCTTGCCAACTAGGTGAGGAGGGCAAAAAGAAAAAGACGGAGCGAGGGGCCTCCCGTCAGCCGGTTTCGGCTGATGGGTGATTTCCTGATGAGGAGTCAGGTGAAGAATCAAGGGAGAGTGGCGCGCCTGGAATCCGATACCGTTCAGCGGCCCAACGTCCGAGATCCGTCAGCTTGCACCGTTCGGAGCAAAAGGGGCGCCACGGGTTGTGTTCCCACGTGGTCGGTTTGTGACAGAGAGGACAGACCATGCCTCTATGATACCAAGATCAGGAGCTGATCCCCAGGTGCCTCTACAGACTGCGGCGGAGTCCTGTTTGTCATCGTTGTTGTGCCTTTTCAATCTTGGCCCAGGTGTCCTTAAGCGAAACGGTTCGATTAAACACCGGCCGGTCCGTCGACGAGTCGGGGTCCACGCAGAAGTACCCTTGCCGCTCAAATTGAAATCGGGCTCCAACGGGGGCCTGTCGCAGCCCTGGCTCAACCAGGCAGCGGGTCAATCGCTCGAGGGAATGGGGATTCAGATACGTGGTCCACTCCTCGTTGTCGGGAATCTCGTTCAGGTCACGGGTGAGCAATTGGTTGTACAGGCGCACCTCCGCCGGAACGGCGTGGGCTGCCGACACCCAATGGATCGTTGCCTTCACTTTCCGTTGGTCTCGTGAGGATCCTCCCTTGGTGTCCGGATCATAGACGCAGTGCACTTCCGTCACTTCACCGGTGCGCGGGTCCTTCGTGGCGCCCACGCACTTGACGATATAGGCGTAGCGCAGCCGTACTTCCCGTCCCGGCGCAAGACGGAAGAACTGTTTGGGCGGGTCTTCCCGAAAGTCATCCTGTTCAATGTACAGTTCTCGAGAGAAGGGAACTGTTCTCGTGCCTGCCGAGGGATCTTCTGGGTTATTGATGGCCTCCAGCTCTTCCACGAGCTGTTCCGGATAGTTGTTGATGATCAGTTTAAGCGGCCTGAGCACGGCCATGACGCGTGGCGAACGTCGATTCAAATCTTCGCGGATAAAGTGTTCGAAGAGCTGCATGTCCACAACGGCGTCCCGCTTGGCCACGCCAATGTGTTCGCAAAAAGCACGGATGGCTTCAGGGGTGACGCCTCGGCGGCGAAGGCCCTTGAGCGTTGGCAGACGAGGATCGTCCCAACCGGCAACTAGACGTTTGTCCACCAGCTCAAGCAGGCGGCGTTTGCTCATCACGGTGCCGCTCAGATTCAAGCGGGCAAACTCGATTTGCTGGGGCCGATGGGGGGCTTCGGCCTCGGTCACGACCCAATCGTACAAGGGCCGATGGTCTTCAAATTCCAGGGTGCAAATGGAATGGGTGATCCCCTCGATAGCATCGGAGAGTGGATGGGCAAAATCATACGAAGGATAGATACACCAGGCAGTGCCCGTTCGATAATGGGCGACATGTCGGATACGATAGAGCACCGGGTCGCGGAGATTGATGTTGGGCGAGGCCATGTCGATCTTGGCACGTAAGACATGAGCGCCGTCGGGAAACTCACCGGCTCTCATGCGGGCAAACAGATCCAAGTTTTCTTCGACCGAACGGTTCCGATATGGACTCTCGCGCCCCGGTTCGGTCAACGTCCCACGATAGGCGCGGATTTCGTCGGCCGAGAGGCTGTCCACATAAGCCTTGCCTTTTTTAATGAGCGTGACGGCGAACTGATAGAGCTGCTCGAAATAGTCCGAGGCATAAAAGAGATAGCCGTTCCAGTCAAATCCCAGCCAGCGAATGTCTTCTTGAATGGCTGCGACATATTCTGGGTCTTCGGTTGTGGGGTTGGTGTCGTCGAGCCGCAGGTGGCACCGGCCACCCGGATTTTCCAGGGCGATGCCGAAGTTCAAGCAGATCGACTTGGCATGGCCGATATGGAGATAGCCGTTGGGCTCAGGAGGAAACCTGGTGACAACCCTGCCACCGTGTTTGCCCGCGGCGCGGTCTGCTGCAATGAGGGTCCGGATGAAATCCGATGGGGCGGAAGAGTTGGGCGTTGTCATGCACGTCCTTTCATCACCAGACTGATAGGATTCGGGATGACTCTTGCTCGAGGCATTTCTATCACAGCAGAGGGCCCGTGAGCATGTCAGGCGGCAGGTCCTTTCCAGGTCCCCTCAAGTCCAGGACTCCTTAAGGAGCGGCCTCCTCGGGCGGTGGTTCGGTGATGCGTGGCGGCGTCGCCTGCACCACGTTAAAGTCTTTCTGCGCGATCAAGTGACCGTCCATCTTTAGGCGAAACTCATACCGTCCTGGCGACGGAACGATTAACGATGGAATGTTAATGCCAAAATCCGAAATTTGCAGCCGGTCGCCGATAGAAATGCCGGGAAGAACGGCACGGCAGACAAGCTGTTCATTGTTGAGATACACCAGATCGATTTCGAACTGATGGGTTCCCTCGACATCCGTCAGGCAAAAGTAGAGGCCCATGTGCTGGTGCTGGAAGGGGAAGACAGGAGACTGAAGATGAGTAAACAGGCCAATGAGGCTCTTTTTTCTGGTCAAACTGTCTTCGATGACGTGGTCGCAGACGAGAAAGGCCTGCACCGTGGGTTTCACAAAATCGATCATGAAGTCAAGCCAGGGAGTACAGTCCTCTGAGTCCCATAGTTTGCCAAGGAAGCTGATGCAGGGAGCATGGAATAGGAACAGGGGAACAAACGCATGATGTGGGAAAGGGACTTATTCGGACGAAGCAGCGGAGGGGTCTTATAAAGCACCGTTCCCCAGAGACCGGTGAAGATCATGGCGCAGTGAAAAATGGCTGTGGTCGTTGGGAGCTCAGGATCACCATGCCGCCTCGGGCCTCAGTGATTTCACCAAACCACGTCGCTTGAGAACCGAGACGGCAATAGTGGGGAGTAATTTCCACTAAGGTTCCTCGATGGGAGTAGAACCGGCCTGAGCGGATATGGGCGCGGTACTCAGACGCTATCAGCACCTCGATCGCCACCATGCCGGACTGGTGGTCAACGAGTCGCACCCACGGGGGATCGGTACGAATGTCGGCCGTGCTTTGGTGGATCTCGACGCCGAATTGCCCGGATCGGTTCACCACCAGCACATTCCGCCGCAGGTGGGCTGCGCGGGCACCCTGCTCATCATACAAGTCCATCGTGAGGAGCAGCAGCCTTTCATCAGGCCTCCATTCCACGACAAGCTGTTCCTTCTCCTCGACCTTCACCACACCGTTGGTGTCGCGAAATACGTTGGAGCCGATGAGCAGCTCGAGCCGCTGTTGATGCATGCCTTTTCCTTCGAGGCTTGTGCGACTGGCTGATGGTGCCGGAAAAGATGAGGAGAAATTCTCTCTCATGGTTTGCCGTGAGTAAACAGCCGCAAGTGCGACAGACCATTCCTCTGCTGGCGTGGTAGCGTAGCAGGCTAGGCTGACAGCATTGTTCTGTCAAGAGGGCCGACGGGACCCGTGGTCCCATTGCAAAGGCTAAGGGCCCTATGCTACCGTCCACGACGACTTCCTCTCGCCAGCGGTCGAGCTTGGTGCGTGGTGCAAACCTGCGCATGCACCAAGGATCTAACGGCATGACAGTGGTCCCATCGTCTAGCCTGGCCTAGGACGGAGCCCTCTCAAGGCTTAAACACGGGTTCGAATCCCGTTGGGACCACCACCTCGCCTTGAGCGTACCGGGCGTTTCTTCTCTTCCTTCTCCATGGCCGTGCCTGGGTGCTCCATAAGCAACCGAAAGCAACCGATGGTGTTCAACGTCGGGAAAGAAGAAGGAAGCAGAGCAAAAGGAAGCAGAGCAAAGGAGAACAGGGGACATCCCGTTTTTTCCTGGCCCTCTGGCACGCAAGCCTTGAGACGAGCTTCGGGCGCACTCGCGTAGCGGCCAGGATCTTCAGGCCTTCCCAAAAGAGAAAAGCGGACAATCTCTTTTTCTTTCGTTCTTGCGAGAAAAGGCCTAAATGGAAGACTCGCTATTGGCCAGAGTGGTGGATAAAGGAACCTCGCTCACAACCGATTAGCTAGTGATACTGCTTAGCCAGGCTGAGGGCGTAGTGGCGGAGGCGCAGTGGGATGGCGCGCAATTCCGTGGAACTCTGAGAATATGCCTCAATCATTCCTTCGATCCTCCATGCAAAAACTCCATACAAGAGCAAGAGCTCCATACAAGAGCTGGAGCGGTTGTTCGAGGAAGAAACCAATAATCCTGAGGTTCTTCTGACGTTGCAAGAGGGACTGACGTCTCGAAAAACCAAGCGTGCAGGAAGGTTACGGAATCGGGTAAGGGAGCGACTGGTTAGGTTGAAATCTGGGCCGTCGTCAGGAGAACAGAAGTCACCAACCCTCCCACGCCCTGTCCCGTCCTCATCCCAATAGACTGCTCGTTTTCAGAAACAATCTTCGGATCGTCCTCATCCATCTCTCACTTGCGTACTCTCCAGGAGCAGAATGGCACTGGAAGAACCAACCGCACCTCTACCTCCTCCATCCAGTAACCAATCGGCTAGGGGACATTTTATCAGCATGGACGGCCTTAGAAGTTCTCTCACCGCCGTCCTATATCCGCACCCGCTATCCGCATCCGCCCGGAGGACTTGGCCGGTGGCGACCGAACACGTGTGGTTGCGTGAAGCGAATCGGCGCTCTCATGGGAACGAAGTGAGAGGTCACGTCCACACCAACAGCTCTACTATCAGGTCGTTCTGGGGTCGATAAAGGTGGAGCTAGCGGTGGAGCGGCTCGTTGAGCGATGGGGCGACACTCGTCCTGAGAAGCCTGGCGCAAGAGGCAAGGCTGTGCTCGCCATTGTCGTGGTGAATCGTCAAGGGCAACGTGTGGAATCGCCGCTGGGGGTATTTGAGTTTCGGTGGGGGAATAATTTCCGCATCGAATGGCGAATTGAGAGATCCTGCACGATGGCCAGATACTGAGTCAGGGCTGGTGGAGAAGATTGAGAGGACGTTTCTTGGCGTGGTTCTGGGGAATGAAGACACAGAGAGACGGAGAGCGATCCCTCTTCACTGACACAAAAGGCCTTGTTCGCTGCTTAGGAAGCGCTCGCCCACGAACTCGGATTACCGACTTGGGGGGCGAGCCGCCCGAATTCGCTGTTCGCCTCCCATCCCTCCTTTAAAGACCCGGGCCCTCCAGAGCCATTACCCCTGAACCGCTTCTTCCTTGAAGATCTTGCGCTTGCTCGAAGGCTATTTTTCGAGGGGAAGGCAACCCAGAACCGCCAACGCGATCTCGGCGGTGGGCGCCAGCAAAACAGCCGGGATTTGTTGCGTGACACCACGGTTTTGGCAAACGCCGTAAGTCCTGGACTCACTCCGTTGGCGCGCTGGTCAGGTCCTGGCTGACCCCCGCTCGTCTTACTTCCACAAGCGGTAGTGAACTTGACATTTCACGAAGCGAAGACCGGAGGACCGCTCGGCGTCAATGGACCACCCGAACCGGAACGACGACGTTGCTTCGAGGCCTCGTCGCCGGTGTCATCGCCGAGAGGGCGGAGGCGATGGCGAAGTTCGATGACCCTGAGGAGGCGATTGAGCATTCTGAGCAAAAGCTCAAAGCCGGTGATGGCTGGATTCACCTCTAGTTGAATCAATCTCTGCGCTGGTTCGAGATGATGGTCGCATCATCAAACAACAAAGCTGTCGAAAACGTGGGCGCAGAGATTTCAGGAACTTGACGCGATCGCCAACGATGCTGGGGAGCGGCGCTACCTCAAGGCGTTCTCTGACGCCTTGCATCAATCGAAAACGTGGGGAGCCATCGCTGCTGTGGTGGGTAACGCGCGGAATCGCGGCCGATTCAAGCCGGCCTTCTGGTGAGACGACGATACCGAACTCAGCAGCTACTGGCGCGCTGCTGTGGGTTCGATCTGGGAAATGGAGAGAACCGACCAGGATACAGGGCTGGTCATGCGGCGGGTGCCGCACATTGTCGAAGCAGGACAACCACCATCCAGCTGCGAGGCAGCTCTCGGACGATGGAAGGAGGCACGAAAACGATTCCTGAACGCGCTGGATAAGAGCCGCCGGTGGCAAACATGGCTAGGGAGTCCTGCGGAACGACTTAGCGCGACTGCCAGTCCTTTGCACAGGTGGAAGCTGATGCCTTGGCCAAACGTGACGCTGCCATAGAAAATGCCAGACGGCTTGAGTCAGCGTTGGCGATTGCGCGGCAGGCGGAGGACAAAGCGTCAGGTCAGCCTCAACATGCTGAACAAGAGCTTCTCGCACATGGCCTGACAATGCCGGGATTCTGGGCGCGGTTGTTGAGAACGCGCACCGCACGCGAATGGTCGGACAAGCTGCCCCTCGAAAGCCTTGGCTGGCTGCTTGTGGATGAAGCAGAGCAGGCCTTGCCACAAGCAGCCGTGGATACACTTTTGCGAACGCGCCGTGCCGTCATTGTTGGTGACGCCGTGCAGATTGAGCCGGCGCTGCCTGACACGTTGACAAATGCCATCTGCCGTCGTTTGGGCGTGGATCCTGACCGCTACACAGCTCCATCAGCCTGCGCGCAGACGCTTGCTGATGCTGCCCCCATCTATACCAGCGAGTTCCGAACGAGAGTTGGCAGTCGGAGCGTGGGCGTCCCCTTGCTGGTGCATCGGCGATGTTCGGTTAAATGTGGGATCTCGCTCGA